>JAUNLH010000045.1 GCA_030532365.1 Porphyromonas sp.
TCGACGAGCATTCGTACATCGTACCTGGGCTAGGAGATGCAGGTGACTTGGCATTCGGCGAGAAGGAAGACTAGAGACGACGAGACAAAAAGATAAAGCCTGACACTCCCGAGAGAGTGTCAGGCTTTTGTTGTATCTACCTAGTCACCAGGGTATTATATAGAGCCTCCTGCAGCTTCTTCGCTAGCTCTTGCATCTCCTCCGGTGTCAGCTCCACACGAGCCTTAGTGAAGTCAAGATCCCCCTCACTATTGATTGGGATCAGATGTATGTGTGCATGGGGCACTTCCAGCCCTACGACTGCCAGAGAGACCTTCTTGCACTCAGTTACCTCCTTTATCGCACCTGCCACCCGCTTTGCAAAGACCATCATCTCGCCTAGCTCCTCATCCGAGAGGTCAAAGATGTAGTCCTCCTCTCGCTTGGGTACCACTAGCGTATGCCCTTGCTGTACGGGGTTGATGTCTAGAAAGGCGTAAAACTTGTCGTCCTCTGCGACCTTATATGAAGGGATCTCCCCACGTATGATTTTCGAAAAGATAGTCATGACTCTACTCCACTGAGATGGCTTCTATCTTAAAGGTGAGTATGCCTGCCGGCACCTCTATATCCACGACGTCACCAACCTTCTTACCCAGGAGCCCCTGAGCTATAGGTGTAGAGATTGATATCTTGCCCTTGCGGATGTTGCTCTCTGTGTCAGAGACGATGGTGAAGTTCTTCTTCTTATTCTCCTTGACGTTGAGCACGGTCACGGTGGTTAGTAGCTGTACTGTATCGGTATTCAGCTGCTTTGTGTCGATGATCCGTACACTACGGAGCTGCATCTGTAGCTGATTGATCCTATCCTCCAGCAGGGCTTGTTTCTCTTTGGCAGCAGAGTATTCGGCATTCTCCGATAGATCGCCCTTATCTCGCGCCTCGGCGATGGCTTGTATCACCTGTGGACGCTCTACCTCCTCCAGCTTTTTTACCTCATCGAGCAGTTTCTCGTATCCCTGCTCTGTCATGTAAATGTGTTCCATATACGGTTGTTATACTTAGGGAGTGGTGCTGTAGACCAAGAGGGTATCTACCTCTTTCGACGGTGACTCGGTAAAAAAAGAACAATTCCGATACGAACACACTCAAGTGGGCTACCGCTCATCTTTCTCAGTGTCTCTGTATGGAATCGCTACTATTCGCAACGCTTCTACCGAGCTATGTCCTAGTCACTAAACTGTCTACACCAAACTCCTATTTATCCTCTTCTTAATCCTCTAGTAGTGGTTGTGCTTATATCGACTCACTAGGGCAAAGTTAAGCTAACATTTTGACTTACACAAATATCTCCTGCCCCTGCATTGTAAAAAAGAGGATCCCCCATCTTATATATTACGGATATGCATACTTGTGTACTTTGAAGTTCCCAACTTAAATGAGCTAAACTTTGGAACTTCGATCGATCTAAGACCGGAACTTCGATGCACCTAAGTTGGGAACTTAGATTTTCTGAGTTCGGGTGGTCGTTTGTCTCAACTCTAGAGCTCCGATCAGTACAGTGCTCTACGTTTTTCCCTTTTTCTCGCCATTCTCAAGAGAGTAATATGCACCCGATCGGAGGGGAGTGCTCTTTGTGATAAATATCTACATCTATATGTGTAAATATTTGGCTTTGAATGCGAGGAAAATAGAGCATGGAGCTAAGGTGTCGGGAGTCCTCGATCCGGAAAAATGCGTACCATGCTGTGACTCCGGACGTTGGCTCATCAACCACCTAAAAAACAGCCAATGTGTTAAAACCTAAGACTTGATGATAACATTCATTAACATCTGTATTTTGAGGATCGGAACCTCTTTGAAGCCAACACCTTACACCGATATGAATTTGTAATATATTGATACTCAGATGATTGTTTGCAAGTCCTTGATAGTGACATAGATTGAGAATTGCAAGTGTTTTGCTACTTTTTTTATTCCATCTTTTTCAGAATCTTTGTATTCTATCGGGGAGTAAAGGGCGTCTCAGTAGCCTTCTACTGGATGCCTTTTACCGTCCATATAAGGATAGGATAGGGGGATAGGAAGCAATAACAGTATAGACAGAGTCTACTCTTAATAAGAAATGAACAACCATCTTCAAATCGCCTGGGGGAACTTCCTGACCGAAGTCCAGACACTTCTCTCATCGCAGAAGGACTACCATTTGTGGTTCGAGCCACTACGTCCTATTGCTATGAAGGAAAATGTGCTGACCATTCGCGTGCCCTCTCAGGACTATTACATCAAGATGGAGGATGTCTATCTGGAAATAGTTAAACAGGGTCTTGAGAAAGCCTTTGGCAAGGGGATAGTACTGCAATATCAGATCCCTACAGAGAGCCCGACCCGTAGCTCCGCCTGCCCTGCGATAAAACTTGAGGATGGGGGAGTGCCACAACTCGATCAGGCGAAGCCTAGTGTGCGGAGTCGTACGTTTGACACTCACCTGGACTCGCGCATGAGGATGGATAACTTCTATCAGAGCTACTGCAATAAGCTGGCATATACAGCGGCGTGCACGATCATTGATAAGCCTGGGAGAAATGCCTTTAATCCCCTCTTTGTACACGGGGCTTCTGGTGTGGGTAAGACGCACTTGCTGCATGCTATTGGTAATGCGCTTATGGAGCGTGACCCCAACTACAAGGCTGTCTATGTGCCTGCTCAGACCTTTAAGAGACAGTTTGTCGAGGCAACCATTGCTCGTAAGGAGCCGGCACTCTTCTTTAACTATTATCAGAATATAGACCTACTCTTGATCGATGATATTCAGGAGTTTAGC
Source organism: Porphyromonas sp. (assembly GCA_030532365.1). Taxonomy (GTDB): domain Bacteria; phylum Bacteroidota; class Bacteroidia; order Bacteroidales; family Porphyromonadaceae; genus Porphyromonas_A. The sequence continues at coordinate 2,804 of JAUNLH010000045.1, forward strand.
GAAGCAAGGAGTACACAAAATGCCTTCTTTCAGATCTTTAATAACCTTAAGCTACTTGGCAAGCAGATCATCATCACATCTGACCGCCCGCCAGTAGAGCTCAAGGGGATGGAGGAGCGCCTCTTCACGAGGCTGAAGTGGGGCTTGACAGCTGAGATAGAACGACCCGACGTGCCTCTAAGGCGTAAGATACTAGAGAAGATGGTCGAAGACTCAGAGATAGAGCTCTCGGAGGAGGTCTTTAACTTCGTCGTGAAGCACGCTAAGGATAATGTGAGAGACATAGAAGGGTCGCTAACTTCTCTACTTGCCTACTCGCTATATAATGATGAGAAGTTAGATCTATCGCTAGCTGAGCGTGTGCTCTCTCAGACGATAGGCATAGAGGAGCGCAAAGTATCTGTGCCAGAGATCCTCTCTACCGTCTGCCAGTACTACAACCTCGACGAGGAGGATGTGCGTGGGCGCAGGCGCAAGCGTGAGATAGTGCAGGCGCGCCAGATGGTGATGTACCTAGCGAAGAAGTATACTGACGTCTCTCTAGCAGCCATCGGCGCTGAGGTGGGGGGCAGAGATCACTCCACGGTGATCTACAGTGTCAGCTCTCTCAGTGATCTCATAGAGACCGATGCTAAGATAGCAGCAGAGGTCGCAGAGATAATAGAGCTACTCGATATCTAGCGACAGAGTTCTCCCTAAAGCAGAGTACAATAAAGAAGGTCTACGAGTTGTGGTGATGAGCCCTCTCGTAGACCTTCTCTTGTGCTATTATGATGCCCTCTTTAGCTGAACCTGATCCAGCGTATCATCTCTTTGAGTTTGGGCTTCTTGCCGTACATTAGTAGACCAACGCGGAATACTTTAGCCGACATCCATACGAGTAACACTGTAGTCACGATCATTATGACTGCTGAGAGTACCACTTGGATCGTAGGAGGATCGAATGGTAGCCTTACCATCATCACACCAGGTGCGACGAAGGGTAAGAACGAGCAGACTAGGGGGAGCGGCCCATTGGGGTTCTCTACTGAGTACAGCGCCACATAAAAACCAAAGACCATGAAGAGGGAGATCGGAGCGGAGACCTGCTGTAGGTCCTCGTCGCTGTCAGTGGCAGCACCTAGTGCCGCAAATAGGCTGGCGTAGGAGATGTAGCCACAGATGAAGTAGAAGATAAAGGCGAAGAAGAGCTTCCCGAAGTTGAAGTTGGCTAGCGGGATTAGAAGGTCTTGGATCAACTCAGGATCGACGTCAGAGGCTTGTGCCGTGGATGCTAGCTGATTGAAATCAAAGGTGGCAGAGTTGAGGAAGACACCTTGTAGACCTAAGAATAGCCCAACCAGCAGGACACCCCATATCAGCACCTGTGTCAGTCCCACACAGCCTATGCCTGCGATCTTTGCGGATAGAAGGGTGGTAGGCTTGACAGACGAGGCGATGATCTCTACGATGCGGCTTTGTTTCTCCTCCTTCACGCTGGTCATCACCATACTACCATACATGATCACGAATAGGAAGATGGCGAAGTTAAAGATCTGACCGATGACCATCGCCACGGTGGTGGAGGTCTCCTTTTCGTCGCCACTGGAGCTCCACTGGACTGTGGAGATGGTGATATTTACCTTGGTGTCCTCTATGATCTGGTTGAGCTCAGGGATGTCGTACGATGCGATCTTCTCAGTCCTTAGCTGCTCAGGTAGGACATCATAGATATGCTTCTCGAGAGCCGGTGTGATCGCTTTGTGCGAGTAGATAGTGAGAGCTCGTGGGTTTTCGAGTAGGTCGTCAGTGATCACCACGTAGGCATAGTAGTCATCGTTGGGAGACTTGCGAATTTCAGCTACGTTGAGGTTGTTGTCGTCAACGAAGACAAAGCCATCTGAGGACTCACTTGCGATCGTGTCGAAGTACTTGCCCGTATGGTCGACGACCATTACCTTCTTTTCCGAAGTATCCCGCGCTGTCATGCTAAGTAGGAGTGGTACCATGACCAGTGCCATCATGAGGATGGGCACAAGTATGGTAGCTATGATGAAGGAGCGCTTGCGTACCTTGATGAGGTATTCTTTCTTAAAAACAATCCAAAACTTATTCATCGCTCTTGTCTTTCTCCTGTTGTTGTACAATGTCTAGGAATATCTCGTGCATAGTGGGGATAATCTCCTCAAACTGAGTGAGGTTGCCACGACTGTTCCACTCCGATACGATCTCATGAGTGGGGAGGGAGTGGTGGTTCTCTATGATGAAGGTGGTGCGACCATAGTCATCTGTCTCATGCTTCCGGATGTGGTAGCGCTCATGGTCGCTCTCCTTGGCTTGCACCTCCTGGTCAAAGACGATGCGATAAGCGTTGCCCTTGTAGCTGTTTCGGATTAGCTGGACATCGCCCTCTAGGACTACGCGAGACTTATTGATGAGCGTGATGTTGTTGCACAGCTCCTCGACGCTCTGCATATTGTGGGTAGAGAAGATGATCGTATGCCCCTTGTCTCTGAGCGACAGTATCTCATGCTTCATAAGCTCCACATTTACAGGGTCAAAACCGCTGAATGGCTCGTCGAATATTAGGAGCTTTGGCTCGTGTATGACGGTACAGATAAATTGGACTTTCTGTGCCATGCCTTTGGAGAGCTCTTGTACCTTCTTCTTCCACCACGGCATGATATCTAGCCGTTCGAACCACTCGGTGAGCCTTGCCTTGGACTCAGCGTGGCTGAGCCCTTTGAGCTGAGCGAGGTACATGGCTTGATCGCCGACCTTCATCTTGCGGTAAAGACCACGCTCCTCTGGAAGGTAGCCAATGGAGTCTAGGTCCTTGGCTGTGAATTTCTTGCCATTAAAGAGGATCTCCCCGCTATCAGGCGCTGTGATGCGATTGAGTATGCGGATAAGAGTGGTCTTCCCTGCTCCATTGGGACCTAAGAGTCCGTATATCTTACCCTTCGGTACTTGGAGACTCACGTGGTCAAGAGCGCGATGCTCAGCATAGTCCTTGACCACATCTTTGACTGATACTACGTATTCTTCTGACATAGTTTATTATTAGTTGATTTTCGAATTAGGGGATAGGATCCTGTCGCCAAGCATCTCACCCATTTCGGACTTTATCTTATTGAGGTTTGCCATTTCCTCTAGAAGCTGGTTAATATCTTCACTGCCACTGTTTTCCTTTATTTTCTGTAGAACCTTCCGGATTTGCCCTTCGATGTAAGCGTACTTGTAGGCAAGGATGTCCTTAAGTAAGTGTCTGGAGAAGATGGTCTCCTCATTTTGCTCTGCTTCGAACTCCTTGTGTAAGGGACTGAGCCTTTGTTCGTTCGTGACTAGCTCAGTGGCGAAGTAGCGTATGGTGTCGTCTTCGTGCCATGTGAGGTATTCGAGGAGATTGAGTGAGGGGTTGACCTCGATCTGCTCTATAATCTCCTGGAGGATACTTGCGAAGTGGGGTGTGAGTACTCCCTCTGTGCGGAGATCCAAGATCTCATAGAAGATCACCTCCGTGACGGTAGCGCCATTGACAGAGTGGGCAGGGTTGGTGTATGAGCTAATGAACCTCATGCCGTTGAAGACCAAGTACCGGAGCAGGGTTACTTCATATTTGTTGAACGGGTGGTTGAGCTTCGGTGCCTTGACGGTCGACTTTACCCTCCCTTTCGGTGCGATCACCGGTTTGGTTGCAATGTTTTGTAGCTGATTTTTAGATGACGTCGTCTCTCCCTCGTCTTGCTGTGTCCGCTCTTCGCGCCTTAGCTGTCTGGCTCTAGCGCGATAGACCTCTTCTTTTCTCTCACTGCGTATCTCTTCTATCCTCTGTCCAAGGAGCTGTGGCGTGATGCCTATCTGCTGTGCAATATCCACGGCATACAGTTCTCTCGGGATAGGATCGTCGATGTATGCGATAGTCTCTGCAATCTCGCCTAATATCTGAGTCTTTGCTTGGGTACCTGTACCATACTGCTCTTCGAGCTTCATCTTTTTGAAGCTGATGCCGTCTATGCTGTGCTCCTTAATGTACTCTTGGACGGTCTCGAGGTCGTTGGTGCGGGCGAAGGAGTCTGGATCTTCCCCTTCTGGGAGCACCACCACCTGCACCGATAGCCCCTTTTCTAGACAGATGTCCAATCCTTTAAGGGCGGCATTGATACCGGCATTGTCGCTGTCAAAGATGAGCGTGACATTGAGCGTATAGCGCTTGATGAGAAGGGCTTGCTGGGGAGTAAGGGCAGTCCCAGATGTGGCGATTACATTTTGGATGCCCCGCTGATGCATCCACAGGACATCCATGTAACCCTCAACGATGATACATCTATCCTGCTTAGATAGCTCACGCTTAGCGAAGTAGAGACCGTAGAGTTCGTTGCTTTTGTCATATAGAGCCGAAGCGGGAGAGTTGATGTACTTCCCGACGTTCTCCAGCTTCTTCATGATGCGACCTCCGAACCCGACCACATTGCCACTGAGAGAATGGATGGGGAAAATGATACGCTCGCGGTATCTATCTATCCACTGCCCATTGCGTGACTTGTATACAAGCCCTACCTTCTCTAGAATATCGGGCTCAAGTCCTTCCTTCTTAGCTCGCTCGAAGAGGTAAGTGGCATTCGATGGAGAGTAACCAAGCTCAAACTGCTTTATGGTCTCATCTGTCAGCCCCCTCTCACGAAAATAGGAGAGCCCTATAAGTCTCCCTTCGGAGCCTTCGTGCAACGCCTCTACGTAAGCATCTCTCGCGGTGCTATTAGCTAGGAGGAGGAGATCACGCTCTTCCCGTTGTTTGAGCTCTTCCTCTGTAAGTTCTTTCTCCTTAACCTCTATCCCATATTTTCTTCCGAGGTACTTGATTGCCTCTGGAAATGAGAGGTTTTCATGCTTCATGATGAAGGTCAGTGGTGTCCCACCCTCACCGCAAGCGAAGCATTTACATAGGTTTTTCGAGACGGAGACGTGAAAAGAAGGACGTGTATCATCATGAAAGGGGCAGAGCCCTACGAAGTCCTGCCCACGCTTGTGCAGTGTCACGAAGTCTCCTACTACATCTGCGATCTCCGCTCGCTCTATGACTTGGTCGATGACCTTCCGCTCTATCATTGTCCTGCGTTATAGCTTTGTCTCAAATAGTCTTCGGCTTGCTCTAGATCTTTGACCGTATCAATGCCGATACTCTTCACAGTGGTGGTAGTGAGGAAGATACGATGCCCTGCCTCCAGCCATCGCAGTTGCTCTAGCGACTCTGCCTCTTCTAGTGGGCTCTGAGCGTCAGCAACGACCTGTCCTAAGACCTCAGTTCTAAAGGCATAGACACCCAAATGCTGGATGAATGAGTATCGACTCGTCCACTCCTCAGTCGGGATCCCTCTAAGAAAAGGGATTGGACTTCGACTGAAGTAAATTGCCTCTCCTTTGTTGTTCATCACGACCTTAACCGTGTTGGGATCACTAAGGACCTCATACGAGGTACCGGAGGGTAGGCGGTAACCAAGTGTAGCAATGTCTACTCCGTCTTTCGCAATGATTTTCATTAGGCTCTCAAGATGGTCCTTAGAGACAAATGGCTCATCGCCTTGTACGTTGAGCACAAAGTCGGCTTGACTGCCGGACTTTAGGTATGCCTCCCATACACGGTCGGTACCGCTCTTATGGTCTGGCGAAGTCAGCACAGCCCGCCCTCCAAAGCGCTCTACCTCCTCTACGATCGAGCCATCATCGGTAGCTACGAGCGTCTCCTCCACTACTTGTGAGACACGTTCATAGACGTGCTGAATGATGCTCTTGCCACCTAGCTTCAAGAGAGGCTTACCGGGCAACCTCGTGGAGCCGTATCTAGCAGGTATAATGGCTATATATTTCACAAAATCAGTGCTAAGAAAAGTGCAATCCCAGTGTATAGTGTCAGTTTACTGGTATAGACCAAGAGCTTGTTAAGTTGCTTCCCCTTTGCCTTCCTAATTGCCAAAGTCCCAACCATATATGCAGAGCCAGCAAGCAGAAAAAGGACGATTGCCCAAATCCACTTCCCTAGGAGGAGAAGCCCGATCACTAGGCAGCCAAGCGTGATAAGCGAGTTGATCAAGTAGAGGATTGGACCTGACGCACCGCCCATCCTCACCACGATTGTCTTTTTCCCACTCTTCTTATCCTCCTTGTAGTCACGATAGTTGTTGCAGACAAGGATGTTTACCTCCCAAACACCGATAGTTAGTGCAAAGAAGAGTAGATACAAGGGTGGTCTACCTGCGATTGCGTAGTAGGAGGCGAGCATTGGTATTAACCCGAAAAGTAGGACTACGGCGAAGTCTCCTAGCGCGTTGTGCGAAAGAGGAAATGGACCTGACGAGTAGGCAAGAGCCCCGATAAGGACAAATACCCCGATGATCAGCAACTCCCACCCTTCGGTCGCAGCAAGGGCAAAGCCCGCTATCGATGTTATTGCAAGGGCAACTCCAAGCAATATCATTATTTCTTTCTGAGACACTCTCCCCGTGGTCAGCACCCTCTCAAATCCTACGCGCTCATCTGTATCCTTCCCACCTATGAAGTCAAAGTAGTCGTTTGCCAAATTGCTTGATATCTGAGCAAAGAATGCCACAGTCACACAGAGCAGGTAGGGGATCAGGCGAAATGTTCCCTCTGCTATCAATGCACCCAGCACCACAAGCATAGGAGCCAGAGAGGCGCTTAGCGTGTGAGGTCGTGTGGTGTAAAACCAAGTCTTAAGTTGCTCCCTCATGTCCGTTGTTCCCATCACTCAAATAGGTGCTGATTAAGTCGCTTTAGCGCATCCGCTTTGTCCTCGGTGCGAACGACCACCGATACATTGTAGTTCGATCCGCCATAGGAGATCATCCTCACCGGTATCTCATCTAGGGCGGTCAGTATGGCGGACTCGAAGTTCATGTTTCTCCAGTTGAGGTCTCCAGCCACACATATTATTGTCATTTCGTTGTCCTGAGCGACATCACCGATCTTACGAAGCTCCGAGAGGATCTCTTCAAGTCGGCTGGTGTTGTCAATCACTACAGAGACTGCCACTTCACTAGTTGTCACTAGGTCTATAGGCGTCTTGTACTCCTCAAATACTTCAAATACCTTGCTGAAGAAGCTGTAAGAAAGGAGCATCCGAGTACTAAGTATGCGAATAGCTGTCAGCCCATCCTTTGCCGCGATAGCCTTCATGGCACCCTCGGTCATCCGGTTAGAGATAAGTGTTCCTTGGGCTGAAGGGTCTTGAGAGTTCAGGAGGCGAACTGGTACATTTGCCATCTTAGCCGGATGAATACATGCAGGGTGCAGTATCTTAGCTCCAAAGTAGGCGAGCTCCGAAGCCTCGTTATAGTGAAGTCTGGATACCGGTTTGGTCTGCTCCACCACTCGGGGGTCGTTGTTGTGCAACCCATCAATATCCGTCCATATTTGTATCTCTCTGGCATCGATGGCAGCCCCAATGAGGGATGCGGTGTAGTCGCTCCCGCCACGCTTTAGGTTGTCTATCTCTGCGTAGGCATTTCTACAGATGTAGCCCTCAGTGAGGTATATCTCATACTGCTCACTGGCACGCTGCTCTAGTATCTTATGAAGCTGAGTACTAATCTTATCCAGGTCGGGCTCGTGATGGATATCCACTACCATAAAGTCGAGAGCTGGGAGGTAGCCAACTTTGTGCCCCTCCTCTTGTAGGTGCTTCATCATCATTCGGACAGAGATGGTCTCCCCTTGTGCTAGCACTTGCTTCTCCTCGAAGTCGGTGAATAACTCCTGCCGAAACTCCCGTAGAAATCGCATCTTACTCAGCACAAACTCCCTCGTCTCCTCGCGATAGCGCTCCTCATGGTAAAGCTCTTGTATGGTGTCGAGGTACTTCTGCTCCAAGTCGTCGATCTTATCGAGAGCGCCTTGGGTATTCTTAGTAGCGTATAGTCGACTGATATCGACTAGGGTATTGGTCACGCCACTCATGGCACTCAGTACCACTATCTTAGGAGCCTTCTCTTGTAGGAGTAGTCGTGCAACGCTCTTGATCCTCTCGGGGGAGCCTACTGATGTTCCCCCAAACTTCATCACTACCATGTGGCTATTAGCCTTATTGTTCATTCTACTAGTGGCTCCTCGCTTGTATGAGTTTCTGTATTACTGTCTGCCTGCGGTATGTCGGAGCGGATTTGCATCTCTCGGATAGCTCCCTTGCTGATCTGTACGATGCGAGCAGGATATTTCTTCACCAGAGCATAGTTGTGCGTGCTCATCAGTACCGCAGTGCCGTTGTTGGAGATCTCCCAGAGTAGCTTTATGATCTGCTCGCTAGTCTCTGGGTCTAGGTTGCCCGTCGGCTCGTCAGCTAGTATCATCTTGGGCTTGTTGAGGAGTGCTCTAGAGATAACCACTCTCTGCTGCTCTCCGCCAGATAGCTCGTGGGGCATGCGGTACCCCTTGCTCTCCAGCCCTACTTGCTCCAGCACCTCGCTGATCCTCTGCTTTATCTTCTGCTTTTCCTTCCATCCGGTTGCCCGCAGCACAAACTCCAGGTTCTTCTCCACACTACGATCCTCTAGAAGCTGGAAGTCCTGGAAAATGATGCCCAACTCCCGGCGTAGGTAAGGGATCTTCTTACGGCGGATCTTCCGCAGGTCAAATGTATCAAATCTTGCCCGTCCATCTGCTATTGGTAGGTCGGCATATATGGTCTTGATGAGGGTTGACTTCCCTGCACCGACACGCCCGATCAGGTAGACAAATTCACCTGGGTATATATCCATGCTGGCATCGAATAGGATGGTATTCTCCTCTCGCTTTACGATAATATTCTCAAGCGATAATAGAGGTGTTGTTGAGGTTTCTGCCATTACGGTCTGCTTGCTTCTCTAGTTGCTTCTTCTTCTGACTCTTGCGAGGTGATCTCCCCTATCTATTTAATGCAAAACTAACTAAAATATGGCAGAAAGACGAGACCGCATCTCGAGATGATTTATGACCCCAGCGCCACGCTTTCTCAGGGCAAGTAGAAGAATTTTTAGCTAAAAGTTTGAAGAATGTTTGTTGGTAAAGAAAGTTTTTGTACCTTTGCAAAGCAAAACAGGAAAGGGCCCTTAGCTCAGCTGGTTTAGAGCACCTGTCTTACAAACAGGGGGTCGATGGTTCGAATCCATCAGGGCCCACATCTAGAGAGAAGTCTTAGCAGAGGCTTCTCTCTTTTTTTGTATCTGGGGCTGACTAGGGTTCTATACGAGCCAGCAGCGACTATGGAAGGAGTGTAGAAAAATAGTGAGCGTCGAGGAGTTATCTCCTTGACGCTCACTCTGTATTGACTAGTAGCGGAAGCTACTGCCACCTAAGAACTCTCTCAATACCGATGTGGGTGGTACGCAGTCGTAGGGTAGGGGCTCAAACATCTTCAATAGCCGTAGTAGCCTCGACGCTTCTGTATAGCTGGGGTCCGCCTCTTGTACCTTCGATAGTACTTTCTCTGCCTCCTCGCGTAGCGATCCCAGCTCATAGAGCATCGCACTATTGACCATCACATCGGCCTCCTCCTGATAGGGGAAGACCCATTTGTGCTCCCCGCTTCTCACTGATGTCCAGCGTTGTATGGTCTCGGATGCGGTAGTCCCACGATACTGAGCATCACGCACCATCCGGCGCAGTAGCCTATTGTCAGAGGTGGGGATCCAGTTATGGGTGTCGAGCGATACAGTGGTCAGCGCCGAAATGTAGACCTTAAAGAGCGCCTCCCTCGGGATCTCCTTTGTCAGAGCTGGGTTTAGCGCATGGATCCCCTCAATGATCAAGATATTGTCAGGTGCTAGTTGTAGCGTATTGCCATGGTACTCACGCTCTCCAGTGACGAAGTTATAGGTTGGGAGCTTTATCTCTTCGCCCTTGATGAGAGCGTTGATGTGTATCTGCAAGAGCGGTAGATCGAGGGCGTAAAGGCTCTCGTAGTCATATTCGCCATCCTCATCTAGGGGTGTCTGCTCTCGGTTTACAAAGTAATTGTCTAGCGAGAGTGTAAAGGGCTTGAGTAGGTAGGTGATCAGCTGCGTCTGTAGCTGTTTGGAGAAGGTGGTCTTCCCTGATGAGCTGGGTCCGGATATCAGTATGATCCGCACCCCCTCCTTGTGCTTCTCTGCTATCTCGTGAGCTACCTGCATGACCCTTCGCACCTGCATTGCCTCTGAGATACGGATGAGCTCTTTGGTCTTTCCGGATAGGTTATTTCTATTGATCGGAGCCACATCCTCCAGATCTAGCATTTTTAGCAGGTCGATGTGGCGCTTAAAGGCACCAAAGAGCTTAGGTTGCTCAATGAGAGGTAGCAGCTCTGTAGGCTTTTGAGGGTCGGGAATGCGCAGGAGGACCCCCTCTTCGTAAGGCACAAGATCATAGAGCCATACGTCGCCAGTATTGGGTAGCAGAGGCTCTAGCTGGAAGTCCAGGTAGCCGTCCAGCTCCTTGCAGGGGTAAAACCATCGACCTTGCTGCTCTATGAGCTCGGCTGTTGTCATACGCCCTGCCTCACGAAAGTACTTGATCGCCTCATCAGAGGGAAGTAGCTTATCCTTGATCGGTAGCTTAGCAGCTATCAGTTGGTCTACCCTGGCGCGTAGCTTGGCGACATCCTCCTCGTGACCTTCGGGGTTAAACTGCCCACCGGTGCCATTCCATACACAGTAGTATCCATTAGAGATTGCGTGCTCAAAGGTCACTTCACGACCCCGAGGCAGTCCGAGATCCTCCACAGCCTTAGCGATCAGGAGTACCAAGGTCCTGACATAGGTGCGTCTGCCTAGCTCCTGCTCGTAGCCGACATAGTGAAGGTTGGAGTCGTACCAGATGGGCTGGTCTAGCGCAGCTATCTCATGGTTAATTAGTGCGATCATTGGGTAGGGCACGGGAGTCTTCCCGGTCTCTTTTAGTATCTCCATGGGTGTACTCCCTGCAGAGAAGACCCTCATATCCCCGTCCTCAAAGTATATCTTTATCTCTCTATTCATGATATCACTATATCTTAGTGGTAAGTGCTTCTTCCCCGAAAGGTAATGAAAATATCCAGACCGAAGGCTAAATGTTTGCCTTTGGGTTGGATCTCTGATAGGTCTAGCCGGTCTTAAAGCGCCATTATTAAGTGCCAAAAGGTTGGGAAGATATGACGTTCTGAGAGAGACCTGTGTAGATACGGATTTAGAAGGTTCAAAATATTGAGCTCCGAACTCAGAAAATCT
>JAUNLH010000046.1 GCA_030532365.1 Porphyromonas sp.
CGGGATCGAATGACCTAGCGAAGGGTAAGAGGCGAAGCCTCGCCACCCTGGTATCTATCGTCACGAATCTGATATCGACTCCGACGAAGGTCGGATGTCGTACCTCCATTAGGTCTGGAGTAGGTAGGAGCGAGGATCCCAACATTGATCCCTCTTTTATAGACCATCAAGCCCTTAAAGAGAGCCTAAAGTTCCCAATAATATTGATATTTTTTATGATTTATGCCTATTTAAGAATGGTTTGTAGTGGTGTTTTTATTATCTTTACTGCGAGTTAACCACCTTTGAATAAATAAGTATTATGAAATGGTTTCTTAAAGTATTACGTCAATACGCTGACTTCTCAGGTCGAGCCAGACGCAAGGAGTATTGGTATTTCACTCTATTCGATTTTATCTTTGCCTTCGTAGCCGGAGCTTTGGATAATATATTGGGGTTAAATTTACCTGCTACTATGGGAACTCCCATACCCTATGGATATATCTATCTACTTTATGGGTTGGCTGTATTTATCCCCGCCCTCGCCGTCACCGTAAGACGTCTGCACGACATAGGTAAGTCGGGGTGGTGGGTCCTGATCGCGCTCATCCCTTTAGTTGGTGCCATCTGGCTACTATACTACTTGGTACTGGACAGCGTGCCAGGGGCTAACCGTTGGGGCGAGAATCCTAAAGAGGTCGAGATCATCGCCTAGGGCACTTCTTACACTCTCTCAGCTCTCACAGTGAGCCGCATTTGAGTGCATACAGGTGCTGATCGAGTACACAGAAGAGGAGAGGCACTTACCTAAAGCGTCTCTCCTCGCTATCCATCTCTTCAAAAGATATATTTGATGTGCTTGCTGTACTGAATGGAGGTGGGGATTTGTGGGTTTGAATATTTTTGGTATCTTTGCAGAGCCTAACGAAAAATATTTCGCTGGCAGACAGTAAATATTGGTACCATAGCTCAGTTGGTAGAGCAACGGACTGAAAATCCGTGTGTCCCTGGTTCAAATCCAGGTGGTACCACTCCCTCCCCCCGGAACCCTGATGAGTATCAACATTTTGTTGAGCCGTCAGGGTTCCATTTTTGTATCGAGTCGGGTAGGGGTGTTGGTGCTCGGTTATAGCGGCTTGAACTGCTCCCACAGCCCGTCATCGGCAGGGTAGGGGGCTACGATATTGATCTCGCCACGGTCGCCGATCGGGTGCTCGAAGATGAGCTGACGTGCGTGCAGTGAGATGGAGCCGTTGGGGAGAGACCTCCTGGCACCGTACTTGAGGTCGCCTCGTATGGTGGTGCTATTGGCGCTTAGTTGCACTCTTATCTGGTGGTGTCTGCCGGTGTGGAGCTCGACCTCGAGTAGGGTGTATCTGTCGCTCTTGCCGATGGTCTGGTAGTGTAAAGATGCTGCCTTGGCTCCCTTTTGGGTAGGAGCTACGGGGTACGACTTATTTTGCTTCGCATTCTTTAGCAGGTGGTGTCGTAGGGTGCCTTGCAGAGCTCTAGGCGCCCGCTCTACGATGGCGTGGTACTTCTTAATGACACTGTCTTTGCGGAAGAGCTCATTGGTTCTGGAGAGGGCTTTGCTGGTCTTAGCGAAGAGTACGATGCCTGAGACCGGGCGGTCTAGGCGGTGTATGACTCCGACAAAGACGTTGCCCGGCTTATTGTACTTCTCCTTGAGGTAGCGCGCCACCGCATCGGAGAGGGGCTCATCGCCGGTCTTATCGCCCTGTACGAGCTCACCGGCTAGCTTGTTGACGGCGATGAGGTGGTTGTCCTCGTAGAGTATCCTGGAGGAGATGTCGGTGTATGCCACTGATCAAGCTGGATCTACTACATCAGCATGCCGCCACAGACATTGAGCGTCTGCCCAGAGACGTAGCTGGAATCGTCTGAGGCGAAGAATGCCACCACCTTAGCTACCTCCTCTGGCTGTCCGGCTCTGCGGAGGGCGATGCCCTTTTTCCACTCAGCCAGTGCTTTCTCGTCGAGCACAGCAGTCATGTCGGTCTCGATGAAGCCAGGTGCCACAGCGTTGACTCTAATGCCACGGGAGCCCAACTCCTTGGCTATGGACTTGGTAAATCCGATTAGTCCAGCCTTGGATGCAGAGTAGTTGGACTGCCCAGCATTGCCGGAGCGACCTACCACGGAGGTGATATTGATGATGCTGCCTTGGCGGGCTCTCATCATCACGGGTGTGACAGCCTTGGTGAGGTTGAAGGCGGACTTAAGATTGACCTGGATTACATCGTCCCACTGCTCCTCGCTCATGCGCATGAGCAGGGAGTCCTTGGTGATCCCTGCGTTGTTGACTAGGATGTCGACCTTGCCAAACTCCTCAACCACCTGAGCCACAAACTCCTGGCTTGCCTCGTAGTCAGCTGCATCTGTGGCGTACGCCTTGACCCGCACACCGAGCTGGCGCAACTCCTGCTCTAGCGACTCTGTATTTTCATTGAGGCTTCTGCCTGTAAAGGCTATGTCTGCTCCTTGAGTAGCGAGCTCTGTGGCGATGCGTCTGCCGATGCCGCGGCTCCCACCTGTAACGATGGCTACTTTACTTGTTAACTTTCCCATCTTTATAGTTGCTCTTATTGTTTTACTATCCCGTTAAGTATCAAGCTCCTAACGACACGAATGGTCTTTAGGAGTTCCTCCTCATTTTTCCCCAATTGCCCACGTATATATGGCACTTCTAGCCCCTTGAGGCAGGCGTGGAGGAGGAGTGTGGAGCGCTTGACGTCGATACGTCGAAAGGCGCCAGCATTGATGCCGTCTTGTAGTAGCTTGGCGATCAATTGGCGCTCCAATATGTCAAATCGTGCTCGTGAGCGCTCTACAGCAGAGATGTCGTTGAAGAACTCCGCGTCTAGACTTCCGTTGCGCTCTACTACTTCGTTGATGGAGTTCATCCGCTTGATGATGAAGGACATCAGCTTTTGAGATGGGGGCATCTCGCCATTGTAGACGAAGTCTGCGACCTCCTCGTACAGCTGCTGAAGCTCCTCGTGTATCACTGCTAAGTAGACCTCCTCCTTGGCACCAAAGTAGTTGTAGAGTGTGCGGCGCCCCTTGCCGGAGCGCTTGGCGATGGCATTCATGGTCGTAGCTTGATAGCCCTGCTCTACAAAGAGATCTCTCGCTACACTGATAAAGGTGGCGCGTGTCTGCTTGTATATCCTGCTCTCTCCTTTGCTCATCTTATTGCCTTGCAATCACTTATCACGGACAAATACGTTGATAGGCGTGCCGCTGAAGTCCCAGTTGTCGCGGATCTTATTTTCCAGAAATCGCCGGTAGGGTTCCTTGACCCACTGCGGTAGGTTGCAGAAGAAGACAAAGCTCGGCACCTCTACCTTGGGCAGCATGGTGACGTACTTGATCTTGATGTACTTGCCTTTGGTAGCGGGGGGTGGCGTCTTTTCGATGATTGGGAGGAGCACGCTATTGAGCTGTGAGGTGGGTATCTTTTGCTTCCGCTTGTCGTAGATCTCCTGCGCTAGGTCTAGGATCTTCAGGAGTCGTTGTCGCTCTTGGGCTGAAATGAAGAGGATGGGGAAGTCAGTGAAGGGGGCAAGTCGGCTTCGGATCGCCTCTTCGTAGTACTTCATTACCTTTGTGGTCTTCTCCTCTATGAGGTCCCACTTGTTGACGCAGACGATGAGGCCTTTTTTGTTTTTCTGTATGATAGAGAAGATGTTCATATCCTGACTCTCAATGCCTTGTGTGGCATCGAGCATCAGCACACATACGTCGCTATTTTCGATGGAGCGGATGGAGCGGATGACAGAGTAGTACTCCAGGTTCTCGCGTACCTTGCCTTTCTTGCGTATACCAGCTGTATCGACGAGGTAAAACTGATGGTCAAACTTATTGTAGAATGTGTAGATAGAGTCGCGCGTGGTGCCAGCAACGTTGGTGACGATATGCCGATCCTCGCCGAGGAGGGCGTTGACCAGCGAGGACTTGCCTACATTGGGGCGTCCTACAACTGCGATACGTGGTATCTGCAGTGTGGCATCGTTCTCCTCCCTCCCCCTCTCGGGAAGTAGCTCCAGTACTCTATCTAGGAGGTCTCCTGTGCCGCTGCCATTGATGGCGGAGATGGGGTAGGGATCGCCCAGACCTAGCTTGTAAAACTCAGCTGAGTCGGGGATTGACGTGAAGTTGTCGCTCTTATTGGCAACGACGATGACAGGCTTGTCGGACTTCCGGAGGAGCATGGCTACTGCCTCGTCTAGCCCACCTAGTCCGGTCTGGACATCAACGAGAAAGAGGATCACATCTGCCTGCTCTATCGCTACCTTTACTTGCTTATTGATCTCCTCTTCGAAGGAATCTTCGGAGTGCTCTACCCACCCGCCTGTATCGACGATCGAAAAGGTGACGCTACCCCACTCGCATTGCCCATATTGGCGATCTCGAGTGGTACCCGGCATATCACTCACGATAGCGGTACGGCTCTTGGTGAGCCGATTGAAGAGTGTAGACTTGCCAACGTTGGGCTGTCCCACAATGGCGACTAGTCCATTTTGTATCATAGTCTTCTTATTCTTAGTCTTGTGTGTACCCAAAGTGGCGGAGTGCGCGCTCCTCTTCTCTCCAATTCTTCTCCACCTTTACCTCGAGCTCAAGGAAAACCTTCTTGCCAAAGAATCGCTCTAGGTCTTGCCTTGCTTTGGTGCCTACCTTCTTGATGGCAGCACCCTTAGCTCCTATGATGATGCCCTTTTGGCTCTCACGCTCCACGTAGATGGTAGCGCGTATGCGGAGTAGGCTGTCGCCCTCCTTGAACTCCTCGACCACCACCTCGGAGGAGTAGGGGACCTCCTCTTGGTAGTAGAGAAAGATCTTCTCGCGGACGATCTCTGATACAAAGAAGCGCGCAGGGCGGTCTGTAAAGGCGTCTTGCTCGAAGTAGGGTGGGGAAACCGGGAGGAGCTCCTCAATCTGCTGCTGTACGTAGCCTAGTCCGGCATTGTGTAGCGCTGATATTGGGATTATCTCCATGGCATTGGGCAGGAGGATCTGCTCCCACCGTTGCTTGAGATCCATGAGTGCATCGGGTGTCGTGAGGTCTACCTTATTGATCAGTACCAGCACAGGGCACTCTAGCTCACGTACAACCTCGAGAAATGAGGCATTGCTCTCTGGGTCCTCGAGGACATCTGTTACGTAGAGTAGGACGTCGGCATCACCAAGAGCGCTCTTGGAAAAGCCTAGCATCCGCTCTTGCATCTTGTAGGCGGGCTTCACGACTCCAGGAGTATCGTTGTAAACAATCTGCATCTCAGGGGTATTGACGATACCGATGATACGGTGGCGTGTGGTCTGAGCTTTGTTGGTGATGATGCTCACCCTGTCGCCAACGAAGTAGTTCATCAGTGTCGACTTCCCTACATTGGGGTTGCCTACCAGGTTTACAAATCCACTCTTGAAGGTCTTCATACGTGCCCTTTCACTTATTTCTTGTAGTCGTATGCCCAGCGGAGGTATACGGCACCCCACGTGAAGCCTGATCCGAAGGCTGTGAGAATGAGGTTGTCTCCCTTCTTAAGCTGATCTTCCCACTGCCAGAGGCATAGAGGGATGCTTGCTGAACTGGTATTGCCAAGGTTTTGGATGTTTACCATCACCTTGCTCGGATCAAGACCCATACGGCGCGCTGTGGCGTCTATGATGCGCTTATTAGCTTGGTGGGGAACTACCCAAGTGATATCGTCCTTTGTCAGGTTGTGGCGCTCCATCATCTCTACAGAGACGTCGCCCATGTTGGAGACAGCGCTCTTGAACACTGGCTGACCCTCCTGGTAGACGTAGTGCATCCTTTTATCCACCGTCTCATGCGAGGGAGGGCAAGCTGAGCCTCCAGCTTTCATGATGAGGTGGTTCTTGCCACTATTATCATTGCGCAGGATGGCATCCATGACGCCCACCTCCTCGTCGACTGCCTCTACAATCACACAGCCACTACCGTCTCCGAAGAGGGGCAGGGTAGTGCGGTCCTCGAAGTCAACGATGGCACTCATCTTTTCAGCTGCGACGAGTAGCACCTTCTTGTGCACCCCACTTGTGACCATTGATCTCGCGATTTGGAGACCGTATAGAAAACCAGCGCAGGCGCCCTGGAAGTCCAAGCAGGGTGCCCCCTTGATGCCGACGCCCTCAGCAATGATGGAAGCTGTGGTGGGGAAGGCATGGTCGGGAGTGTTGGATGAGCAAAGTACGATCTCCACACCGTCCAGTGCTCCTTCATGCCGTGCTGCTAGATCTTTGACGGCTTGAATGCCTAAGTAAGAAGAGCCTTTGTGCTTATCTTTCAGTATTCTACGCTCTTTGATCCCTACCCTTGTGGTGATCCACTCATCCGAGGTATCTACCATCTTGGTGATGTCTTCGTTTGTCAGTACATCGTCAGGCAGATAGCCCCCAATTGCAGTTATAGCTGCGTGTTTCTTCTCCATATTTCTCTTGTCAGTCTGTTCTTTCTAGATAACAGCTTTCCACTATTATTCACGAAAATACGATATGTGCGCCATTTTAACATGGCTTTATTGATAGGACAAAGATACCCTTTTTTTAATGGCATTACAATAGTGTGCCAATATTGATGTTGAGTAGATGGAGGGTACACGACGGGTTTACCCCTGTAGTGACAAGGGAGTTTAGCTTAGAGTTATAAACATCTGCTAAATGCTAAACTTGCCTAATTCAAGGGGCAACCATGCGGATAGGGCAAAGGCAGAGGTCGGAACTCGTCCTTATCAGTGATGGTTATCTATGAGGGATATGATCTCATCTACCACCTTGCTGACATCGTCGTCAGTGGTGAGATGAGTGGCATCTACTCGGAAGTTGGCTCGTTCGTAGGTGGGAAGTCGCTTCGGTAGCCACTCCTCTACATACTGGAGCACGCCAGCCTCATCTTTGTCAGCAACGGCTGGGCGACTCTCGCGTACTAGGTAAAGCCTCTTTGCGAGTGCGCTAGTGGGTGCCTCTAGGTATATGACAGTACCTCGCTCTAGCATCAGATCCATGTTGTCGCTATAGGTGGCCAGCCCACCTCCGGTAGCAATCACGCTGTTTTGCTTTTGTGAGAGCTCGATGAGTACGACTTTCTCCCGCTTTCTAAACTTCTCTATCCCGCAGGTAGCAAACATGCTATCGATACTTGTGTTGTACCGACTGGCGATGAAATCGTCAGTATCTATAAAGTTGAGGTCTAGTCTCTTAGCTAGTTCCTTCCCAACGGTGGTCTTGCCCACCCCTGTAAAGCCTATGATAAATATCGGTTTCATTGTTTTGATCTCTATTGTGGAGAAAAGCTCAACGCTCAGGTTCTTATCAGATGAGCATTGAGCTTCTCTTTTATCATGGAAACTACTATTTCTACGTATCTCTTTATTTGATTAGGAGCTGACCCTCAGGGTTCTACCGATCCTGAGCACAGTGTTTCGATTGATGCCATTGAGCTGACACAGTTTGTTTACACTCGTGCCGTACCTCGCAGCAATCCCAGAGAGGGTATCCCCGCTCTTGATCCTGTGGGTCTGGATGTTGCCATTTTGTGCAGAGGATGACTTGCCGCTTCTGGATGAAGCATACGTCTTGCGTGTGTCTGCACCCCGCTTGTACACATAAACCTCCTTAACGGGCAGACCACTCTTGAAGTTGATGAGGTGTGCAGGGTTGATGGCTTGTCCGAGGAGACGCGTCTCGAAGTGAAGGTGAGGTCCAGTAGAGCGCCCTGTGTTACCTCCTAGCCCTATTGGCTCACCGGCACGGACGATATCATTGACCTTCACGATCGTATTGTCGGAGAGGTGCCCATAGAGGGTCTCAAGGCCGTTGGTGTGCCTGACCACCACGTACTTACCGTATCCACGTCGGTCGTAGTCCACAAGTCGGACTTTGCCGTCAAAGGCAGCGCGAACTGAGTCACCTACGCTTAGCTGCAGGTCTATACCGTAGTGCATACGACCGAAACGGCGACGATAGCCATAGTTACTATTGACTCTACG
The DNA here is from genome assembly GCA_030532365.1 of Porphyromonas sp. Lineage (GTDB taxonomy): Bacteria > Bacteroidota > Bacteroidia > Bacteroidales > Porphyromonadaceae > Porphyromonas_A. Next base: position 8,013 of record JAUNLH010000046.1, read on the forward strand.
TATGCCATCTAGTGGATAACTAAACTGGCTGCAATCGATGTCGTAACTCTCTGGAAGTGGGATGTGCCTTCCGTTGGTCGTGATGTTAAGGTTGTTGGTGTTCCAAGAGTCTTCTCCGTAAAGGTCAATTGCTGGGTACATTAAGTCCTCAGTTGTGATCACATCATACCCCACAGACTTATTGAGATAAATAGCAAGGTCAGAGACCTTTTTGGTGTCCTTCAGGTTGAAGTTGTCTGCGATCAAGCCAGCAATTCCCAAGTCCACTACTGGGCTCTCCTCCTTATCTGAGTTTGCTCCATTGTGTGGGTTGGAGGGGCTTTGAGCAGATGGATTGGCTGTCTGGCTAGGTGTGGAGACGTGCTGCGCATACGATTGCACTCCAAAGGAGCACATCGCACAACATATAAATAGAGCAATCTTTGAACCCATCAAGTTTCCTTTTTAGTTTGAAAAAATGGCAATCCCCAGCAGCCTTTTATTGTAAGTGTTGTAGCAACTACCACCGAGAACTTTGGCATTCTAAGCCTAAATTGGCCAACATCGCACGCAAGTTACATAAAATAGTCTGGTCGAACCAACTCTTTTGTGATTATTTCTCATAATTTTACTTTTTAGCCGGATTATAACGCTTCTTCTGCCGTTTTGCCGCCTCTTTTTCCCTCTTTGTCACTTTACTTTCATCTCCAAGCATCGCTTGTAGCTCGAAGAGTAGGTCTCTCTGCTGAGCTGCGGTCACAAAGTCCATCGCCAGCGCGGCTGCGTTCATTGCCTCACGAGCTTTTTCTATTTGCTCCTCACGCGACTCCGCCGACAAGTAGGCTAGTGACTTTTCTGCCACTAGCTTCTGACGCTCCTCGATGTTGTAGCTACGCTGACCCCGCTCTGCTTGTAGCTTAGAAGGGCCTGTGAGCTCGAGGATGGATGCACTCTTCTTATTGGAGATCTGCTTTGGTACTATGCCGTTCTTTTTATTGAATGCCAGCTGCTTATCCCTCCTTCTCTTGGTCTCGTCCATTGTCAGCTGCATGCTTGCCGTTATGCGGTCAGCGTAAAAGATCACTTTGCCATTGACATTACGCGCAGCACGCCCCGCCGTCTGTGTGAGAGAGCGGTGGTTGCGTAAGAAACCCTCCTTGTCAGCATCAAAGATAGCTACAAGCGACACTTCTGGCAGATCCAGACCTTCACGGAGTAGATTCACCCCGACCAAGACGTCGAAGTCCCCCCGACGCAGGCCCTCCATCAGCTCTACCCTTCGTATCGTCACCACTTCGCTGTGGATGTACTCTGCTCGCACGCCCATCTCAGTGAGGTACTCCGTTAGCTCTTCTGCTAGTCGCTTGGTGATCGTTGTTACCAGCACCCTCTCGTCCACCTCCACGCGCTGTTGTATCTGCTCCAGGAGGTCGTCGATCTGCCCCTTGGTAGGGTGTATCTCGATGATCGGATCTGGCAGCCCGGTGGGTCGTATGATCTGCTCCACCACTACGCCTCCGCTCTCCTCTAGCTCGTACTCCGCAGGTGTGGCACTCACGTATATGGTACGGTCGGTGATTGCTGTAAACTCCTCAAACTTAAGCGGTCTATTGTCCACAGCTGCCGGTAGGCGAAATCCGTAATCCACCAAGTTGGTCTTCCGCTGACGGTCACCCTCGTACATCCCTCTAACCTGTGGTACTGTCACGTGGCTCTCATCAATGACGAGCAGGAAGTCCTCTGGAAAGTAATCCAATAGGCAGTAAGGACGCTCTCCAGGGGCTCTGCCGTCAAAGTAGCGAGAGTAGTTCTCAATTCCGTTGCAGTATCCGACCTCTCTCAGCATTGCGATATCATTCGATACCCGCTCGTAGAGCCGTGTCGCCTCAGCCGATTGCCCCATCCGCTCAAATAGAGCCACCTGCTTGTCTAGGTCTATCTTGATCTGCTCTATTGCCGATAGGGTCTGCTCCTTGGTGGTGACAAAGAGGTTGGCAGGGTAGATGTGCACTTCATCCAGCACACTCAGCTCCTCGAGCGTCGTTGGATGGAAGCACGATATCCGCTCCACCTCATCGCCCCAAAACTCCACACGATACGCCATGCCGTCATAGCCCTCCACTGCTGGGAAGATGTCGAGTGTATCACCCAGAGAGCGGAAGGTCCCTGGCTTAAAGTTCTCTCTGTCATGCAGATAGTAGGCATTCACCAGCTCCCTCAGTAGCTCATCTCTCCCCTCCTCGTCTCCAACCTTGATCACCACTTTCTTCGACGCATAGTCGCGAGGGTTAGCCATACCGTAGATGCAGGAGACCGACGATACCACCACCACGTCGCGCCTACCCGAGAGCAGAGACGAGGTGGTCTTCAGCCGCAACTTCTCTATCTCGTCGTTGATCGCCATATCCTTCTCGATGTACATATCCGAGCTAGGCAGGTATGCCTCTGGCTGGTAGTAGTCGTAGTAAGAGACGAAATACTCTACTGCGTTGTTAGGGAAGAAAGAGCGAAACTCACCATAGAGCTGAGCCGCTAGGGTCTTATTGTGGCTCAAGACGAGTGTTGGCAATCCCAACTCTTGGATCACATTAGCCACCGTAAAGGTCTTGCCAGAGCCTGTGACTCCGAGCAAGGTCTGCTTGTGTGCGCCTGACCGAATGCCATCGACGAGTTGCGCGATCGCCTCCGGTTGGTCTCCCATCGGGCTAAAGTTCGAAACCAGTTGAAATTGCATCTCAAAAAAGTTTTATCTGATTTACCTGCTGATCCTCAATCGGATACCCCAAAAACCTCCCTGCCAGTGCAGAGAAGTGCTCTCCCCGCTCTGTGGTGAGGAAGTGGGTCTTGCCCCCTTTGCTCAGGCGTCGCTCCATCTCCGGGTGCCGGCGGAGGTAGTCACGTAGTGACTCGGCTACAATGGCGCCCTGCCCATACACACACACACCAGGGGGTACTGCTGCCTCTATACGCTCACGCAGTAGCGGGTAGTGGGTGCACGCCAGCTGTATCGCATCTATCTCGGGTGCACGCTTCATCAGTTCGTCTACCTCCTTCTGTACGAAGTAGTTGACACCTGCGTTGTCCCCCACTTCCCCATTCTCTACTAGCGACACCCACATTTGCGGTGCCTGCTGTGTTAGGGTCACTCCTGGGGCATACTTCTCAGCCTCAATCTGATAGGAGCCACTCCGCACCGTTGCTAGGGTGGCGAAGAGTCCCACCTGCCCTGTCTCTGTGATCTGCGACAGATGCTCCACCGTCGGGCGTATCACCCCAAGCACCCTGCGGGTGGGGTCTTGGCTCTGACGGAGGTCTACCTGCTGTATTGTCCTAAGCGCTCTCGCGGAGGCTGTGTTGCATGCTAGGATCACCAGCTTACACCCTTGGGCAAAGAGGTAGTCCACTCCCTGCAGAGTATACTCGTAGATAGTATCAAAAGAGTGGTTACCATAAGGGCTCCGAGCATTATCCCCGAGATAGATGTAGTCGTACTCAGGCATCAGCTCCCTGAAGCTCTTCAGGATGGTTAGCCCACCATAGCCAGAGTCGAAGACGCCTATTGGTCGCTGCAGCCCTGGGGTTATATTCTCTATGTGCCTCTGAGTCAGATCCATCAGACCTCTACCTTGACCTCTCGACCAAAGGGTGTCAGTGCCACCTTGGCAAACTTAAAGTGCTGCCTTCCAAAGGGTATGCCTATGATGGTGATGCAGAGCAGTATGCCAAATAGCCAGTGGGTCACGGCGATCCAGAAGCCTACTAAGATGAGCCAGAGGACATTGCCCACACAGCCGATCACCCCTGAGCGACTTTCGCTCACCTTGCTATCGAAGGGAAAGAGCATCACCTTACCCATCTTAAAGCATTGTAGTCCAAAGGGTATGCCTACGATTGTGATGCAGAGTATCACCCCTGCGAGCAGATACTCTGCGGCGGTGGCGATTCCTCCGAATATCCACCAGATGATTGTCCCAATTACATTTGTCGCACTCGAAGCCATATCTCTCACCCTCTCCTTTCTACCTACTCAAATATACTAAAATTCTTCATCACTTGGTATCAGAATTGCCCCTGCCTGCGGTATGACTCAGAGGCGGCTTCAAAGTTTAATGCGTGCCAGCCAATCCCATCCTAAAATCGCTCCTTATCAGTGCTTCACGAGCCGACGGCTCAAGTGCGCCCTTGTAGGCACGTCGTAATAGCGATAGAGGAGGTAAGCGAGGAGGATGTTTGCCACAATGATGCCAATCCCCACGGGGAGCCCCTTCGCATAGGGGATCTCGTTGCTCCACACCCAGTTGTAAAACAGATACATAGAGGGGTAGTGAATCATGTAGACGGGATAGGAGATGTGTCCCCAGAAGTGTGCCACAGCCTCGGAGTGCCGGTCGGTCAGACTGCTAGATGCTCCTATCCATACCAGTAGTGGCGAGACGAGTAGTACGCAGAGGGCATCGTAGAGCCCATTGATCCACTCCTGCCCCTCACCGAAGTGGGGTACAGAGACCATTGTCACAAGCACTAGAGCGCACCACCAAAAGGCTCCTCGCACACGCAAAGGTCTCTTGTGAGAAACCCTCGAGATCAGCATTCCCATTGTGAAGGAGAAGGTCATACAGAGGAGCCCAGCCCACAGGTAGCCCTCTGCCATGGTCCACCCTATGCCTAGATGTCCGAAGCCGGAGCCATTGCCGACGGCATATAGAGCGACACCTGCTCCGGTGACCAGTGCGATGATGCCGAGTGCCTTTGTAGATAACCTCCTAAGGATCAGCCCGTATAGTATGCTACCGATGTACTCGAGAAAGAGCGACCAGAAAGGCCCGTTGAGCGGGAAGAGTTCGCCAAAGCCACGTACATCAATCTGGCTCCCAGGGCTTGCAGGTATCAGGAAAAGCGTTGCCAAGGCTGCGAGGAGCACTGTGGTGAGCGGCACGGCAGTGCCATCCCACATCACGCTGCCCTGTACTAGATAGGCAATGACGCCTAGGAGGACACCGATGACCACCATCGGATGGAGGCGAATCACGCGCCTCTTGATGAACTCCCCAACACTCATCCTATCCCAGCGACCCTCATAGGCATAGCCGAGGACAAAGCCGGAGAGGATAAAGAAGAAGTGCACAGCGAGGTAGCCGTGGTTTACCCGCTGTCCGTAGACACTTGGCGCGTACGCCTCGAAGAAGTGGTACACTAGCACCATCAATGCTGCCACTCCTCGCAGTCCGTCTAGTATGTCAAATCGTGGCTTCCCCCCTTCTGTCCTACTCTGTGTTACTGTCATGGTCTTAATACTATTACTATTACAGATAAATGCAATATACCTACAGATCGGTATACAATACAACTTCTAGCGTGCGACACAGAGCAGAAATTCAGATGAATATGCTGAATGTACTAGGATGAGTGGCGTTAACTATTTTTTTATACTGCCTCCGGGTTATATGCCTATATCGATAGTGATTTTGGTGAAATATCGCCTCGATATGTACCCGAAAAGCCGATTTTGGGTACACGTCTGTACCTATATGTACCCCAAAAGGCGTTTTAGGGTACATCTCATCTTCCTAAATCCTTAATTTGCCTAAAATGGAGGAAGAGACCTACGTTGTTGGTATTTAGCTACCCTTGGGTTGGGTGGAGGTAATCTGGAGTTCCGAACCTCGGGGATTTCTAGTTCCCAACTTCGATATATCTAAGTTCGGAACTTCGATGCATCTAAGT
>JAUNLH010000047.1 GCA_030532365.1 Porphyromonas sp.
GGTCTTAACGAAGTGAAATCCGACCTCCGAACTTAAAAAATCTAAGTTCCGAACTTAGATGTATCGAAGTTGGGAACTTCGACACATCTAAGTTCCGGTCTCGGATTTGTCTAAGTTATTAACTCCGATATTGGGTGGTCCTAAATCTCGTTTTTGGGTAGTACAATTGGGGAGAAGTTGGGATAATTATCTGTTTTTGGTATCTTTGCAACTGCGTCATGGCATGCCTGGTGGGTGTGATAGACCGTGATGATTATTTAGAGGCGTAAAATTCAAAGGTTTAGAGCAATGAAGAGAACATTTCAGCCTTCCAACAGGAAGAGAAAAAACAAACATGGCTTCCGCTCTAGAATGGCTACGGCTAATGGCAGGCGTGTTCTTGCTTCTAGACGTGCCAAGGGCAGAGCAAAGCTGACTGTTTCGGACGAGTATAATAACTAACGTCCACTAGACTAAACAGCTTTTCTTTTACTTAAGTAAGAAGTAAGATAAAAGTGAGCCGACCTAGTTGAGTACTGGGTCGGCTCACTTTTTGTTATCGCTCTTCGGTGGCTAAAACTCCGATGTGAAGTGGAAGGTGATGTCGGGAAACTCCTGCTGCGCCATCTTGAGCAGGTAGGCTGAATCAGCGAGGTAGACATCATTGCCATGCACATCAACTGCCATGTACTGTGCTTTTCGCCGCTTAAAGTCCTCCAGTACCTCTGGCTTGTCGCATGAGAGCCAGCACGACTTGTATAGGCTTAGTGGCTCCCAGCGACACTTAGCTTGGTACTCGTGTAGTAGGCGGTACTCTATGACTTCAAACTGTAGTTGCCCCACGGTGCCTATGATCTTGCGACCATTGAAGGTGCTGGTGAAGAGCTGTGCCACTCCCTCGTCCATGAGCTGTTCGATGCCTTTGCTGAGTTGCTTTGCCTTATTAGGGTCGGCATTCTCTATGTACTTAAAGAGCTCAGGAGAGAAGCTAGGTAGTCCGCGGAAGTGGAGCTCTTCGCCTGATGTGAGGGTGTCTCCGATCTTGAAGTTACCAGTGTCGGGGATACCTACGATGTCACCAGCGTATGCCTCGTCGAGGATCTCCTTTTTCTGTGCCATAAACCCTGTCGGGCTGCTAAATCGTAGCTCCTTCTGAAGTCGGATGTGCTTATAGGGCGTGTTTCTCATAAACTTGCCTGAGCAGACCTTGACAAATGCAATGCGGCTGCGGTGGTTCGGGTCCATATTGGCATGTATCTTGAAGACAAACCCAGTGAAGTCGGGCTCGTACGGGTCTACCAGTCTCTCCTCTGCCTTTACTGGTCGGGGTGAGGGGGCAATCTCGACAAATGTATCTAGTAGCTCCTTGATCCCGAAGTTATTGAGCGCAGAGCCGAAGAAGATAGGGGCTTGCTCCCCCTGGAGGTACTTCTGAACATCTAGCTTGGGTAGCACCCCATCGATCAGCTCTATGTCCTGTAGGAGTGTCTTTGCCTGCTCCTGGCTTATGTACTTGAGGATCTCATCGGAGTGGATGTCTACCTCGATGCGGTTGGAGACGTGTGTCTTGTCTTGTCCTTGGAAGAGCTCCAGCCCTCCCTCGTATAGATTGTATACCCCCTTGAAGCGCTCTCCCGAGTCGATGGGCCATGTGAGGGGGATGGTGGAGATAAGGAGTTCGTTCTCAATCTCATCCATGAGGTCAAAGGGGTTTTGCGACTCTCTATCCATCTTATTGACAAAGACGATGACAGGTGTCTTGCGCATACGACACACCTCCATCAGTCGCTTGGTCTGTAGCTCGACACCTCTCGCACCATCTACTACGATGATGACGGAGTCGACAGCTGTCAGAGTACGGTAGGTGTCTTCTGCAAAGTCTTGGTGGCCAGGAGTATCGAGAATGTTGATCTTGTAGTCCTTGTAGCTAAAGCCCATCACCGATGTAGCCACAGAGATGCCGCGCTGCTTCTCAATCTCCATCCAGTCGGAGGTGGCGCTCTTACGTATCTTATTGCTCTTGACCGCACCTGCCACGTGTATGGCTCCTCCGAAGAGTAGGAGTTTCTCGGTAAGGGTCGTCTTACCTGCGTCTGGGTGAGCTATGACTGCAAATGTGCGTCTCTTTGATATTTCTTTGGTGTTGATACTCATTTTCTTATCTATTATACTCCAGGTCATACACTTCTTGTAGAGCCTTCTCCCATGGTTGGAAGTGCTGAGGGAAGTATCTTGCTATCTTGCTGCTGTCTAGTGCTGAATAGTGGGGACGATGTGCTGGGAGCCCGAGATCGTCTTGCTTACAGGGGGAGCTGGGGGTCTCCTTGGTCTTGGGGTCAAGTGCTACGATGGCTTGTGCAAAGCGGTATCGTGAGCACTCTCCAAGGTCTGATACATGGTAAATACCGTAAGGCACCTGTTGGGGTGTACCATAAGTGGAGATAAGGCTCATGATCACTCGGGATAGAGTGAGAGTGGAGGTGGGTGTCCCTATCTCATCATCTACTATGCGAAGCGTTTTGCCCGCTAGTGCATTGGTTCTGATGCTTTTGTAGAAGCTCTTGCCCCAAGTCGTTGGTCCATAGAGCCATGAGGTACGGAGGATGTAGCTATCTGAGCTGGTGCTGAGGAGTCTCTTCTCCCCCTCCGCCTTGGTCTCGCCATACCAGTTGGCAGGGTGAGGGGGCTCTGTCTCTCGGTAGGGAGTACCGCTCCTCTCATTATCCGAGCCACCGAAGACGTAATCCGTACTTATGTGGATCAGGGGGCAGTTAGCCGACTTGCCGAGCAGCCCAGGTAGCTCTGCATTGAGACGGTGTGCCATGTCTCGCTCTCTTTCTGCCTGATCTACAGCAGTATAGGCAGCTGCGTTAACGATGAGATCAGGTTGGGTATCTGCGAGATATGAGGTGACAACGTCGAAGTGGTTTAGATCCACCTCGGCGCGTGTAGTGGTGAGCCATGTGTGCGTCTTGCCCGAGGGAAAGAGTCGCAGTAGAGCTGTACCTAGTTGTCCCGTGCTACCGGTGAGCCATATACGGAGTGGCTTACTCATCATCTTGCTCCTCGATGGGTGTGAGCTTGATGTTGCCCTCTTCGATCTCTCTGAAACGGTCAGCAAGCATAGCGAGGAACGTGCTGAACTGCTTGATGGCTTCGTGTGTCTTCTCGCTTACCTCCTCGCCTCGTGCCTTGAGTGTCAGAAATCCGTAGATGCCGACAAAGCAGGTCTCGATCTCTGAAATCTCCTCATCTCCACCTAGTTCGCGGAGCTGGAGGATGCTTGGGAGCGTCTGGAAGTAAACTGATGAGTAGAGGGTCTGAGAAGGCATCTTCAATAGTTGGTCAGAGGTCTCCTGGAGCTGGGTCATGAGCTGTCTCAGGTCTGAGATATGTCCTCTAGTGGTGACCCTCTCAGCTTTCATCTGCTCAGCAAGGTCGAGATACCACTGATAGACCTCTTCTTGCTGCTCTGCGGGTAGGTCGTACCCCTGTGTCACATACTCGTGGATCTTAACTGAGTCCAGCTCCAGTGCCCTTATGATGTCCTCCACCTGCCACATGTAGAGGATGTACTCTGAGATGTTTTCTTTTCTTTTCTGTCTGGCTATGATCATGATCTCTATGCTCTCTTATAGTTCTACAACTGTGATGCCTGCTCCTCCGAAGTCGACATGCTCCTCCTTGAATGAGCGTACTTGACGATTTGCCCTAAGTGACTGAGCTATAGCCTCCTTGAGAGCACCTGTGCCTGTGCCGTGTAGTATGCGCACAGGAGAGTAGCCAAAGTACACAGCATCATCTATAAAGTGTGTGACTGCTTGCAATGCCTCATCGACACGCATGCCACGGCAGTCTAGCTGCGGCTTGAAGTTTAACTTGCGCTCATCGGCGATCTTAGCTGCGGTCGGGCTAGGTCTGGTAGCAGTCTCTGTGCTCTTGCGCTTGGTGGGCTGAAGCTGCTGTATGGGGAGTGTCATGGTGATGTTGCCCATGCTAACTTTTGCCTTCTCTCCCTGTAGCTCGAGCACCTCGCCAACGACGTTGCTGTCCGGTAGCTTTACGGTGTCGCCCACGGCAATGGGCTTATCGTTAGAGGGCTTCTGGGAGTTAACTCTTTGCCGTTGTTTTTTCTGCTTCTTTTCGAGTTGTGCTGTCTTCTCTTTCAGCTTCTTACGAGCTTTCTGCGTAGCCTCTTTTTCGGCTTCCTTATTTTTGATCTCTCGTATGGTGCGCTCTACCGCAGCATTGGCACCTGTGAGTATCTTTAGAGCCTCTTCTTCGGCTTCTCGTAGCATCTTAGCGCGCTTCTCTGTGAGCGAACTGAGCTTCTCCTCGAGCAGTGTTTGTTTTTGCTCTAGGGTCTTCTCTTGTTTCCGGATGTTCTGTCGCTTGCGGTTCCAATATGCTTTGTCACGCATGATGTCTTGGAGGTACTTGTCTTGGAGCATGTAGTCGGTGCCTACAAGCTCCTCAGCATAGTTGAGTACCTCCTCGGGGAGCCCTATCTTGCGTGCTATCTCGATGGCAAAGGAGCTACCAGGCTGCCCAAGGTAAAGCTCGTAGAGCGGTTGCATGGCTCCTCGATCGAAGAGCATGGCGCCATTGAGGAGTGCATCGTGCTGCTCTGCATAGTCCTTGAGATTGCCATAGTGAGTAGTGATGATGCCGTAGGTGCCTTTGAGGCGGAATTGCTCTAGAACTCCTGTGGCAATAGCACCACCTATGGCGGGCTCAGTGCCGGAGCCAAACTCATCAATGAGCACTAAACTCTCAGCTGTGACATGGGTGATGAAGTACTTCATCGCCTGTAGGTGACTAGAGTAGGTGCTGAGGTCATTGTCTAGCGACTGCTGGTCACCGATGTTGAGAAGAACTTGATCAAAGAAGGTGCAGATGCTGTGGCTCAGCATCGGGACAGCGAGGCCGCACTGCAGCATGTACTGGAGTAGTCCTACCGTCTTGAGTGTAACTGACTTGCCGCCAGCATTGGGTCCTGAGATCAGGATGATCCTTGTCTCTCGAGAGAGTTTGACCGACAGTGGTACGAGCTTTCTCCCCTCTTCGTGCAATCGTCGCTCGAGGAGGGGGTGGCGTGCAGCATACCACTCCATAGAGTGGTCGTCTGAAATCTCTGGTACTATTGCGTCCATCCTCTTGGCGAGCTTGCTCTTAGCTCTGATGAAATCAAGGATGCCTAGCAGTGAGCAGTCTCGTTGTACTTCTTTCAGGTTTCTACGGACGATAGTGGTGAACTCCCTAAGTAGGCGGATGATCTCTCTACGCTCTTCGCTTTGCTTCTCTTTTATCTCATTGTTGAGCTCTACCAGCTGCATCGGCTCTAGATATAGCGTCTGACCGGTGTTGGACTGCTCATGGACGATACCAGGCATCTCTCTCTTTGCCGAAGGGATGATGGGTAGTAGGAGGCGCCCCTCACGCATGGCAGGCGCTGCATCGGCTGGAACGTAGCCTGCACTCTGAGCCTGCTTGAGTACCCGCTGCATGGTAGATCGTTGAGAGTTTTCTATCTGTCTGAGAGTATTGCGTATCTCTCGTAGCGTGCTCGAAGCTGTATCCTTGACGTTGCCCTCCTCGTCTAGCAGGTTGTGCAACCTGCGACGAAGCTCGGGTAAGTCGTTGATCTCATCGATCAATGCTCGGATCTCTGGAGACTTTTCTATTGACTCTTCAGTATCAAGTAGTTGCCTACTTGCTTGGGCTGAGTGTAGCATCTGCCTGAGTGCGACACAAGACTCAACCGAGAGGTAAGCCCCATCTGGGCGAATGCTGAGCAGTGACTCTCTTAAGGGTGCAAAAGCAAAGCTCGGGATCTGATATCCCTCCTGGTCGAGCCACATCATCTCCTTGAGCTGGGTTAGGTGTTGTACCAGAAGTCGCCCACCTGCCATGAAACTCATGTTAGAGACCAGGTTCTCTCCAACTTCGTTTTCACAAAGAGACTCCAGCTGCTCTCGGATGGTATGAAAGCCGAGGACTTGCTCGTAGTTATGTGGGTATACCCCTTGTGACATTACAATAGAAACCTGAAGATGTCTGCGATGTTAGCGTATAGAATGAGAATCAGTAGCAGTATCATGCCAGCTGTCTGTATCCTTGTCTGCCACTTGAGTGAGGGTGGACGGCGTACGATAGCCTCATAGATCAGGAAGATAATATGCCCTCCGTCGAGACCCGGGATCGGGAGTAGGTTCATCACTGCTAGGATGATGGAGAGGAAAGCAGTCATATTCCAGAAAACATGCCAATCGAAACTACTCGGGAAGAGATTTCCGATACTACCTAAGCCGCCGAGGGAGGAAGCTCCTTGTGGTGTTGCAACATATTTCAGCTGATCTGCGTAGGAGAATAATTGCTTGTATGCCTCAGAGATCCCCGCAGGTATGGCAGTAATGAAGTTGTAGGACTGGTGCTCCGAGGGGAATAGATTGGCTGGCGACGTAAATGCAATGCCGATGCCACTCTCCTCATCTGTGTATGTCTTGATGGTCTCAAGTGCACCTCCTCGATCTACTGTGACCAGTATGGAGTCACCCCTGAGGGCATGAATGGCAGGGATCACCTTCGATAGCCCCTTTGTTTCCTCTCCGTTTACAGCTAGTACCAAATCCCCAGGTCTGAAGCCGGCTAACTCCCCCTCCGACCCTGCGATGACCGAGTCTACTCTTGCTGGGACATCCAGCATGAAAAAAGCACTATCGCTACCTATTATGGCTGGGATAAGGTCTCGTGGTACAGTCAGTTCCACTTGCTCTCCATCCCTTAGTACGGTGAGTTGCTTACCATTAGCGATGGTCTGTATGATTGATCCTTCAAAGTACTTAAGCTCTTTACCGTCGACCGATAAAGGCAAGTCCCCATCTTTGAGACCCATTTGATGCCCCACGCTAGAGTATTGGAGGTTATCCCCGATCACCTCCATGGGCATCCTGTCAGTTCCCCAGGTGTATGCAATGCCGCCATAAATGAGCATCGCGAGGATTACGTTGAACAGTACACCCCCGATCATGACAAGGAAGCGCTGCCAGATTGGTTTGGATCTAAACTCCCACGGCTTTGGATCGCTCTCTAGACCGTCAGTGGCGAGCGACTCATCGACCATGCCATCTATCTGGCAATACCCTCCAAGCGGGATCCACCCGATGCCGTACTCAGTGTCACTCTTCTTAGGCTTGTAGCGCCAGAGAGCGAACTTCCAGTCAAAGAAGAGATAGAACTTATTCACCCTTATCTTGAAAAGTCGGGCAAAGACGAAGTGCCCTAACTCGTGGATAAATACCAGTAGACTGAGAGCGAGTAATAGTTGTAATGCTTTTATAAGTACCGTCATGAATTTTCTTTGTAATCAATTACTTATAGACCTTTGTGCCAGGCTTGTGCCGTTTGTCTTGCCCACTTGTCCGTTTCGATCAGTAGGTCCAGGGAGCAGCTGCTCCGCTGGTTGGACTTCTCTAGAGTGTACTCCACAATACGCGGGATATCAGTAAAGCGGATTTGCCCTTGGAGAAATCGCTCAACTGCTACCTCATTTGCCGCATTTAGTACACATGGTGCTGTCCCTCCGATCTCTATAGCATCGTAAGCCAAGCGTAGGGAGGGGAAGGCGTCCCACCTTGGGGCTTCGAGGGTTAGCTTTCCCATCTGTTCAACAGTGGGGAGCTGTGTAATGTTTGTCACCCTTCTAGGGTAGAGCAGTGCAAAGGCTATGGGCAACCGCATGTCGGGCAATGAAAGCTGAGCCTTCACTGAACCATCCTCAAAGCCAACCATGGAGTGGATGATGCTCTGCCTATGTACCACTACTTCTATCGCCTTAGGGTCTAGCCCAAAGAGATAGTGTGCTTCTATCATCTCTAACCCTTTATTCATCATCGTAGCTGAGTCAATGGTTACTTTGGGTCCCATGCTCCAGTTTGGATGCTTAAGTGCATCTTCGGGGGTGATGAGGCTCAGTTTGTCCACCGGTGTGTCTACAAATGGACCGCCTGATGCTGTAAGATAAATCTTCTTCGCAGGGTTGCCAGACTCACCCATTAGGCACTGGAAGATGGCCGAGTGCTCGGAGTCGACGGGGAAGATGAGTGCATTGTGCTTCTTACTGAGGTCGTGTACAATCTCACCAGCTACCACGAGCACCTCTTTGTTAGCCAATGCTACTGATATGCCACTTTCAAGTGCTTTGAGTGTCGGCTCTAGTCCTGAGAAGCCAACCATTGCACTGAGCACGATGTCACTCTCGGGATCTTGAGCCACCTCTAGTACAGCATCTCTCCCAGCGAGTACCTCTATCTCGCTTATCTTCAATGCTTTCTTAAGAGGTTTCTCATACTGCTCATCATTGATGACGACACGCTTTGGACGATACTTAAGTGCCTGCTCTACAAGTAGATCAAGGCTACTATTACACACCAATGCATGCACAGAGAGCTCCTCTGGATGCCTATCTATGACTTCAAGTGCTTGCCGACCTATCGAGCCCGTAGACCCCAATATGGTGACATTTCTCATTGTTCCCATGCTTCTTATCAGATCTCTTTCTATTGTCCCCAGAACCCCGCAAAATTACCAAATTCTCAGGCGATAGCCCCATGTTAGCTCCCACTAGAGTGCAAGTCACCTCCAAAGTGGTACAACCAGAGACCTGATCTTAGAAATAACCAAGATCAAGTCTCTGATGTTGCATCAATAGGTTTCACCTTATTCGATCAATCCAGAGCGACGCTCGAGCGCTTCGATGGTGGCATCTCTGCCCTTGAAGTTGCGGTAGAGCACTTCCGGCTCCTCGGCATCACCTCGCTCCAGAATTTCTTTCTTAAATCTCATCGATGTGCTGTGATCGTAGAGCCCATGCTTCAGAAACTCCTCAAACGCATCTGCCTCAAGTATTTCAGACCACTTGTAACCATAATAGCCAGCAGCATAGCCACCACTAAAGAGGTGTGAGAAGGCAGTACTGATACAGGTTCCTTCAACATGAGGTAGCAGACGTATTGGCTCCTGAACTTCGGACTCCACTTCTTCGATCTCCTGAGACAGCTTCTCCGGAGCTCCGCTATGCCACTTCATGTCAAGGTAGCCGAAGTTGAGCTGACGTATGCAACTATACCCCTCCAGAAACCGCTCGTTGCGCCGTATTGCGTCAAGAAGCTCATCACTAATCACTTCGCCTGTCTGATAGTGCCTAACAAAGCGTCGGAGAAACTCCGGTTGCTTGACCCAGTTTTCATGGAAGTGAGAGGGAAGTTCGACAAAGTCATGCTCCACATTGGTGCCACTCAAGGAGGCGTATGGGACCTGTGTAAGGAGCCCATGGAGTCCATGCCCAAACTCGTGAAATAAGGTTCTCACTTCGTCAATCGAGAGGAGCGAGGGGGTCGACTTGGTCGGTGGGGTGAAGTTCATCACCAAGCTCACCACTGGTCGTACCTCGCTGTATGCCTCTACGTAGTTGGTCATCCATGCTCCAGACCTCTTTTCTTTCCTTGGGAAGAAGTCCATCATAAGGAGTCCTATGTGCGCTCCCTTAGCTGAGACTTGATAGGTCTTTACCTCAGGATGATAGGGGATGTACTGGTCAGTTACCTCAAACTCAATCTCATACAAGTCAGATGCGAGACTGAGCATTGCCGTTACTACACTATTCAGCTCGAAGTAGGGTCGGGTCTCCTCCTCGTCATACTGGAGCTTCTGTTGCCGGTAATGCTCAGCATAATAGCTAAAGTCCCATGGCATCAACTCATCGATCTGGTGCATTTCCTTAGCGATTGTCTCTATCTGCTCCATCTCCTTATGAGCTAGGGGCAGGTAGGCATCCCTCAGCTGATCAAGCATGTCAAATACTTTATCAGGCGCCTTTGCCATCTTCGCCTCTAGCACATAGTCTGCGTAGCTATTGTATCCCAGCAGTTTGGCTATACGATGGCGTAGCTCCACGATCTTGTACACAAGGGTGGCGTTGTAGGTCTCCTTGGTATCATCATAGCAGAGGCTGCCTCTATCTCTGTAGATCCGCTCACGTACAGCCCTGCTATCGCAGTACTTCATGAGGGCGTTGTACGAGGGTGCAGTGAAGTCAAAGATATACCCACTGACCTGCCTCTCCTCAGCTTTCTGCTTGGCAGTCTCCAGTGCCGTCTGTGGTAGACGGCTCACGCAAGATTTGTCCATGACGGAGAGGGTGTACTCCCCTTGCTCTTTCAGCAGGTTCTGACCAAATTGGAGCGTGCTGAGACTAAGCTCTTTTCTTAGCTCTTTGAGCTCCTCCTGTTTCCCTTCGCTCAGATAAGCACCTCTCCTCTTGTAGCCCTGAAACGTACGTAGCTTGAGCCTCTGATCGATGGCAGATAGGGCATCGCTCTCTTTTTCATAGATGGCACGCACCTTCTGAGCCAGTACTGGGTCAAAGCCCACTTCATTTTCGAGGTCCGTTAGTTCGCTCGTAACTTGCTCGGAGTGAGCCATTAACTCATCGTCAGCATTACAGCTGAGGAGATTGAAAAAGGTGGCAGAGGCTAGGTCTAGCCCCTTCCCTGCATTTTCAAGTGCAAGTATGGTGTTGGAGAAGTTGGTCTCCTCTGCTGGGGTCGCTCGTATCTGCTCTATCTCAGCTCTATAGGCCTTGATTTCGTCATATATCCTCTGCGAAAGTACCTCTGCATTGGAGTTGCTGAAATCAGGAAATATCACGTTTTCTTTACTCATTAGTCCTCCTTGTTGTGGATGGCTATCTTGTCCACTCTTCTTTGGTGTCTGCCACCCTCGAAGTCAGTTGTGAAGAATACTTTTGTCATCTCTTGAGCCAGCTCCTCTGACACAAACCTGCCTGGGAGGCTGAGGATGTTAGCATCATTGTGCAGGCGTGCCAGCTCAGCCAGCTCCGGTGTCCAGCAGATCGCAGCTCGGACATGCGGATATTTGTTGAGTGTCATGGAGATGCCGTTGGCTGACCCACAAGAAGCTAGCCCATAGTCTACCTCTTTCTCCTCTATGGCTTTACCCAGTTTGTGGGCAAAGTCGGGATAGTCTACACTCGCCTCGGAGTAGGTGCCGTAGTCCACTAGCTCTACCTCCGGCAGTATCTTCTGTAGGTAGCTCTTCATTGCCTCCTTGGTCGAAAAACCAGCATGGTCAGAAGCAAGTCCTATTTTCTTGATATCCATGATGTTATTATCTATTTCAGTAGTTTAGTTACCTGTTTTACGACGTTCTCAGCAGTGAAGCCGAGCTTTTCGTCCAATACCTTATAAGGAGCTGAAAATCCAAAGCTCTGCAGACCCCAGACAGCACCTTGTGTGGGAGGCACTAGCCCTTGGAGTGTGATGGACAAGCCTGCTGTCAGACCAAATCTCTTTACATCGCTTGGTAGCACCTCCTCCTGGTATGCCTCTGACTGCTGGCGGAATAGCCCCTCGCTTGGCACTGAGACCACGTTGACCTCTATACCTTGCTGCTGGAGTAGCTCAGCACCGGCAACGAGGGTTGAGACTTCTGAACCTGATGCTAGCAGTACTGCCTGCGGGCGGTCCACCTTGCGAACTATGTAAGCTCCCTGTGCTACCCTCTCGCTCTTTGCATAGTCATTCTCCGGTAGGTCGTTGATATTCTGCCTAGAGAATATAAGTCCGGTAGGAGTCTTATCGTTCTCCATCGCGAGTCTCCATGCGTGTGTTGCCTCGTGTACATCTGCTGGTCTCAGGACAAGCATTGAGGGCTTGCCAGAGTGGTTGTGCAGGTGCTCCATCAGACGTATCTGAGCCTCATGCTCCACGGGTTGGTGGGTCGGCCCGTCCTCTCCTACTCTAAAGGCGTCATGAGACCATACAAACTTGACTGGAACCTCCATCAGTGCTGCTAGGCGGATGACAGGCTTCATGTAGTCAGAGAAGACGAAGAAGGTACCGCAAGTGGCAAAAAATCCACCATGAAGTGTAATACCGGTACATAGCGTAGCCATGGTAAGCTCTGAAACACCGGCTTGCAAAAATCCTCCAGAGAAGTCATCCTTTGTGATGGCATGCGTCTTCTTGAGAAATCCATCCGTCTTGTCGGAGTTAGAGAGGTCTGCACTAGAGACGATCATATTGGGAACTCTCTCAGCGAGGTAGCCCAGTACTGTGGAGGAGGCAGCACGGGTAGGGCCATTGGGCTTCTGCTCTATCTCCTCCCATTTGAGGTCGCTTGTATCGAGAGATAGCCATTTATCTAGCTCCTTGGCAAGCTCGGGTTGCTCCTCTTGCCATTTCTTAAACTTCTCCTCCCATGCAGCATACTCTCTGCGTAGCTGCTCCTGACGGTCGTCATATATCTTTTGCACCTCTGGGTGAATCGTAAATGGATCCTCTGGATTACCATCGAGTGCCTCAATGGTTGCTTTGATATCCGCACCAGCAGCCGATAGTGGCTGACCGTGTGTGTCTACTCTATCCTCGTAAGATTTGCCAGCTTCCCCAAGGGCTCCCTTGCCCATCCTGGTATTACCGATGATGAGTGTTGGCTTGCCCTCAACTGCAATCGCCTCGTCAAGAGCCTTCCGGATCTGATCGTGGTCATTACCGTCTATCTCTATCACGTGCCAGTTCCATGCTTGGTACTTAAGAGCGACATTTTCGCTTGTCACCTCGTGCACTCGAGTAGAGAGCTGTACATCATTGGCATCGTAAAACATGATGAGGTTATTAAGCCCTAAGTGCCCTGCGATCCTACCAGCTCCCTGAGAGATCTCTTCTTGAATACCGCCATCGGAGATGAAAGCAAAGATGCGCTGCTGCATCAACTCGCCAAAGTGGCTCTTCATCTTCTTTGCGGCAATGGCAGCTCCGACACCAAGTGTATGTCCTAGACCTAGAGGTCCAGAGCCATTCTCGATACCACGCATGATATCGAGCTCTGGGTGACCCGGTGTCACGCTCTTCCATTGGCGAAATGACTTGAGATCCTCTAGCGTGTACTTGCCAAACATTGCCTGCACGGCATACAACATGGTAGACATGTGACCGGGGTCTAGGAAGAACCGGTCTCTTGCTATCCATTCGGGATGATCGGGGCTAAACTTCAGATATTCTGAAAAAAGGATGTGGATAAAGTCTGAAGCGCCCATCGCACCTCCAGGGTGACCGGACTTAGCTTGCTCCACCATAGCAACCTCTAGAACCCTTAAATTATTTGCAGCTTTGTGGCTTAGACACGTAGAGTTACTCATAAGTTTTTGGAAGTTTATATTGATACGTTTTAGGGGTTTACCCCTCCTTCTCCTACAAAGATAACTAAAATAAATCTCCTTTTCGGACAGCAGAATGAGCCATATTTGACGCGAGAATATATCGGCTTATATAAAATAGAAGTGCCGCTTGTATAATATGCTTGTTCGACGCTCTGTGTCGTCG
>JAUNLH010000048.1 GCA_030532365.1 Porphyromonas sp.
GAGCGTATTTAGCTCTCCCGGCCTCGTATGAATTATTGCCCTCATAGTCGATGGCAACGATCACAGGGAGCTCCTCGACATACAGTTTTCGTATGGCTTCTGTCCCTAAATCTTCAAAGGCGATCACCTCAGCACTCTTGACACACTGGCTCATGAGTGCAGCGGCACCACCAATAGCAGCGAAGTATACTCCTACCTCCTCCTTGAGTGTACTGATCACTTCATCGCTACGCAGTCCTTTGCCGATCATAGCTCGAAGACCACGACGCATAAGGGTGGGGGTGTAGGCGTCCATGCGTCCACTAGTGGTAGGTCCTACGGAGCCAATAGGCTCTCCCGGTTTAGCTGGTGCCGGACCTGCATAGTAGACGATCTGACCATCAAAGTCAAAAGGCATCTCCTCTCCACGCTCAATCATCTCTACGAGGCGCTTGTGGGCTGCATCTCTAGCCGTATAGACTGTGCCAGTGATGTATACCATGTCGCCTGCCTTTAGGCTCTGGATCACTTCTGTAGTGAGGGGTGGCGTGATGATTCTCTTATTTTCCTCCATAGTCATGTACGATTATTATCAGAGTGTACCAGCGGCATGCCTAGTAGCGTGGCATCCTATATTTACTGCTACTGGGAGTCCAGCTATGTGTGTAGGCTCTGCTTCGATATTTACTGCAAGAGCAGTAGTATCACCTCCGAAGCCTGCAGGCCCGATGCCTAGCTTATTGATCTTCTCTAGTAGCTCCTCCTCAATCTCAGCAATATGTGGTGCGGTATTGCGCTCGCCCACCTTGCGGAGTAGAGCCTTCTTAGCTAGGAAAGCGCAGCGCTCCATGGTCCCACCTATACCTACTCCTACGATGATAGGTGGGCAAGGGTTAGCTCCGGCTTCGGAGACCACTTGGAGCACGTACTTCTTCACTCCTTCTACTCCTTCACTTGGGGTCAACATTCGGAGTTGGCTCTTATTTTCACTCCCAAAGCCTTTTGGTGCGACTTCGATTTGTAACTGATCGCCCTCCACAATATTGTAGTGGATGACCGCAGGTGTATTGTCACCGGTGTTCTCTCTTATAATCGGGTCATTTACAACTGACTTCCGAAGGTAGCCCTCAGTATAGCCCTTCCGCACACCAGCATTGATGGCATCCTTGAGGGAGCCGCCTACGAGGTGTACTTCCTGACCTATCGTGACGAAGACTACGGTCATGCCAGTGTCTTGGCACATAGGCTTGAGCTCTGCAGATGCAATCTCGCTATTCTGCAGTATCGTACCTAAGATCTCTTTACCAAGAGGTGAGCGCTCTATGAGCCTCTGTTGCTCCATCTTGCTTTTGATGTCCGGAGCGAGGAAGTAATTGGCATCTTTGCATAGCCTAGCTACCAGATCCGTCACCTCTTTTGCAGCTATTTCTCTCATCTTTTCCTTTATTCTCTATAAGAAGTACTGGGTGTTTCTATCCATGATCAACTCAGAGGTCAACTGCGATTGCTCGCCCACAAGTCCTATCAGACACCATGCTTGGTATCGCTGATCATAAGGTAGATCGCGATAGATATGCAGGTCCTCGATCTCTCCGGTCGAAGCCATGTGGAGGCGAGGTCCACTGCATGGTAGTTTGTAGTCCCCAAGGGTGATGTGTGTCTCATCGCTGTAGTTGATGGGTAGATCTTGAGCTATGTAGTCGTGCACTCGCTTGGAGAGAGCAGGAAAGTCGATCTCAGGCTTCTTGTTGAACTTTAGTACAAAGCCGTTTCTTATATCAGCACTGTAGTATTCACTCATCTCGATCCCAAAGAGCTCCTCAAGTGAGAGCATCGTGATCTCCTCTGCCGAGTGTGCCATCTTGCGGTATCGGAGTGAGGAGTGTACGATGTTGTAGATGCTCTGAGGCTGAGGTCCGAAGATCGTCGGTCTGGTGATGATGATCTCTTCACCTATTCCCACGAGTAGGTCAGCGTTACGCCCAAGGGCGGGGGCTAGGAGGTTGAAGTGCTCTATCACCAGCCTCTTTCCTTTCCTCAGTCGATCCTGAACAAAGTCGACTATCTCATACATCTGAGTAAACGCTGTCTGAAAGCGCATGTCGATATGGTAGGTCGAGTACTCGCGCTCATTATCGAGGAAGCTCCTCACCTGCATGATCTTGCTTGGGTCGATGATATCATCATCGTTAGAGAGCTCTAGACCAGAAAACATCCCGCGTATTAGGCTGGATTTCCCTGAGCCGCTATCACCAATGATACCTATCAGACGATCGGTGAAGCTGAGGTGCTGGTGCGTCAGCTGCTCGCCAAGCGTCATCAGACGCTCCTTCCCACGCGGTGCATAGTACTGGGCAAGTACCCAGTACTCTTGCACCCGCTTAGGTGTCGCTTGTGTTAGGTCTTCCAAGACGTGCTTAGGCTTCAAAGCTATAGTGCATCAATGGTGCGTGTTGCTGTGCTCCGTATACGTCTGTCTCTCCGAGCGATCCACTCGGGATTGGGCGCTTGATGGTCGCTTTTACTGCCTTTGCAGGGTCGAAGTAAATCACCTGTATCACGTCCGAAACTTCGATGCCATATAGGTTTGCCATCACTTCCGGGGTCAATGCCTGATGATCCTTGAAGAAGTTGTACTCTTCAAAAGTTTTAAAGATGATGTCAAACGTCAGCTCATAAGGACCAGAGTTCTTACTCCTGATCACGGACGCCATATCAATTAAGTTATATTTCTTCATAGTAAGTTTACTTTCCTTCCTTGAATTCTCTATAAGTGATTGGGAAGTGCTCTGTTGGGCTCTCTACCCACATAAGGTGGTAGATGTTAAATTCATACACCTCACCCATATGTGCGTCTGACGGGGAGAAGGGGAATGCTAGGTTTCCCGCTGTGCTCACGCGACCCTCATACCCGTAGTGTAAGAAGGTACTCCTTGCAAAGCTACAGATCGTATCAGCGATCTGCTGGGTAGCTCCTACTGCCTCAATGATGATGAGGAGCTCTGGCCCTGCCTCAGACTCGTAGTTAGGGAACATCCCCATGATACCCTTACGTCCGTAGATCTTAAAGTCTAGGAAGTAGTCACCAAGATCGCTGTCGCGGAAGTTATCTGTTACTCTATCCCTAACAGCCTCCTTCACCTCATCGATCTTGCTGATGAGCAGTGGATCTGCCACACCTGCGCATGAAATGGTACGATAACCACGCAGACGCACTCCCTCGAGCTTCACAGAGTATCCGTCGGTAGGCTCGAATACAGTTCCGGCTACGCGTACTCTATTGTCTGCCACTTGCTCAAATGTGGTATTGTGTAAGTTGAGTGTACCACCAGGGCCAGGCAGCATGTATGGGTTACTCTTTTCATACAGCGTATGCGCTGCGATAGAGAGGGTTGTGCACTTACGGACAGGATTAAGTGTCTCCAGCTCAAAGTGATCCTCTCTGAGGTATCCAAACATACAGTCACTACCACTGCCAGGTAAAGCAGCAATAGCAGCGCACTCAAGTATCTTACCCATGTGGATGGCAAGTCCCTTCGGATAGCCCTCTTTGATCGCCAATGCAGAGAAGACAGTTGGGTCATAGGCACGACCTGCCAGTATCACTTGTGCCCCCTGCGAGAGTGCTTCTATAAAAGGATCCTCACCCATCTGTGCCACAATGCGTACAGCATCGTCAATGTCCTTCTCAGTCAGTTCGGGTGCAGGAGCCAGAGGAGTTATCTTCCCAGCCTCGAAGTACTTGCGTACGAGCGATTTGTCAAACTCACTAGAGATTTCTGCATACTTAAAGCTCAGACTGTGCTTCTCCGCGATTCCCTCTATGATAGAGCGCACAATGGCGACATGAGGATGACCTCCAGATCCGCCTCCAGTACCGATGATCACAGGGATACCTGCCTCAATAGCTGCAGGAATCATGATATCAAGGTCTCTGCGTACTGAGTTGGGGTCTGTAAATGAGATCCCAGCACCCAGATAATAGGGCCCTGGATCGGTAGAGCCTGCATCGACAGCAATAACGTGTGGTTTGCGCTTCATGCCCTCCTCAAAAGACTTCATTGGGAAGCCGTAGCCGAGGATGGCTGTGGGTGATAGTACTCTTATCTCCTTCATATCACAGAATATCTTTAAGTGCGAGTATTCTACTCATCTCGTTAAACATCAGCATATATCCCTCATCCACACCCATGCCAGGCTTTGCCAGGGTTTGAGAAGGGCTTGTTGCCATAGCGATATGTGCGCAGACCTCAGCAGAGCGGTTGGTCTCGTTGCAAGTACCACCGAGGTAAGCCCCCATATCGTGCTTCTGGCAGTATAGCACTGCCTCTATTGAGTTGTTGATACCACCTAGGTCAGGGGTCTTGATCTGAACCATGTGACCAGCCTTTGCGGCGGAGAAGTCGATGATGTCCTCAAGGGTGTTGCACCACTCATCCGCTACAATCTCAGCCTTGATCCCTTTGCGATCCATGTGTTGGCGGATCTCCTTAAGGGCTTCTATCTGACCCTCTCTGTTCTCTACATCCACAGGACCCTCAATACGCAGGTGGAAGGGCTTTGCCACTTCAGCGAGCTCGCCGATATAGTCCGCAACCTTCTCAAAGTCATTGTCAAAGACGATACCAAGCGTACCGTATACATCGATGTGGAAGATAGGATTGTAGTCCTCGCGTGTACGCTTCTCGATCACACGATTACGCAGCCACTGCACATAGTCACGTAGCTTTTCGCCCTTAAGACCCACCTTCTTCTCCACGTGGTTAAAGAGAGCGTGAGGAAGCACCTGCGTCTCCTTCATGATCATCTTGTCGGCATTGAGATAGCGGTCGTCACCAGACTGTGTGAAGATTGGGATCATGGTCTTAGAGATGCTAGTCCCATACTCCTCTGCGATCACCTCTGCCATCAGCTTGCCCTTAGACTTAGCTACAGCATCTAGGCAAGCCTGAGTAACTCCATAGCGGATTGCAGTGTGATAGCCACGACCTGTCTCAGGGAGCACAAACTTATCGACCTTATCAGCCATCTCTCTAAAGGTAGTAATCTCCTTACCCTCATACAGCGGAGCTACCTCCTTGAGTATTACGGGTATAAATGCCTCTGCGAGGAAGAGCGGGTCACGCCCACCAGCGCCAGAGTATTGTACAGCTGCACAGTCGCCATGAGCGATTGCTCCGTTCTCGAGGATGAAAAGCACAGAGATCGACTCTCCTGCCTGTCTGATGCCTGTAAAGCCCTCAGTTACCGGCTCACCTACATAGAAGGCACCATCATTCTCTGCTCCCCTCTTGATGGCTCTCTGGTCATCAAAGTAAAAACCTGTCTTACCAGGTGCGCAGACTACTTTCTTAATCTTCATTGCATCTATAGTGTTAAATTGTTTGTATGATTTACATCTTCTTCCTACCTACCAAGAAGCCCTTACTGATGGCGTATACGTCATCGATGACCATCTGGAAGCCCACTGGCCTATTCTCGAAGCGACCTCTCTCCTCGAGCTTAGCACGGTGAAATGCCTTGATCTCGTCACTGAGTGGCATATTACCAGCATCTAGCAGTCTCACTGCACCGTCATTGTCTCTTGCAGGCATCACCTTGCCAGCGTTGTATTTGCTAGGTGCAAATGGGATGTCCAATACTCCAGACTCAAAGGCAGCGATGGTGCCGAGTGCCCAGTCGCCCTTTCCGAGCTCCTCAACTCTCTTTAGCACCTCATCCACCTCCTGGCAGATCACTTCATACTCACGAGTCACCTGCGGGATGTAACGGAGGTCCTGGTCGCGTAGCATCGAGATCACTTGCTTAGTTGCCTTTAGCCCAGCAGCATTTGCCTCCATTGTAGGCACGCCCATTGCTTCGTGAGGGGTCTTCACGATTACTTTGGTAGCCTTGGAGAGCGCAGCTGTCGCAGAGCCCCATGAGATCACACCAAATGCCTTTGCCTCATCCTGTGGGAAACCACCCATCCACTGGTGGAATACTGTGGTCACATGTACGTCAGAGAAGCCGTTGGCTGCTAGATACTTATCTGTCTGCTCCTTCAGAGCTCGTATCGCAGCTACGTCCTGGATTAGGTTGCCACACTGTCCGTATCCAACGGTGATGTTCTTAACACCCTGGGTAGCCGCTAAGAGTGCCTCAATGATGGCTACAGCGTTGGAGATAAAAGGAGGGATCAATGTTCCTGTAAGAGGCCCGAATGGCTCTCTATTGATGTCTACACCTGCCTCGGCATACATACCGCAAAGGCGGTCGGTGTACTGCCAGAAGCGGATCGTCTTCTCGAGCGAATAGTCCTTAGAGTAGGGGATGTTGTAGGAGATACCGCCACCCTCAAAGGAGGTAAAGCCTCCAGCGATGGAGATCTCTGTCAGCAGGCGAGCATCAGGAGTACCGTGGCGTACCTGTACTGGGCTCTTCACGGCAGAAGTGACCGCACGACAAACATCCACACCGTAGTTAACAGCTGGAAATCCATTGAGCATTGATCGCCCTGAAGCTTTGCTCCTTTCGATACCTATCTCGGCCTCTTCGTACCTGTTAAGACGCGTGTAGCTATCTATGGTAGAGGGGAGTAGATCCGCCTCACCCTTACTCTCGAGGTACTGTAGTAGCTTGATATGCTCCTCGTAGAGCGCCACCCCGGCTCTTGGCTGTATCAGCGTGGTGCCTGACTCCTCAGCTTTTCTGAGCTTGGCGTCAAACCTCTTCACAGCAGGGATACTCTTCTGGTACTCTACTGCCTCGTTAAAGTCAACCCCTTTCCCCGTGCTCCATGTCTTGAGCACTTCTTCCCTTTCGCTGAAAAACTCATCGTTACTCAGCTTGACATTGCGAACATCCATATAAATATTACTTATCTATTGTTCCTGTAATCTCTCCTGTGTGGTCTACTTGTTGTAATTGCTTCTTCATGATACGCAGTGCCACTTCTGGCTGCTCCTGGCTCAGTAGACCCATCGAAGCCATGATGTAGCTGCTGTCCAAAAAGAACTTTGGCGACTTTGGCTTGGCAAAGTCGTAGGACTCAGCGTCATATACTGCTCCCTCCAAGATAAACTGAGGATCTTTGGCGTAGACCAGTGCGCCACCAATCCCTATCACTATCTCCGTCTGCGTGAGGTCTTTGCCATAGAGTGCATATACCTGACCCATAGGGGTGTAGGTAGATTTCATCTTGCCTACATGCCGCTCTACAGCTATCTTCACTGCACCTCTCGCCAGTGCCATCTCCATCATCGTCTCAGCTGGAGTGGTAGCACGGGTAGAGGGGGTGGTAGCACAGAGCGACACCCACTCTCTAAGATCAGCCTCCGACATTCCTACCTCCTCGCCAGACTTGTAGAGATCCAGCTCCTCTGCGAGCGAGGTCAGGCTGTACCTCATCCCTAGATCGCCCTCTACGGTACGTTTGCTAAAAGGCTCCGGGAGCCCCCTCTGCATCATATTGCTCATGGTGGGCTCTCCCTTAGCCATCGAGTAGACGTCAGTCGTAGCACCGCCTAGATCAACAGCCAGCAGGTCACCTACACCACTCTCCTCGTGCGTGCCTACGCTCAGGAGATTGCAGGCATTAAGCACTGCTAGTGGGGTAGGGATGATCTCGTTATCCGCCTTCTCTTGTGCTTGTGATAGCCCCTTGGCGTCGATGATCTGGTCGATAAAGAGCTGCATGATACAGCTCTTCGCTGGCTCGATGTTCAGTACATCAAATGATGGCATCACGTTGTCTGTTACGACATGAGCACGACCTGCTCTGCTCAAGATCTCGCTGACCTCCTCCTCTGCATTTTTATTGCAAGCCACCACGATGGTGAAGTCTCCGCCCATCTTACTTAGGGTCTCGGCATTCTTAATGACCACATCACGGTTGCCGCCATCGGTGCCACCGCATAGCAAGATGAGGTCCGGATCGATCTCCTCTATCTCTGTCGCCTCTCTACGGCTTAGCTCGTAGGCAAAGGTCTTGACCACCTTAGCTCCCGCACTTGAGGCAGCCATCTTAGCCGCCTTAGCAGTGAGCTCCGGCACCAGACCGCAAGCCACCATCTTAAGCCCCCCTGCTGCACTGCTGCAGCACAAGAAGCGATCTTCCTGCCACTCACCACCTATCTTGGTCCGAAGATTCGCCATGGCGTTGTTCAGACCCTCCATTACGTCGGTCTCTATGGTGGTAAATGCAGCGCCTGTACCTATGATCTCCTCTAGCTCGGTGTCGATTGCCGTTACTTTAGTGTAGGTGCTACCGAAGTCTGCGGTGAGGTATCTCATAAAACTCTAGTGTACAATACGACGAGATGCTCAATCCTCTCTTACGACACCCAAGATACGGTCCAGCTCTGGGATGGTGTCTTCTATCTGAGTGCCCGGAGGTGTCACGACATCAAATCCCATGTCTAGGAAACGCTTCTTTACATCCTCAAAGTCCTGCTTCCCCACTACTAGGTTACCTCCGACCAGGAGCGGGATGTTGTGAAGTCCTGCCTCTTCACACTTTTCTCTAAGTCCCTGGCAGTCAATCTCGCCGTGCCCGTACAGCGAGGAGACTAGTATAGCATCGGCGTTGGTCTCTATCGCAGCTCCGATAAACTCTTCCTGAGATACCATTACCCCAAGGTTCACGACATTATAGCCGTACTCTTTGAGTGCAAAAGCGATGATTTTGTTGCCCACGGCATGAGCATCGGCGCCAATGACACCGATCACAACTGTTTTACCTGTATCCATTTTGTTTAATCTGCTTGTCAAGGAGTGTTGCTTCATCCTTGACAATAAGAGGGTTCATAAGTTTTGTATTATATCAAGGGTTCGTTTATGTGGTTTACAGGGTATTCCCCGTTCATCACTCCGGCAAAGGTAAACATAATCTCCCTTGTGCCCAACCCTAATTGTTATATATCAAATTACACGAGCCTAGATAAGCGCCCCCACGACCTCTATCTCATGGTGTCATAGGGCAGAAAATGAGAGTGAGACCGCTGAAATCCCTGTTGTGATCGTATCTCTTTCAGTCTTATCCTGCATCGTTCAAGTGCCAGGCACCCAATGGGGTGAAAAGGGAGCTCCCGAGCGCCTTCGACGATCATGGCTCATGGGGAGAGTGATATTTGGAGGAGTCATATCTTTGTGCTAAGTTTGTGTTAGAGATAATTGATGACATACCGTGCCGAGCAAATGGGAAACTCATCAATATATCACAGAACCGAGATCATTGAATTGGTGTAATGTTAGGCCGCTTAGTTACCCCTTCGGGGGAATGTGCCTTCGGGTACACGTCGGATCACAGAGCACCAGTCATCCTCAAATCTTTAATGCATCGGAGTTTTGTCACTTTCCTCGGCACGACCCATAGGGTAAGCGAGCTACACCTCAGTTGTAATGTGAGTGTTGCTCGCTCCTTTTATTTTCATACCCTTAGTCAAGCTGGATTTGTCCTAAATATAATATCAAATAATCACCAGATCTAGGTCAGTTACATCCGAATCTCGATGTGAAAAAGAACCAACTAAGCTACTCCTATCCATGCCACTTCCGAGGGGCGTGAAAATCGACCTCCGAACTCAAAAAATCTAAGTTGGGAACTTAGGCACATCGAAGTTCCGAACTTAGACGCACCGAAGTTCCCAACTCGGATTTATTTAGGTTCCGGTCTCGGATAAATCCCATCTCTTGCTATCAAAATATATGCAACCGAAATACATGAGGTGCAACGTCCGACCTTCGTCGGAGTCGTATTAGAGTGTATCGGTAGGATTACCAGGGTGGCGCACTGCCCAACATGGGCACTGCTTACCCTTCGCTAGGCTCTTCAACCCCGACGAAAGTCGGGGTTGATATTTATCCACCATCGAGTGCCGTGGTGTGATGATTGATGGCGATCCCGACGGAGGTCAGGATCGAATGACCTGCGAAGGGTATGAGGCAGAGCCTTGCCACCCTGTTGTAAAAAGAGCCCTTCCAATATCGACTTCGACGAGGGTCGGAGTCGTACCGCTATTTATGTGTCAGTGTGAAGCAGTCTATGTCGGGCAGCCAGGTCCGTCGGCTCCCCATGCGGATGGCGTTTTCGCCTGGTTGGAGGATCACATCAATGTCCATAGATTGAAGTCCTTTGGTGCGGTCGGTCTCACAGGGGATTATGGTTTGGGTCTCTCCGTTGATGGTGACCTCTATAAGCCGATCCTCTACTTCGCGTATCCCTACAAGGCCCTTCTCTTTATCCGCAGGGAGATAGTAGATGGTCATGCGGTACGCTCCTCCGCTTTGGCTGAAGACATGGCGCCACTCGGCATAGTTCTCATCATCGCCACCAAGGTTGCTGACAACGATCCGCCCAGAGGCGGCCGGATAGGAGACGAAGTCCACCGGTCTACGGTGCTTCCCTAGGTCTTCGTAGCTATGGAGGTAGGCTTGCTCCGCCTCGTACCGTGTAGGCTCTAGGCGATACTCTCCCTTCAGACGTAAGATATAGACGCCGTGGGCTGGCACCTCGTACTCAATTTTGTGTTTTACCGGCTCCTCGTCTCTTTGGCGCACCAAGTCTCTCACCTGAGTGATCCCTCCAAGCTCCAACGTGGTGAGAGGGACGCTTATCGTAAGCGCCGTATCTGTGGGATTGTAGAGAGCGACAGCTCGGGTGAGCCCTCTGTGTGTTTCGATATCTTTTGCCAAGACATAGCCCAAGCCATCGTACTGCACCACTGCTGCTTGTCGGGCGAGAGGATCCTGATTGAGTGCTATCAACTCGCGATTACTGATGAGTGCTAGCGTCTGATCTGGGATGGTGGTGAGGTCGCAACCGATCAGCAGGGGCGAGCTCATGATGCACCATATACCGAAGTGGGTCTCCTCCTCTATCTGACTTAGTCCGCGCCCCACTTCGAGCATGTCCATATCGTTGTAGTGACCACCGGTAGCAAAGGCAGAGAGGTATAAGTTCTTACTAATGATGCTCTTGACTGAGCCCCACGACGGATTGATGTCAGGACTAATGCGCCACGAAGCAGCTATATCTCTGACCCAGGTGCCAGGATACGCCCAGCGACATATATTGATGCTGATATCTCGTGAAGATACCTCCCTGATCGTCTCTACAATCTCAGTATACCGCTGACGCTCATCCAGCTCCAACTGCTGTCCGGCGCCACAGTAGTCGATCTTGATATAGTCAAAGCCCCAGTCGTTGAAGTAGAGCTGTGCATCTTGACGCTCACAGCGGTAGAGCCCCACACCTACTCCATTGGGGTCGGCGTCCCATATCGAACCGCAGGTATTTGCTCCAGCATCGGAGTAGATGCCCGCCTTGAGCCCTAGAGAGTGGATGTAGTCGGCAATGCCTTTGAGCCCATTGGGGAAGCGCTCGGGATGGGTCTGAAGCATACCGGTCTCACCTCTGTGCCCAAAGAATCCATCATCGATATTGACATATTGATAGCCAACCTCCTTGAGCCCTAGCCGTACCATCGCATCTGCCTGCTGGCGGATCAGGGCTTCATTGATATTTATGCGATAGGTGTTCCAAGAGCTCCATCCCATCACAGGAGGAGCCGTTTTTTGCTCCTGACCATATAGTGTAGCAGTGGTGAGTAGGAGGGTGGTGCAGAGCACGATCCCTATGATATTGTACTTTTTCATCGCTCTCTCGTCATCAATATGTTTGCAAATTCCAATGATTGCCCTCCCGTGGTCTCCCTCCTCCGTTGGAGACCTCCACACGCAAATATCGGTAATTTGTCATTAGTCGCTACTAATCTATCATCATTCCGAAGTAATCCTAAATCATTGGGTGGTATAGGACAGCCCTGCTACATTTCTTCTGGCTGTAGGAAATAGGTGCCACTGGATGCAACTTGACAATCAGGAAACGTGATTCTGGCATTTTCTAGCAGGCTGATGATAGTATAGTCTCGCTCTTCACTGGGTATCAGCTCTGTAGACACGTACTCCAACCCCAAAGCATAAGGATCACAATCGGCAGGAGGTGTGCCAATTAGCTCCCAAGTCTCTGTTGCAGAGTTCCAAGCAAAGTGAGGGTTATCCGGCAGTCTGCGATTGAAGTAAAACCCTTTATCTCCCTCTATAGGGGTGATGATGCCATCAGCAGTACTCTCATCATAGAGCAGAGTTTCCTTATTTGTGGGTAGTTCGATGATCTGTAGGTTGGGCTCGAAAGTTCCATTTCCTAGAACCATGTAGTCACCTATTAGCCCAAATATGTAATTGGTGGTCACTACGTAGGGCTCAATGTTTCCGCTCTTGGAGGTAACATGGATGAAATAAGCATCTTCCCCCTCTTTATTGAACCCCCTGATCTGCCACTTGTCCGTATCATACAGCAGCTTCATACCCTGCTCATCAGGGGTATTTAGCGTAAGCTCTGCTACCTGCTCGGTGGTTTCATCTTGTCTCTCCTCATGCTTCTTCTTATTAGCACAAGACATTAGCAGTAGTGCTCCTAAGAGAGCTATCAGTAGTTGTTTTGTTTTCATACAAATTCAATTCTATGTCCTTATCTAATGGCTGAGACGATTTAGTCCTATCATTACCAATGGATTTGGTAATACGATAGAAGGAATAGAAGCAAAAATAAAAGTAGAGTTACTCGTTTCTACTAATGCCCGGAGGGTGGAAATGTCCCACGTACTTCAATCAAAGCCTTATCAGGGATCTCTGTATCAAAGAGCATAGTCTCCAAATACATCAATATCTCACTCCCCTCTTTGGGCAATTGGTGGAGGATACACGAGGGATAGCCCTCTGGTGGGGTCATCTCCTGCCAGTCGTCAATGATGCTGTCTGCCTCCTCCTTACTGAGGAGATCAAAGTTGATGAACATATCTGGGGTAATGCTCTGGAAAGCTGTTAATTGAGCTGGTTTACGCTGGTAGAGTGCCCCATTGTCATAGACAAATTCGTAAACTGTCTCTACGCATACTGGTCCACAATCCTTCATTGTGACAGCAATGTGCCATAGTTGATCTCTCTCCTCTACTGCATACATCTCCCATTCTCCCTCAAAGACTGGTCCCATTCTCAGGTACTGCTGGTTCATCTCGTGTAGTACAGCGTTATACGATATCTCAGGGGTGTAGCCCTCAACTTGCATAGCCCTTCTCTCTGTGGCTGAGGTGTTCATGCATACCTTATCGGGCAGGAGCACAAAGCAATCTCCGATGGTAAGGACCTGCTCGTGCCCTATCAGTCTTTCGAGATCGTCAGGACTGAATTTGTTTATCAGCTCCTCACTCGGTTCGATTATCTCA
>JAUNLH010000049.1 GCA_030532365.1 Porphyromonas sp.
GTCCAGCTTGGACTTGAACCAAGGACTCCCTGATTATGAGTCAGGTGCTCTAACCAACTGAGCTACAGGACCGGTGTACGATACTTACGCATCGTGGACGCAAAGGTACATAATTCTTGCGAGATCTGCACGCACTTGGCCGAAGATAATTAGGGAATCTTATCGACCTCCACACTACGGACCTACATACGGTGCATACGGTACCCGCCCTGCATGCGCCTACCACCTCGGCTTGGAGCCTCCTCTATGACTCCTCCGCCGAAGCTATTGAAGCGATAGGTGAAGGTGAGCATCACGTAGGAGGAAGTACCGCTATAGGTCTCGTCGATAATCGCATTGCTGGTGATCCTGCGACTGTAGGTGCTCCGCTGTCGCAATAGGTCCTTGGCACTCAGTTCGAGCGAAGCTTTATTACCCTTGAGAAAGGAGTAATTCATATTGACATCCCAGAGCCAGAGATGGCGCTCTATGCCACCTGTGTACCCCACAGCATCCTGGTATCGGAGATTGGAGGTGAGGGTGATGTTTTTGGGGAGCTGCCACACGATATCGTTGGAGATGGAGTAGTCAAAAGTCCTCCTATTCAGGTTGGTAGAGATCGAGTTATTAACCCTCTGTAGGCGCCCATTGGCAGAGAGATTGATCTGAAGGTCATCGTTTTTCCAGCTGATACGCTCTGTGATGTTTGGCGCGATCATAGTACTGGCGTTAAGAGCATCGTTGACAAATCCTTTATTCTTCGAGTAGGAGAGGTTGCCAAAGGTGAAGGAGGTCCACGGTGACTCCGCACCTCCTATAGGGGTATTGAGCAACAAACCGATGGAAGCACTGTGGATGCCGTTGACATTTTCATAGGTATTCTCATTGATCTCCGTCTCGGGGTCGATGGTACGCCGACTGATGATCGCATTATTCGTCTGTCGGTATCTACCGAAGAGTTCGACGTTGAGCCGCTGCTCCTTCTTAGCAAGTCGCATACGCACATTAAGGTTGTGGGTAAAGGAGGGGTTGAGGTCTGGGTTACCTACGGTCTGGGATAACGCCGAGTTGATGATCTTGACTGGATTGAGCTGCATCATCGAAGGTTGCGAGGTGCGACCATTGTATCTGACATGCAGCGTAGCCTCATCATTGGGTCGGTAGTCTAGCATGGCGGAGGGCGCTGCGTTCCATACGGTGCGGCTCTCGTTATACACCTCCTCCATGCCGATACCGGCTGTGGTGTGATTGTAGGTGGGCAGTGCGTCAAACCCCATAAAGAGCTGATTTTTCTCTCCAAAGGAGTATCGCATCTGCAGACCTAGGCGCTGAGTCCGATTGTAGTTGGTAGAGCTCCTCGTGTAGGTCTCATCGAGGAGCGTGTAGCTACCCTCATTATCTTTGTTGTAAGCTCGCTGGTCGGAGGTGCGATTCTGCAGGTTGAGGCGATAATTGAGTTGCAGTGCCCACTGCTCCGAGAAGGGCTCCAGATAGCTCGCAGCTACAGAGTAGGAGGAGTTGTCATTCTCTCTAAATAACTGCTGGTCGAGTATCTCTGACTTGCCGGTTAGGAAGAACTCCGTAGACGACTCCTTAAGTCCCTCCCCCTCGCTATTGTCTACAGATCCGGATAGACTCATATAAAGCAGTCGCCCAGCCTCATTAAACTTATGCGAGAAGTGCAAGAAGGCCGACAGCTTGGTATTATCATTGACATCATAGTTATAGGAGCTCCCCTTATTGATAGCTACGCCCTCGGCATTTTGGGTGTTGAAGGCATCACCACTCTGCGATGTACCTCTGCCCCACGAGAGCTGGGGTATAAAAAAGATCGTTGTCTCCTTGGTAGGCTTCCATTCTAGCCGAGTGTAGGCAGATGCCGACTTGTTGTTGTCATTATTTTCGTAGCTCCTCTGCCCGAGGTTACTTCTCCTATCCGATCCGAGGAAGTTCTCAGTCGTGGTGGTGCCTTGCTGGGTACGATCGTCATCGGAGTAGGATAGCTGCACCGAGAGATCTAGCTTGTCGCTCCAGGAGTTAGAGTAGTTCGCTCCCACGCTCCTCTTAGTCTCGTCGCCCCTACCACGTGAGACTCCTGCGATGTTATTCAAGTTACCAAGGAGGGTATAGCGCTCATTACCTGTGATATAATTGACCATCGTGCTGGCGTTATAGCGGTCACTCGTACCGTAGCCTACACTGGCGTTGCCCATGACACCGTGCTTCCGGTCCGGCTTCACCTTAAGATTAAGCGTCTTGGTACGATCTCCCTTATCCATACCGGTGAGGGTCGTCTCGTCGGACTTCTTATCGTACACCTGCACACTTCGTAGCATATCGGAGGGCAAGTTGCGCGTGGCGATCGTCGGATCGCTAGAGAAAAACTCCTTGCCATCCAGCTCTATCTTCTCGATCTCCTCACCGTTGTACGAGATCCTACCGTCCTTATCTATCTCTATCCCTGGCACTTGTCGAAGCAATGTCTCCACACTCGCGCCCTCCTGCACCCGGAAGGCATCGGTATTGAACTGCACAGTATCCTCCTTAAAGACTACCGGAGACACCGAGGCGGTCACTTCGAGCTCATCAAGCCGCTTGGCGCTCCTCTCCATCTTGATGTCTCCCAAGTTGAGCGCCTCTTTCACCTGGATTCTCGTCTGATAGGGCTCAAGACCAAGGTAGGTGATCCGTACGATGTAGTCGCCCTCCTTTACCTGGTTGATGACAAACTGCCCCTCCAGATTGCTCGCAGCGCCCTTGACCTGCAGAGTGTCCGAAGCTAGCATCAGCCGAACTGTGGCACCTATCACCGTCTCATCGGAGGGCGAGAGGATGCGCCCCTCGACCTTGTAGGTGCTATTTTGAGCAGATAGGGTGCTGCTGAGGCTCCCAATAAAGAGGACGAAAAGGAGGGTTGTAATGAATTGTGGAGTCTTACCCGAGTGAGACATATATCTTAACCTTTATCTTGCTACGCAAGGTTTGTAATGAAGCACTTTTCTTGTGCCAATGCTTAAAATTCTAATGCCCCTTTGACTCCTATGTGAGCACATGGTTTAACCACAAAAAGAATAGTAGTCTCCGCACCCGCACATCCATCAAAGATAAACTCCACTTGACACCCATTTCTAGTCGAGCTCAGAAGGGAATAAAAAACAACCCCCGAACTTAAAAAATCTAAGTTGGGAACTTCGATAAGTCTAAGTTCCCAACTTAGATTTTCTTAGGTTCCCAACTCCATTTTATTGGAGGTAAGAATGTCAAAAGGGGCAGGTGCGACCTCCTTCGCACAGAGCACCGCAAAAAAGAAGAGGCGGTGAGCCGAAACTCACCGCCTCTATGATAAAGATCAAATGTTAGGAAGACCCTTAGAGCTCCTTCTTGATCTTCTTATCGATCTCCTCCTCAGAGAGCGGCTTGGTGCAGAGATACCAGTCATGGCAGGTAAGCTCGCTATCCTTTCCACTCATACGCTCCTTAGCAGCACCGCATGACCCTGCAGTAGGTACGATTACGTCCTTACCTGGAGCCCAGTCTGCTGGTAGAGCTACGCCAAACTCATCTGCTACCTGTAGACCCTTGAGTACGCGTAAGATCTCGTCGAAGTTGCGACCCAGAGCTGCTGGATAGTAGATGATCGCACGAATGATATTCTTTGGGTCAATGAAGAAGACTGCACGTGAAGCAGCAGTTGCATTTTCATTGGGGTGAATCATGCCGTAGAGGTTGGCAACGTTCATGGTGATGTCCTCGATGAGAGGGAATGTCACCTGGACATTCTTCATACCGTTGAGCTCGATGTCCTGGATAGCGCGTAGCCATGCCACGTGGCTGTACAGCCCGTCGATAGAAAGACCTACGAGCTGACAGTTGAGCTCGTCAAACTCCTTCTGGCGGTGAGCAAAGGTCATAAACTCAGTCGTACATACTGGAGTAAAGTCTGCTGGGTGGCTGAAGAGAATCTTCCACTTACCTGTGTAGTCCTCTGGGAAGTTGATGGTTCCCTGAGTGGTCTTAGCTCTAAATGAGGGTGCCGGATCACCTATTCTCGGCATCTGTGTTACCTTAAGATCTTGTTGTTCCATTTCTGCTTAAGCTATAATACGGTTATACTTATACAATTAGTTACTACTCATTTCCTTCCCCATCTCAATAGTATAACAAGTCAAGGTTGGATTTGTTCAGAAATGTTTGTCACTGCTCAATTTATCGATCGAAGAGTGTGGGCTGGCAGGGAGCAAAAGTGCGCCGGTGGTGTATCGTGATGCCATGGTTCTGAATGCCATACAGGTGCTTGGGCGTGCCATAGCCCATATTGTGTTCCCAGTCGTAGTGGGGGTAGTGGCGGGCGAGCTCTCGCATATGGCTATCGCGGTAGGTCTTAGCAAGGATTGAGGCAGCTGCGATGCTCGCTACCTTCGCGTCGCCCTTTACCACCGTATCAAAGGGGATGGCGGTATTATTTTGGAAGCGATTGCCGTCGATCAGTAGGTGCTCTGGCACCGGATTGAGCTGCTGTATCGCGCGATTCATGGCTAGGTAGGTCGCTCGGAGGATATTCAGGCCATCGATCTCCTCGACAGACGCCTCGGCAATGGCGTAGGCGAGGGCTTGGCGCTTGATCTCTACCGCTATCAGCTCTCGCTGGTGTGCAGTAAGGCGCTTGGAGTCATCGAGATTGGGTATCAGGCAGTTGGCAGGCAGGATCACGGCTGCTGCGACCACCGGACCGGCTAAGCACCCTCTCCCCACCTCGTCTACTCCAGCCTCGAGGCGGTCTGCTACCAGACGAATTGGCAGGGGACCTCCCTTATCCAGCATCGACAGAGGCGGAGCCGAGGGGCTCGACGTGGACAATCACGTGGGCATTCTCTCCAAACTCAGAGCGTATCGCCTGCTCTACTTGATCAGCCAGTTGATGCCCATCGCGTACGGAGAGATCCTCATTGACGCAGATATCCAGCTCGAAAGCAGCTCGATCGCTGCCTAGCATACGGGTCTTGAGGTTGTGCGGGTCGTGGACACCGGGCACTGAGAGGGCAAGCGACTTGACCTTCTCCTCGTCCTGCTCCGGTAGACTGCTGTCGGTGAGCTTTTGAAACGAAGGATAGAGCAGTGAGACACCCATCCGTATGATGGCAAGGGCGACTATAAAGGCAGCGATAGGCTCGAGAAGAGCACCCATACCACCGATA
Organism: Porphyromonas sp.; assembly: GCA_030532365.1. Lineage (GTDB taxonomy): Bacteria > Bacteroidota > Bacteroidia > Bacteroidales > Porphyromonadaceae > Porphyromonas_A. The sequence goes on from JAUNLH010000049.1 coordinate 5,175, forward strand.
AGAATGGCGCCGCCAGCCCCGATGACTACAGCAGATGCAGTGAAGGTGTCGCTCTTGTGATCCATAGCTTGAGCCATCAGCCCATCGCTCTTGGTGGCTTGTGCCTCCCGCCTGGTGTAGTAGTAGAGTGCAACCTTGACGACTATTGTGAAGATAGCGACACCCACGACACTCCAGCTCGGAATCTCCGGCAGTACCTCCTCGCTGAAGTAGAGGTAGAGTGTCTTGGCAGACTTTGCCATAATGAGCGCAGCGACTACTACCATCATCGCTGCAAGAGCAAAGGTAGCGATCACCTCGTACATGCCATGACCGTACTTGTGATCACGGTCCTTGGGCTTGCCAGAGATCTTGAGGAATAGATGCATCGTAGCGTAGGTGATGACGTCGCCTATCGAGTTGATGGCGTCTGCAATAAGCGCAGAGCTATTGCCTAAGATCCCAACTGTGAGCTTGAGAGGTGGGAGTATTAGGTTGGTGATTACATTGACCTTCGAGGCGCGTAGCTTGCGGGCATGCCGCTCCTTAGGGCTGAGTGTAGATTTCTTTTCTCTTCTCATATTTTTTCAGTTGTAATTGCATATCCTCTATGCTCTTGAGGGTAGCATAGTAGGTATAAGTCTGCTTGATCGCCTTTACAGCAGTGCGTGTGAGCGTGAAGGCTCCTCCACGTCTCTCTCCTCCGAGTCCGAAGTCTACGCGCAAATTAGCCCCATCCGGAGCTGACGCGACATAGGAGGCAAGCTCTGCCGCTCTGTCATCGGAAAATGTGAGGCGCTCGTAGTGTCTGCCAAGGTTTTCATAGCGGTAGTTCATACCACCATCGTAGGGGATCGTATCGCTCAGTACATAGGAGCCACTCTTAGTATCCATGATCTTGATCGACTCGACCCCAATGGGAGCAAATCCAGAGCGCCCTGCCACAAGCTCTAGGGTGCCTTTGCTGTCGATGTAAATGTCGAGAAAGGAGACTTCCGGCTGGGCCTTGGCTGGGTTGTAGCCCTGGTAGCGGATCACGTTTTCATCAGCCATACCTTTCGCCTCGATGAGGGTAAAGGCGAGGTACATGCTATCTGCAGCGTGAAGAGTCTGCTCCAAGAGGGGCTGCAGGTACGCAGAGTCGCGTCTGCCTTGTTGCATCTTCACCTCTCTCGCTAGTGCCATCGCCACCTTGCGCTCTTGGAGTGCCTTGGGATAGGTGTTGTGTAGGCTGTCGAGCTGGATTAGAGCATCGTCGTAGCGCTCATCGGCTAAGCTTTGCTCCGCCTCCGATAGGAGTTGCTTCGCAGCTCTAGACTCCTTGCTCTCGCAACTGGTTAGGAGCAAGAGCGATGATAGTAGAAATATGGGGAGTAGTCGCATCATGATTGGGGTGATCTTAGTTGTGAGAAATACCTTTCTCCGTGTATGTGGTAGCGCCAAAGTAGGCTGTAAGGGTAGAGTTGCTTGTAACCACGGTCTCGGTCTAGCCCAGTGGGGCGCGCCTTGGGCTCGCAGATAAAGGTCCAGTCGGCTCTAACAACCGCCCAGGCGTCTTGCCACTTTCCCTGGCACAAGAAGGCTATCGCAGCCACGTGATCTAGAAGGAAGCGCCAGAGGAGTGTCGTGTAGAGATGACGCTTGGGGAGTAACTTGTAGAGCATTCGTAGGTTATTGCGAAAGTTGAGATAGGTCTTTCGTGGGTTTTCAGCTCCAAGGGAGGCGCCCCCAAGGTGGTAGACAACGCTCGTCGGCACGGCTCTCAGCTGGTAGCCAGTGCACTGCCAGCGCCAGCAGAGATCGATCTCCTCTTGATGCGCGAAGTATCGCTCATCAAAGCCACCTGCAGCTACAAAGGCTTCTCTACGCACCATCATGGCAGCTCCCGTGGTCCAAAAAACCTCCAGAGGTGCCTCTCCGTACTGCCCCTCATCGTGCTCAAGGGTGTCGAAGATGCGTCCCCGGCAAAAGGGATACCCCCACTTGTCGAGATAGCCACCCAGTGCGCCAGCGTACTCGAAGCACTCTGGCTGTCGCTCCCATAGGATCTTGGGCTGAGCCGCTACCACTTGAGGATCCTCCTCCATTAGGTCGTAGAGCGGTCTGAGCCACCCCTCCGTCGGACGCGCGTCGCTATTGAGGAGGAGGATATATCGGTGATCCAATTGAGCGATAGCCCTATTATAGCCACCAGCAAAACCGTAGTTCTGCTCGAGCTTAATGACATGTACGTCATCGATCCCTTCGAGGTAAGCGAGCGATCCATCCGTACTACCGTTGTCGGCGACTACCACCTCCGCGATATCCGAGGGGGTACAACGCAACACCTCAGGTAGATACTCCGATAGGAGCGAGACCCCATTCCAGTTGAGGATAACTACCGCGACATCTTTCATAGCTTTGCAAGTTCCTTATGCGGGTATGCCCTCTTCACCGACTCGTAGCTGTGCTTCCAACGGCGGTGAGACCAAAGCCAGAGCTCGGGCTGACGCATGATCGTCTTCTCTAACCTCCGCATAAAGTCCGCCGACAACTGCCACTCAGGGAGTTGCGAGGCGTCCTCCGTCATCATCTCACCTTCAAGGCGGTAGTGCCCTCTCTTCGGACGCCAGATATCGGCATATACCACTGGACAACGGAGCTTGCGTGCAAGGCTCTCCATACCGGTATACATGGCGGTCTCTCGCTTCATGAAGTCTACAAAGAGATGAATGCTATTGAGCCCTGGCGATTGATCCGCGACAAATATCACCGTCTTGGGGTCTTGGTCGTCCTTTAGTCGCAAGATATCTCTCACCGACTCTCTCTTCTCTAGCAACTGAGTTCCAAACTTCGACCTCAGCTTGTACAATAGAAAGTTGGCGATACCATGCTGTCTCTGATACAAGACATAGAGCTGAGTCATCGGCAACATCGCCTGAAAGCCGGAGAGCCACTCCCAATTGCCGTAGTGCCCAAGTACAAGGAAGACGTTTTTATGCCCCTTCTCATGGAGCTCTCCGAGCAGATCTCGGATGTTATCCGACTCCAAGTGTCGCAACATCGCTCTTCTGGAGAAGCCTGCCAGCATGATGTACTCCACCGCAATGTCACATAGATGTCGGTAAACTCCACGCTCTATCTCACAGCGCTCCTCCTCCGACTTCTCCGGAAGGGAGAGTGCAAGCTGGTCACGCACGACTTCCCGTCGATAGCCCACGAGATACTGTAGCACGTAGGAGAGCAAAAACGACCAGAAGTAATGCCACCATGCAGGCAACTGACCGAAGAGCCACATGATGCCATAGATGATCTCGCCCCAAAAACGATCTTTCCGTGAAAATTGGCTCATCCTACTATCTCACCCTCCATCACCTCAGGTTCGTCTTCAGCGATCGCTGACAACCGCACAGACACCACCTCGCCTTGCAAGTCCGCCTGGTAGGGCACCCGTACACGGACGTAATTCTCTGTAAATCCGTAGAGCCAATCACCCATCTCAGCGTGCTCTAAGAGCAATCGGCGGGTCTGCCCCACTTGAGTTTGGTAAAAGGCGCGATGCTTCTCCTCGCTCAGTTTCAGGAGCTTCTGGCTCCTCTCGTGCTTATGCTCGGGCGACACCTCATGCTCTATAGCGAGAGCGTCGGTGCCTGGTCGCTCGCTGTAGGTGAAGACATGGAGCTTGCTGACAGGCAGGCTCGCAATGAAGTCATAGCTATCCTGGAAGTCCTCTTCCTGCTCCCCTCGCATACCGACTATCACATCAACGCCAATAAATGCATCCGGTAGGAGCGACTTGATCAGCTCCACTCGCTCCCTAAAGACTTCCCTCCTATAGCGCCGTCTCATCAGAGCTAGCACGGCATCCGAACCGCTCTGTAGAGGTATATGAAAGTGGGGTGCAAAGTGGTGAGAGCCAGCAACAAATCGAATCACCTCATCGGTAATCAGGTTTGGCTCAATACTGGAGATCCTAAAGCGGTCTATCCCATGGACATCCCGATCCAGTGCCTCTATCAGCTCCAGAAAAGTATCGCCGGTACTCTTACCGAAGTCCCCCACGTTGACGCCTGTGAGCACGATCTCGCGCCCACCGGCATTGGCAACTCCCTGCGCCTCAGCTACCAGCTCCTCGATTCTCCCATTTCTACTCTTTCCTCTCGCCATTGGTATGGTGCAGTAGCTACAGTGGTAGTCACAGCCATCCTGTACCTTAAGGAAGTGTCGCGTACGTCCTTCACTCGAGATTGCATGAGCAAATCTATCCACCTCCCCGATCGGAGTGTGCAGGATACCGGTATGACCATAACTACCCTCCTCCTCCATCTGGGTCACATATCTCACCAGCTCCCCCTTTTCCCTCGCACCGAGTACTAGGTCCACCCCCTCTATATCTGCGATCTCCTCGGGTTGAAGCTGCGCATAGCACCCGGTCACGATGATATGAGCCCCCGGGTGCTGTCGGTGCAGTCTGCGGATGGCTTGCCGACTCTTCTTATCTGCCAGCTCCGTCACCGAGCAGGTGTTGACGATGCAGTAGTCAGCTTGCTCTCCCTCCTCCACGCTCTGCATCCCCAGCTCCATCAAGGCGCCACCGAGGTAGCTCGTCTCTGCAAAGTTGAGTTTACAACCTAAGGTATAAAAAGCCACCTTCTTGTCACTAAAAGGTCTTGCCACTTCTCTCTTATCTAGCATTACTATTGAAACTCAAAATACCGTGCAAAGGTACCCATTTTGGCACGATAGCCGCAGTTTGAGAGCACAAGCGCCTACTCTCCTATCTGGTCGATACGGTCCACCTGCTTCACCCCCTTGGTAGTCCGGAGCTTAGAGATCAGGGTATTCAGCGCTCCGAGCGACTGCACATAGAGATAAAAGTAGCCCTGAAATAGCCCATCCAGCGACTCGATATTATAGCGCCGGAGTGTGATATTGGAGGACTTGCTGATCTGGCTAGTGATGTTATTTGCCACTGCGATGTCGTCATTACCCACGATCCGCACCAGCACCTCGTAGCCATCCTGTTTCTCCCCCGCCCACTGTGCCTTCAACACCTTGTGCCCATACTCACGAAAGAGCTCCGGAGCATTGGGGCAATCCATCCTGTGGATCTTGATCCCATTTTTAGAGGGATAGGCAAATACCTTATCGCCAAATATCGGGTTACAGCACTTCGCCAGCTCATACTCGATACCGGTAAGACCGCTATCGATCACCAGCACCTCCGGACCCTCGTTGACGATCTGCTCGGGCACCGTAGTGGTGATGAAGCTATCCGCCGAGAGGTGCTCTGCCTCATCACTACCGCTCACCTGCTTGTCAAGCTCAGCTTTGTACTCATCAAGGAGCGCACCGAGCTCCGTATGACCAGCGCTCACGTCGAGGTAAAAGTTTGTCGTCGCCTTGTATCCCTTGCGCTTGATAAGCCTTGTAAAGATCGCCTCGTCGTAGTCGAGCTTACGATTGCGCATACGGCGCTGGATCTCCTCACGCACCAGATCCACCTTCGCCTGCGACTGAGCGCGCAGCAGTTGCTTGATCTTACTCTTCGCCTTGCTCGTCACAACGATATTCAACCAGTCGGCCTTAGGCTCCTGCGTAGAGGAGGTATTGATCCGCACAGTGTCACCATTCTGCAGCGTATGTCGTATGCCCACGTTGCGGTCGTTCACCCTAGCCGAGACGGTCTTACAGCCCACATTGGTATGAATAGCAAAGGCAAAGTCCAGCACAGTGGCTCCCTTGGGTAGCTTGATCAAGTCTCCCTTGGGGGTAAAGACGTATATCTCCTCGTCGTAGAGGCTGAGCTTAAAGTCGCTGATCACATCCTCCGACGACTTATCCTTCTGCTCCAGCGCCTCACGCACCTCAGTCATAAACTCATCGAGCCCTCGCTCGCTCTTGATCCCCTTATAGCGCCAGTGGGCAGCAAGCCCCTTCTCCGCTATCTCATCCATCCGCTCCGAGCGTATCTGCACCTCCACCCAGCGATTTTCAGGGCCCATCACGGTGATGTGCAAGCTCTCATAGCCGTTGCTCTTAGGTACAGAGATCCAGTCTTTGAGTCGCTTAGGGTTAGGCTGGTACATATCCGTAATCACTGAGTAGACCCTCCAGCACTGCTCACGCTCCTTCTTGAGTGGCACGTCGAGGATGATACGGATGGCAAAGAGATCATAGATCGCCTCAAACTCAATGTTTTGCTTCTTAAGTTTATTCCGGATAGAGGAGATCGACTTGGTGCGCCCTTTGATCTCAAACTTAAGCCCCGCCTCTCTCAGCTTCTCCTCAATCGGGGTGATAAAGGAAGCAATGTAGCGGTCACGGCTCTTTTTGGTCTGGCTTAGCTTCACCTTGATAAAGTCATAGGTCTCCCTATCGGTATACTTCAGACAGAGGTCCTCCATCTCACTCTTGATATTGTAAAGCCCAAGCCGGTGCGCCAGAGGTGCGTAGAGATAAGACGCCTCCATGCTAAGGTCGATCCTTGCCTGCTCGTCGAGAAATTTTCCGGCCAATCGGAGGTTGACCAAGCGATCACCGATAAGTATAAGGATCACACGCACATCCTCGGCAAAAGAGAGGAGGAAGTGGCTAAAGTTTTCGCTCGTAACGATGTGATCTCTCTCATAGAGCTTCCCCACCTTGAGCAGGAGCTCCAGCAGCACCGCAGCATCATCACCGAAGTCTTTCCGTACCTGCTCAAGAGAGATGACACCCTTATGCACAGGCTTCTGCAATAGCACTGCCGTCAAGACGCCACACCCCTCAAGACCAATCTCCTCGACCACTACGTGAGCCGTCAGAAGGGAGCGCGTGAGGGCATCCATACCGAAGTCATCCTTCTCATACAGCCCTTGCTCCTCAAAACCACGAAGCCTCTCCAAGAGCAGATGGACCTCATCACTCGTCAGCCCATGCTCCGTACGCAACAAAGAGCGCAACAGCTCGCCCACATCATTTAGCTCATCTAGCTTGTATCCTCTCTTCATAGTTCCTCTTACCTATTCTTGAGATAACAAGATAACGAATTCGGACATTGTGAGCAACTCCGCCCCCATCTCCATCGAGAAGAGTGTGGAAGATTTTTTGAGAGGCTAACGGTCAAGAAACAATCAATGACCGCAAGGTACACAACCTGAAGTTAACCCTAAAAACTATCGCCATCAATCATAAAGAAAACCCCACTCCGAACCTCGGTAAATTTTAGTTGGGAACTTCGAGTTGTCGAAGTTGGGAACTTAGACGCATCGAAGTTGGGAACTTAGAAAATCTAAGTTCGGAACTCCATTTTTTACTAGCTCCGGATCATGAGAGGTACGACATCCGACCTGCGTCGGAGTCGAAATGTGGGAGGCTCCCATTGATACCAGGGTGGCGAGGCTTCGCCTCTTACCCTTCGCTAGGCTATTTGATCCCGACCTCCGTCGGGATCGTCCCCATTGCGGTCATCACACACGTCACAATCTGATTCACCCCACATGCCAGTCAGGATACGAAATAACCCCAACGGAAAGGAATCTTAATCACGGTAATACAATACAACAACCCCAACCGCGAACAAGTGACAACCCCGACCCGCGGATGACACACCACTCGAGACAGACAAACGACAACCCCGACCTTTGTCGGGGTTGAAGAGCCTAGCAAAGGGTAAGCAATGCTCGACAAGGGCGTTGCGCCACCCTGGTATATCGTGCCACTCACCCCCACGCGACTCCGACGTAGGTCGGACGTCGTACTGGCCCGAGTTTGGGGCGCGCAAATTTAATGGAGGGAGGTGGTAATTATCTGAGTTCGGAACCTCCGTAAATTTTAGTTGGGAACTTCGATGCGTCTAAGTTCGGAACTTAGATGCAACGAAGTTGGGAACTTAGAAATTCT
>JAUNLH010000050.1 GCA_030532365.1 Porphyromonas sp.
AGTTTAGGTTTTTATTTATTTTTTTTTTTATGTTTGCTTTTAAAGGTTTCGTTGCCTTTTAAAGTGTGGTCGGTTTCCAATAATTTGGATCGCTAATAAATACCCTTTTCTTGTCACCCCCCCCCCCCCCCCGCACACCCCAAGCCTCAGAGAGGGAGGCATATCGCAAGTGGTGCGTCTTTAAGACCTATCGCGCTGTAAAGGAAAGAACCTCCCCGCGCACCCATATAATTGCAGACTCTACTAGAAGAAGTCTAACCCTACATATATACACGACACCTCGGATGACACCTTGATGATCAAGCCGTGTACTCCAAGTGGTGATCGGTGCTTAGCCCTGGGTCCTAAATGTACCCGGGAGTGGAGCGTACGGTTGAAGTGGAATGATTGTTAATCAATGGATAATAGATATTTGAATATGAGAAAGTGGGCAATAATGTGTCTCCTACTTGTCGCTTCCTTGACTGCAAGCGGGCAGAAAGTAGGTCTGAAGACCAATCTCGCCAACTGGGCACTCATGGGCTCGCCCAATGCAGCTCTAGAGATGCGCTTAGGAGATAAGTGGACTCTAGACTTAGGCGGAGCGATGAACCTTTGGAAGTTTGAGGAGCCAAAAGAGCTCCGCTACTGGGGTGTTCAGCCTGAGTTTCGCTATTGGTTTTGCGAAACCTTCAATGGCGCCTTCCTCGGTCTGCACGGACATGGCGGACAGTACAACATCGGTGCATGGGACATCCCTCTAGGTCGCCTCACAGCATTTAAGGATCACCGCTATGAGGGCAACTTCTACGGTGCTGGGCTCTCCCTAGGCTATCAGTGGGTCCTCTCACCTAGGTGGAATCTCGAGACCTCGCTCGGTGGTGGTTGGGCACGTACTGACTACCGCAAGTATGAGTGTGCCACCTGTGGTGTACAGCTCGATGAGGATAAGTACGACTACTTCGGCGTGACCCGTGCCACCATCTCACTGATATACCTAATCAAGTAAATGCAAGCACTATGACTAAGAAGAGCTTACTCACCATCATATCACTATTACTCCTATCTCTCTCCGCTGCAGCACAGAGCAGTCTGAGCATCGATGGAGTGACGCTAGATCAGCTGAATACCTCTACCGTAAGCAATGGCACTCAGCTCAATCTCTCATTTGTGGCACAGCTCGATCAGATAAGGGTCGGCAGCCAAGATCTCTGGATCTTTGTGCCCGTACTCAAGAGCAATCAGGGCGATGAGAGCCTCCAGCTGGAGCCATTTTTTGTAGCAGGCAAGACTCGTGCACGTGTCATAGAGCGTGAGCGCCGCCTCGGCAACCCACAGGACTATATGACCCCAACGCCCAAGAGCATCACTACACGTAGAGCTGGGGCACAGAGTGTCAGCTACACCGATACCCTGCCACTACAAGAGTGGATGAAGGATGCCTCGCTCGACCTGAAGCTATACGTGATCGGTTGTGCTGCTTGCGACAAGAGTACCAATGAGATACAGCTCAGCAGCCGCATCCTCAGGGAGCCGGCTTTCCAGGTTGCATACGTGGTACCTGAGGTAGAGGAGGTAAAGGTCAGATCCGACAAGTATACAGCCATCATCGGCTTTAGGGTCGACGACACCAAGATCGACCCCAACTATGCCAATAACGCTGCTGTGCTCCAAGAGGTCAATGACAAGGTGGTAGCAATCATCAAGAATCCCGACCTCAATGCCACCAAGCTAGAGATCGTAGGGTACGCCTCTCCAGAGGCTTCTGTAGCGTACAATAAGGACCTCTCCGATAGGAGGGCCGCCACCTTTGTACAGTACCTCGGTGCACGCCATGCCATCTCTCCACGCGACCTGAGCTCTAGGGGCTACGGCGAAGACTGGGGCATGGCTGAGGAGCTGCTCAGCCATCCTATGCCGGGCATCAGCCAGAGCGCACGTGAGCAGGTGCTGGAGATCATCCGCACCACTCCCGACCTAGACGCCCGCGATGCCAAGATCAGAGCGATCGACGGTGGTGCTACCTATGCTACACTTGTCGCTCAGGTGTGGCCCAAGATCCGCCGTACAGAGTACACCATCAGCTACACGGTACGTCCCTTTGACGTAGAGGAGGCAAAGAAGATCCTCAAGACCAATCCGAAGCTACTCTCGCTCAATGAGATGTACCTCGTGGCTAGGTCTTATGGCGCTGACAGAGAGGAGTACAGAGAGGTCTTTGACATCGCTTCAAGGCTCTACCCCAATGAGCCCACCCTCCTCGTCAATGGTGCCGCCGCAGACCTTGAGCAGAAGAGCTACGCTAGAGCGCTCAAGACCCTCCCACAGCTCTCTGACACTCCTGAGGCACTCAATAACCTCGGTGTAGCACATGCCCTCGCAGGTGACTACGACAGTGCTCGTGCTGCATTTGAGCAGGCAAGGCAGATGGGATCTAAAGAAGCAGAACACAACCTCTCAGAGCTCTGATGATCAGCCACTACAGCGGCTATCACTCACTCTGAGGAGATAACAGACTAGAAACTAACTATTTATTCATTTCTTATTTAACAAACAAAACAACTATGAGAAAGTTTACAACTTTGCTACTCGCTGGCGCTGCAATGTTTGCGCTTGTCTCTTGTGACAAGGAGAATGGTGTAGAACCTACACCCTCAGTCTCTGCCGACAACTACGGGCAGGTAGTCTTTGAAGAGTCATTAAGAGCTATCAATGAGGATCAGAAAGAAACTGACAACCTAACTGAGGAGAAGGCAGTGAACAACGCTCAGCTCTTCACTGGAACTGAACTTACCCAAATCACTAAATTCACTGCCAACGGCTCTTTCTATATGAGCGATGTCTTTGAGTTCAGTGGTACTACTGGTACTCTTGAGTCTGGCTTGGTCGTTAATGGTTCGGCTCTTGGTCTAGCAGCTGCTGACCGTGTCGCTACCAAGACAATCTCAATTGACGACCTAGGTAAACTCGTGACTAGCGGTAAGTTTGTAATGTCTTCTAAGTCAAACGAGTCTAAGACGATCAAGGACAAAGTAGCTAAGGAGAATGTAGCTCCAGGTAACAACCTGCTTGATTTCGAGGTTGAGCGCGTTGTTTCTAAGCTACAGGTGTCTCAACCAACTGCTGGTATTAAAGTTAAGGATGATGCACCCATCAAGGGTAAAGTAACCGGCGCAAGATACTCTCTTGCTGGTAGTGCTAATAAGGTTTACCTCTTCAAGGACAAGGCTGTTGGTAACCGTCGGCTAACTCAAGATGGAACCACAGGTCTATTTATTTACGACGGTTTCGAGTCTGCTATTCACAGTGATGCACTGACAACATTCACTGGTACAGCGTTCAATGTTCGTCGTGACCTCCAGAAGGTTTCTGACCTCAAGCTAAAGACCCTCCTCACTACTGATACTCAATTTGGTACGCTTAACTCTCTTGAGGTGGTAGCTGATGCTGCATACGACTCTGCATCTAACCTCAACGGTATCTACTTCCTTGAGAACTCTCTACCAGTCAAGATCACTGCTGCTGGTCAGGTAGACTATGCCGACATTGCACACGCAAAGATCTATGTGACCTTTGAGCCAGATGCTTCTAAGGTTTACAAGTGGAATGCTGGTACAAGTGCACTTGTCAACATTGTAGCTGCAGATATGGCTGATCGTATTGATGAGATCGAGGTGACTAAGGCTGATTACGATGCTGCTAGTTACCAAGTAGAAACTACAAAGCCAGCTGACTACGCTGCTATGAAAACACTTGGAAAGAAGATCGTACGCTTCACCGATGATAACGGTACTCCTGCAGACCCTGCAGATGATAAGTACTACTTCATCCTAGCCAACACTGCTAAGACCTTCTATCGCGGTGCTGATAAGATCCTTTACCTCAACCTGAGCGATGCTCGCAAGGCTGGTAACGCTAAGACTGAGAAGTATGTAGATGGTAAGATGCTCTTCAAGACTCCTGCCAACGCTCAGAAGGCTGCTGCTGATGCTGCTTTCCACGGCTATCTTGACACCCGTCGTAACAACATCTACTCATTGCAAGTGACTTCTATCTCTAACCTTGGCTTGAACTACGACCCTGCTGATCCTAACGATCCTAACACTCCAGATCCAAAGGATGAGAATCCAGACGAGCCTGAGAAGGATAAGAAGGATCCTGTAGATGACAATAAGAACTACCTGCAGGTGAAGGCTACCATCCTTCCATGGAACCTTGTACACCGTGAGGTTGAACTTTAATGATCGACTGCACCGACAGCAATCATTGACCAATAGATGACCCACAAGGTCATTACAGGATAGGGCGGGCTTGATCGCCCCCCTATCCACCAAACAAACGAAGTGAGGGCTGCCTAGCTGTCTCTCCACTTGATAAGTACAAAACTTAGTAGCAAGTAATACGATGAAGTTATTTTCGAAGATTTGTCTTTCCGCGCTCCTTGTGTCGGCAATGACTAGCTGCCACAAGAATATCATGAGCGACCTCGATGACTGCCCGCAATACACGGTCTTCACCTTTGACGTGCGGACACCCGACGAGATCAGCTTTCCAGACAATAAGATCGACGACGTTCGAGTCTTCGCATTTGATGAGAACGGTCAGCTGATCGGCGAGTGGATCGAGGGTGAGGTGGCGTTCTTACCAGGTTATCAGATGACTACCGAGTTTTACCGCCCCGGACAGACCACCACCTTTGTGGCATGGGCAGCTAAAGATATGAGCCAGTACGACCTATCTGCCTTTAAGCTTGGAGCTAAGAAGGAGGATCTGGTGCTCTTCATGGCGAAGCAAGCTGATCAGATCATGGCAGTGGCAGGGCCGCTCTATGTAGCAGAGTCCAAGGAGCCATTGGTACAGGAGAATCGTGACGGTAAGGGTACACATACCGACTTTGTGCACTTCTCTTTCGTACAGATTACCAACCACTTCAACATCCAGATCGAGGGACTGCCGGCTGGGCATCAGTACAAGATCAACTTCACAGCAAAGAATAGTAAGTATACTGCCGACGGTACACTACTACCCGATACCCCATTTGAGTGGACTACAGAGACTTTCAAGCAGTCTACCAACGACAATGGCACTATGGCAGTGCTGCAGGTGACTTACGATATCTTGCGACTCGTACCGGGGCAGAAGGGCGACTACCTCATCACCATCACCGATGACCAGGGTAGGGTGGTCTACCAGTTTGACCCACTACACGACTACATCCTCTACGAGGGCGCGGCTGCTAGCGGTCCCAACCCATTTAAGGACCACCTCGACCTAAACCATGAGTTTAACATCCGCATCCGGCTTGAGGGCTCTAACGAGAACTACATGGCAGTACAGGTGACCATACAGAGCTGGAACCTTGTCTTCCGCAACGTCGGTCTCTAATAGCTGAGCTATGAAGATGAATAAGTTACATATTTTCACAGCATCCCTGCTCATAGCACACTGCTTCAGCAGCTGCACCGACCCCAGGGAGACAGACCAACCTGTCGGCGATGGGCGCACACCGATGCGCTTCGAGGTGCACGTCCGGGCCGATGGCGCTCCGGCACGTGCTATCAACGACAGCCAAGCGACAGATAGTGGTACTGCTGGTGAGGGAAACGTCACAAGCATGACGGTGCTCTTCAGTAACATGCTCCCCGTCACCTACACGACTAGTAGTGGGCTGACATGGAGCGCACAGGACCCTACAGTAGCGATGAGCCCAGTCTTTGAGGTGAGCGATCGTGATGCCTCCGGCATGCGCCTATCCACCTTGCTCAATGGTGAGGGCTTTGACCTTAAGCAGTTTGATGTACAGCAGAATAAGACGGTTAAGCTCTCAGACTTCGGCAAGCTGGTAGATACCATTGACGGCATTGGGAAGTACAAAAACTTCCTCATGAGTGCCACCGCTCAGGCTGACTCTAATAACATTGTGCTCTCAAAGGGAGCAACGTATGAAGAGGTCGAGGCGGGGCAGAAAAACAACTTCTCCCTCAATGTAGAGCGACTTCTTTCGAAGTTGCAGGTGAGCAAGGCGGCAACGATAAAGAAAGAGGGAATCATGACAGAGGGCACCCTGGGCGATGGCTTTACCTACGCGCTGGCGGGGTCTGCCAAGGAAGCCTACCTCTTCCGTGACTATGCTGGCAAGAATATAGGCATGGATAGGGAGACAGCAGAGTACGCTGGCAAAACCTTTGTTGATGCTGAGGTGGTACCCCCAACGTGGAAAGGTACCGACGTTCACCCATTTCTGCAGCGGGTATCGGACTACAACGGAAAGACGACCGATGTGGCTAATAACTTTGCCGCAAAGCCAGTGATTGTACCCTCCGAGAACAATGTGCCACAGCCCATCTACTTCCTCGAGAACTCCACCAACCAAGAGGTGACCGGTAGAGGACAGCTCGAGTACAACCGCATCGCCTACATCAAGGTCTACGGCACTTTTATACCAAATTCGGGGCTCAAGTACGGATATTACGATAAGCTCTGGCAGTTTATCGAAGAGACGGAATTCCCTGCACGCAAATACAGTTTCACCGTCGCAACGGCAGAAGAATCGCGTCCCGACCTTACCGGTCCCGAGCGATACGAATTGGATCAAGAGCGGTATCGCGAGTGGAGCGAAAAATACGGTACGGAAGAGGATCTGAGCAAAGACGATGATGTTTGGGTCACTTGGCCCGGCAGCTATCTGACCGTCAATGTCAAAGATCCGGCAGGTACCTTCTACTACGGAGAGAAGACCGGCAAGATTTACCTCAATTTTACTTCGGCGCTCAATGACGGTAACTGGGGCTATACCCGTCGCTATGTGGGCGGTAAGATGGTGTGGTTAGCTCCTGTCAATGCTCAGATAGCTGGTCAGGGCGATGATCGCTATGTCAAGAATGCCGATACCCGTCGCAATAACATCTACGACCTCACGATCACCGGTTTCTCCCGTCTGGGACTCCCCTACGATCCTATGGATCCAACGGACCCCATCATCCCCGAGCCCGAAAACCCATTTGCCCCTGAGCCAGATGACCACATGCCGGTCGATCCGCTGAAGAAGGCAATCGATGTCCGTGCCCGTGTGTTGAAGTGGAATTATATCTTCCGCTCCTATGACCTCAAAGAACCTTCAGAGACGATCCAACCATGATACATCTTACCTCTGATATAAAGATCGCAAGCAGGCTCCTCCGTGGAGCCTTGCTCCTCGGTCTACTTCTCCCACTGCTATCTGCTTGTCACGATAGCTTCTCATCCCGCGATGAGCTGCAGGCAGAGCAATGCAAGCGCACAGTACGCGTCGTCACACGGATATCCAATTACGGTATCCCCTCCGACGCCCTGACCCGTGCCACCGACACCACACCCGAAGGAAGTGGAGACTTCAAGCCACAGGACAAGGAGGGCATCGGTGCGGAGCGTACACTCTACGACCTCTTCCTCTTAGTGGTAGACCCCAACAATAATAATAAAAATGTCTACGTAGGATATTACTACAAGGAAGACGGCTATCTCAACGAGACCACTAAGAATTTTATCCACAATCATGTAAGTGATGGTAAGTTTTCCAACTCACGGATTCCGGCAAAGGCTTTTAAGCTGACGGGAGATGGTATGGCGGAGATGGAGCTGAACCTCCACCCCGGTACTTACGACTTTATCGTGTTGGCCAATAACCATTTTGCCCGCAACTACCCCAGTGTCTACGGCGGTGGTACAATTACCTACAGTGCCCTCACTTCATACCAATATCGGATGGGATCCGGAGGTAATATCTTTAAAGCACGCCCAGACAATCTCGCAGACGAGCTCTCCTTTGCCAAGAACTTCCCTATCGTAGGGCGAGCGACCATTCATGTTCCCGCAGTCCCTACTACTAAGCCGCTCGCACCAGAGATCCCCTTGGAGCGGATCTATGCGCGCCTTGACGCACAGCTGATCACCGGATACAAGGATGCAGATGGTAACCACTACTTTACCACAGATGCTGATGGGAAGACCTACAGCCCAGCCGACTATGCGATTACTGGGTTGGAGTTGGTACTGCCTACGGATGGAGAGGGCAATAAGGTCTACAGCATGCACCTGCTCCCGGCTACAGGTGAGTACACCGCCATCAAAGGGCTGCCGCGTCACGGTGGATTCGGGATCAATAGCCCCGATAGAGACTATACCTTCAATGTCGGTGCGCTCAGTGATCCTTCCGAGTTTTGGAAAGGAAGCAAGTACCTCAATTCCAAGCTCAACACAGGAGGAGACAAGTATACCCTCGGCCTATTCCCCAAGGACGATACCGATCCCTACAAGTCGGGGAAAGAACTCATTGCTATCGACCCTGCCAATACCCCCGCTGAGACTGCGACCGAAGACAAAGCGGTCACCCCGGCTTACCTCTACATCCCATCCATTTACCTAGGTACACAGGCAGATGCCAATTCTAGCCCTGAGAAGTCCGTCCGGCTCCAGCTCACATTTGAGAACAAACTAGGTCTTGATGCCGGCAAAAAGTATCGCTATCGGATACCGCTCGTCAATGGCACCTCCGACTTCAAGGACTACTACTCCATCCGCCGCAATACCATCTACCACCTCGCCCTCTCCTTCTACGGCGACAGGGTTTACTCTTCTGAGTTAGGATATATCGTGGATACGTGGGAGGATCAGGAAGTCGATATCCCATGGTAAGTAGTGATACATTAGCTCCCTACAGATGATGATAGATAAAGAAACGATTACAGATAGATATTTCTCCATGAAACTATTGAAAACAAAGTACATAACTGCGACCATTGCCCTCCTAACAATGCTGGGCTTATCCGCATGTCGCGATACGTTGTTAGATCGTATCCCCCCGCAGCCCAATAAGCCTGATACAGAGGGCACACTAGATGTCGATCTCGAGGGTGCTGTACCTGTGACCATCCCATTTGCGACACATACGCTTGCCACTGCGCCCACACGTGCTGCAGGCCAGCCCATAGATGTTGCCAAAGAGAGCGAACTCCGCCTCAATGGCACCCGCGTCCTTATCTTCGATGCCAATGGTTATCAATATGATGCACCCCTCACCAAGATCACCCGCAGTACAGATAATCAGCAGCAGGGTATCCTCACAGCACTCATCAAACCAGCCAATGGGCTCAATATCGTGGTACTTGCCAACCTCACTGATGCGGAGAAAGTGAGGAAAGTCACTTTGGGTACCGCCAAGACAGAGGTGCTCAAGACCTTCACCTATACCGCCGATGCCTCTACCGACTTTGCCACCACCGGCATCCCGATGTGGGGCGAATTGGCACAAGTGAGTGTGCCAGCCGAGGGCGTGCCCGAGATCGGCACCATACACCTCCTCCGTGCCATGGCACGTGTGGATGTAGGGCTCAAGATGAGCACCAAGGGTAATGCAGGCACGGATGCGGACTTTGATGAAACAGCAAATACTAACTATACTTCCGATATCGTAGACCCCGCAACCAAGAAAACTACCACGATGGTCTGGAGCCTCAAGGAAGTGAAGATGTACAACGCCTCTACCAAGGGACTAGTTGCTCCGACAGGGGGTAACTACACCACCTCCAACGATGGAAAGTACAAGGCTACCAGCGTCTCACTACCTCCTGCTGTGGCACCCAGCACCACTCCCGATACCGCTCCCAATACCACTGGGGCGAGCTACTCCGACATCGCAGCCAATATTCTCAAGAGGGTGATCTACGTCCCCGAGACGGATAACCCCGAGGCCACCGCCACGCAGAATGGAGAGGAGACCACACCTGAGGATATCAATAAGCTCCTCGCCCGTCCCTACCTCATCGTTAAGCTCGGCTATAAGCCAAAAGGTTCGCCCGACGGCACAGTAGAGCAATACACCTACTTCCGTATCGACTTTCTCAAGAAAGATGGCACAGAGGCGACCGCCAAGTACACCTACCTGCCACTCCTACGCAACCACCGCTACAAGGTGGATATTAAGAATATAGGCGGACTCGGTTTTGACAACGAAGAGGACGCCAAGAAAGGCCCCGCCGCCAATATCATGTACAACGTCATCGTATGGGACGAGTCCGATATGTCCGACGTCGTCTACGACGGCCAGTACATGCTCGGCGTAAATAAGGATCATTTTACTTTTTACCGTGACGGTGGAAATGTCTATACTAAGATGCGTACTTCTTGGTCTGATGGCTTTACTATAGAGAACCTTCCGACTTGGATCACATATACTAAAACAGCTGTAGATCCCGAAAATAACACTAATACGGACGAAATGTATGTGACCTTTTCAGTAAATAAATCGGTCACAGCTGATCGTTTTTACCCTGAAAATCAAAACGATGCACAGAATCCTGAAAAGGCAGCCTACGTCCAGGCAGGGCGTATGAAGTGGTTCTTAAGTTTTGAGCAGCTTGACCAGTACAAGTTGGAAATTGATCTCTTCCTGGATGAAGATTGTACCAAACCTGTCCAATTCTTAGAAATCAATCAGTATGGAGAGGCATATGACCAGACTAACCCCGATAAGAGCATTCTTGACAGTTCTGGCAATCGAATGAGCGCCGAGGAGGCTGGTGCCTATTATTATGTATATCTTAAGAGTACCCCTGATAGTCTCGAGCCGGAGTGGTCTTCCAATTTTGATAACCCTTTTAAGATTACTTTTGTCGAGACGCTTTCAACTGGTGTTCGCAAGTACAAAGTGACTGCACCTGACATCACTGGAAAAGAATCTTATTTTGATAGTTTTTCTGCCTCTTGGTATGCATCTATTACTGATACTAAGAATGGCAATAAAGCGTCTGCACAGTTAGGTTTAATACAGAAGGAGTGCAATGCAATACCCTATTTCGAATCAGAGTTGCAAAATAGTATCTTCGAAGATGAGGATGCCAGCCTTTATATTATGGACGGTACGGAGCAGTACTACTATGTGCAAGCCAATACGCCATACAATATCAGACTAGTCAGTGCTATTTCTGATAATGGAGTAGGAAATATAGTAGAGAGCAATGGCTTTGTTCCCATAGAGGAGACGGATTATACCCTTTCTGGCAAGCAAGTCCCCTTTACTCCAGTTAATGACCTCGATGACCCTAAACTATTTTCAGGTTGGGCAACTTTCGAGATCTCATCACCAAAAGGTTATTTCCCTACACGTCAGTTTAGAGTACATATTGTTTCAGGTATCAAGCAACCTGAAGCCAATACCTATATGATTAAGAAGGGTGTGAACCTGGGTATACTTATCCCAGTTTCGCGGGTTAATACTGCATATCAGTACCATTATTCGCTACTTATTCAAGATGCAACTTCACATCCCTACGGAACTAAAGAAGGTCTGCCTATACCCTATACAAACTTCTTACTAAATAAGTTGGATGATGATGACAATTGGTACTTGGATATCGTCTGGACGGATATGAATAATCCGAATGAATCTGACTTTGTTAAGCGTTCAGGTCTTAAGTATCTCAGAAAGGTCGGTAGTGGTTCTACCGGTTATATCTATGTACTGCCCGGGGAGGAGGCAGGTAACGTATTGGTGGAGCTACGTTCTGGTAAGATACACCTTAATCCCACACTATGGAGTTGGCACATCTGGATATTAGATGAATATCCTTCTACTATTAAAGTAGAGAAACACAATCAGAATGCAACTAATCAAGAGGAGATGTCCTTGATGAGCCATATCATAGGAGCATTTAAACCGGTAACAAGTGATTATAAAGAGAATGCCTGGGAGGAATTTGGCTTCTTGTACCAGTGGGGTCGAAAGGATCCGTTCCCCGCATTTAAGGTTTATGAGAATAAAGAGTTTTACGATCGTAATGGAAGGAGATATGATTTTCTTTTTAATACAATTGGTTCACGAAGAAATGATGGTGAACAAAATGCCCTAGATGCTCTTGGCGTTACTTTTTCTACGAAAGAGTCGATAGAGAACCCCGGTCGTATTGTTGCACACCAAACCTTTTGGAATTCAGAGCTTTTCCCTATAGGTAGCGTATCCTACTTCCAGCACATGTATCTTTTCCTTTTCCCCTGGTCTACCAAAACAAATTTTAAAGAACCTGGAACCGATCATATGCAAGAAGGAGACAAGACAGTCTTTGACCCTTCTCCTTATGGATTTAGGATCATGAATTATAAGCAAGGCGTAAATTTGAGGTACCAATACTATCACAGTCTACCAACACCAAAGTCAAGATCTGTATATGACGGATATTATGCAGACGGAAGTAATGACAATAGCACTGCACTCTTTGCAGTTAATCAAGCACGTACGAATCACCATGCCGGAGGATATCTTTTAAATTCAATGAATGGAGATGCCGGGTGGTCTGGTGGTTCTAACTCAAATGGTACATATAAACGTGCTATGGGTCACTCAGTTCGCCCTGTATTGTATTCCAAAGAGACAGAATACACAAAATATCTTCCAACGAAGTAATTAGAATATCTATAAAACTTATCTGTATTTGAGACTTACAAGAGCAATGCAACAATTGTTGCATTGCTCTTGTAAGTGTTTAATGACACATGTCACCATGTCTTTATTCTCTTTTAGTGTGTGACGATGTATCATAGGATCCTATGAAATGTCAAAGCCGAAGTATCTAGAATGTGGAGAATGCCTCTTATCCTCCACGTGTAGGATATACGCTGAGTTTTGTGTTGTT
>JAUNLH010000051.1 GCA_030532365.1 Porphyromonas sp.
AACTGCACAACTGAAGATGAAGCCTACTAGTGCTCCGTTGAATAGACTTGGAGCAAATACACCACCACAGCCACCTCCAGCATTAGTAGCAACGGTGGCAAAGACTTTGGTCAAAAGAGTTAAAGTTAGGAAAAGCAATGTAATACTGATCCCTTTACTTGAGCTCAGACTAAAGATTGATCCGCGCATTAGCTCCTGTGTATTACCCTCGATAAGGCTGGAGATCGCTGTATATCCCTCCCCGTACAAGGGTGGAAAGAGGAAGATCAATGCACTCAGTACAACAGCACTGATTAAGAAGCGTTGCATGTACTTGGGTAGCTTCTTTATCTGCTGTTCTAGGCTAAAAGATATCTTGGTGAAATAAAGCGATACTAGACCACAACAGACTCCCAGGAGGATGACAAAGGGGATGCGATTGAGCGTGAAAGGCTCAAGAGCAAGGTAGGGGAACATCGCTTCTGTCCCAAAGATGACATAAGATAGGCTAGCTGCAGTAACACTGGATATAAGAAGAGGCATTACTGTAGTGAGTGTTAGATCCATAAGTAACACTTCTATAACGAATAGCAAGCCTGTAATAGGAGCCTTGAAAATACCAGCCACAGCTCCTGCTGCACCGCATCCTACGAGTAGCATCAGGTTGCGGTGCTCAAGGCGGAAGAGCCGTCCAATGTTGCTACCGATAGCCGACCCTGTAAGCACGATAGGGGATTCCGCACCGACAGATCCTCCCAACCCAATAGTGATCGATGAGGCTACTATTGAGCTCCAGATATTATGAGGTTTGATGCGGCTTTTCCTTTGGCTGATAGAGAAGAGAATCTTTGTCACTCCGTGGCTGATATCATCCCTTACAATATAGATCACAAAAAGTCCTGAAAGTAGTACACCTATTATTGGGAAGATGAGGTGTCCGAAGTCCAAACCTCTGAATGTGACAAGGTCCGCTCCTCCTTTCTGAATAAAATGGATGGCACTTTTGAGTACAAGAGATGACAAGGAGCACAAAACTCCGATCACAAACGCAAGGATCCCGACAAAGATATTTTCTGGGATGTGTTTCTCCCTCCATATCAGCAGCTTATAGATCCAACCTCTTTCCTCTCTATCCATTACCTATTATCGGATAAGTTTAAAAGTCCCGTCACTTTTGAGTTTGATGATGCTTGAGGGCTTTTTCCTCTTAGTGCTCCTTTCGTCTTGGCGATATTTGACTATATAGTCTACTCCCTCCTTGATCTCATTTGAGATATCAGCGAATACCGATGGCGATGGAGCACCAGAGATATTAGCAGAGGTACTGACAATGGGCATACGGAACCTTTGACATAGATCCCTACAAAATGGCTCATCCACCACCCTGATACCGGCACTCCCGTCCTCTGCCAATAGGTTTTGTGCTAGACCGTGTACATCAGGGTATATGATGGTCAATGGAGTAGTTGTTGCTTCTATAAGGTCGTAGGCCACCTCAGGTACATCCTTCATGAGCCCCATTAGCTTAGCACTGCTGTCTGTGATGCTGATCAGTGCTTTTGCATCTGCGCGCTGCTTGAGCTTATACACTTTTTCTACCGCCTCCAACCTCGTAGCATCGCACCCAATGCCCCAAATGGTATCGGTTGGGTAAAGTATCAACCCGCCGTTTTTAAGCGTCTGTAGGGCTTCTTTTAGATCCTCAGGGTCGTATCGCCGTTGGTTTGTATCTCTCATAGAATTCTTTCTATCTGATCAGGTAGCTCCTCTAGGCTCACAACCCGAGTCTCGATCTCACCTTGGCTATTGATTAGGTAGATTGTCGGAAGGGTGTTCACGTTGTAGAGTCCGACGAGGTTAGAGTAGACTCCGTGCTTGTCTTGGACATTTATCCATGGCAGCTGAGCGACGGAAGTTCTCCATATATGATTGTCGCTATCAAGTCCAACTTGGTATATGGATAAGCCTTTACTCGAATATTCTCTGTATAGAAGTCCTAGGACTTGATTCATCTGACCTGACCATTCAGCATCCATCGTTGTAAAGCAGAGTAAAGTAGCTGCCGACTGCTGCACTACACTTGAGAGTTGGATGTTATCTCCATTCATGTCAGGCAGTGTAAAGTCTATATACCCAATCTCTTGCACCTCCTTCTCATCCTTCACTGCATTCGAAAGCTCCTGAGCGCTTTGTCCTAGATCTCTAGCTTGCCTAATGACTGCTAGGGCTCTTAGTGTTAGGTCGTACAGGTGCTTAGTCCTCGGATTCTCAGGATAGTACGAGTTCATGACATTCGCCACAGCTCCAAATGCCTTAAAATCTATAGGATCATAGAGGTTAAATATAAGTTGACCATTAACTTGCTGGAACAGTGCAAAGTATGCCACAGACGATCCGGGGAAGTTGTAAATATACTTTGTTGCTACTGACTTGTACTCGTCTAGTACAGAGTCACGCTTTACGATAAAGGTCTCTTCATCAATTATATGCTCATTAAATGAATCGCGAAGACGAGAGATCATAACGTTCGCATCGAGGTTCGCAAGCCATATCTCTCTGATTTGCTCTGTTGCAAGGCTACCAGTTACAGAATAGCTTGTTGCAAAGCTCTGTACATCAGTGTTTATCACTATGTCATAGTTCATCGAATCTACTACAAATGGTATGCGCTGTTTCTCAAGTCTAAGTCTATAGAAATCAGGATATTCAGGCAGATCTTCCGTAAACTTAAAGTCGCCTTTCTCATCAAGCTTTACAGAGTCAACAAGTGTTGTCCCTTGAAGTCCCTCATGTTCAAGGTAAAGTACTTTATCCTTAGCACCAGCTACGCTCCCAGATATTTTGAATGTTGGGTCGCTTTTGCATCCTGCGAAAAGTGTGATAAGCAGCGCTGCTGCTAGTAATGTATACCTCTTCATCGTTTTTATATCATTATGTATGTTGTATTTATCAAATCGCTGGGAAGATAGCCTTCAATACCTGTACTTCTTCCCCTGACCTATAGCGTATCAGGATGATGCCCTTCTGCTCCAATACTGATCTTGGCAATAGGATTATCCTCTGTCCTTCAGTAAACGTCCTTTTATATATCGTTGCTCCAAGGAGAGTATAGACCTCCATATCAAGAGGTTGGCTTGTAGCTCTCTCCGCGGTACGCAGCATCACTTGCTGAGTATCATAAGATGAAATAGTAACCAATGGCTGCTTTGACTTGTCTAGAGATCCTAACTCAGCCTCAGATACCACGGGATCTATCCATAGAGAGGCACTCTTCCTAAAGTCTGTAGCAGATTTCCATACGTCTCCTGTACGGTAATGAAGAGAGCTGTATGCCTGATTGGTATCGCTATGTTGTTGGTGAAAGATACTGATACCATTAGGCAGAGTACTATTCTTCACCCCGATGATAAGCCGTTCACCCTCAGGGATGACTAATGGAGCGGGGAGAGACACGTAGAGCTCATGTAATAATGGCTCATCTCGGTCGTAGCCTTTGCCTAAGTTCTCTGTTAGCCCGTCTAACGGTAGTTTTAGAGTAAACCTCTCACTACCATTCTCTTGTGTAAATAATGATACTTCGATAGGAGGTAATAAGGTGGATACTGCAGAAAGTCCCTCTGGTAGCGAGAGAATAAGGTATAGACCAAATACTTTACTCCCTTTTGGCAATATGTACCTCTCCCCTATGTGAGATGCCTGGATGTTAGACCCCAATAGATCACTCCTATCCATCTGAGGATAGGTCTTTAACATCGACTCATTGGTCAAGCTCCTCTTGATATGAGTGATCCGCACAGCCCTTGTGGCGTCTGACTCATATAGTTCCTTCCCTGCACATCTCCTCCCCTGCTGTACTGTTGGATCTAAGGCAGCTACTATCGCTTTGCAGCCCTCACTGTTTATCTCCCAGATCCTAAAGAGAGAAAAGAAGAAGTCAGCATTCTTAGAATCACAGTAAGACAGCCCTCCAGATAGCCCTCCTACTAAACTTCCGTCATTACTAAAAATAGGAGAGCCGCTCGATCCAGCAGCGGTAGTCCCGATATCCCATGCTTTCACACTTAGGTGATTTCCTTTCCCAAAGGGGTAAGCGCCGCTGTTGGGATAATCGATGACCGATAGCTTATCGTAGTATAGATTGATACGCTTGGTTAGCGTCATTGGGTGATGTACGTTCACATAGCTACGCCCAGCCTCTATGTGATCTTTATTCGCATCCCACCCGGTGTAATAGGGCTTATAGTCCATCGGAGGACGCTGGTTCATCTCTATTAGGATAGCATCAACGCTCTCGTCCACTCCAATCAGCGTACCGCCTGAGAGAGTTTGTGACGTATTGGGGCGTACCTCTCCACTGCATGTAGGTGAGGCGTAATTGAAGTAAAGAACCACCTTCCCCGCCCTCTCCTTGTATTGCCTACGATATTCGCTTTTGAAGTTAGAGCTAATCACATGAGAGGCAGTTAGAAAGAGTGGACGACCATCGTTCGATGTGTTGTTGACCATCACGCCACTACCCAGTGCCACACCATCCACAACCACCATGACTACACTACGTCCTAGCTGCTCATACTCAGGGAAGCAGGCAAGCTCTGGGGTACAGTCGTAAGACGACTGAATCGTACCTCCAAATACAGGACCAGAGGCTCTTAAAAGGTCGCGCACCCCGTGATTGACCTCTGATAGGTGTATCTTTGGAGTATTCCCCCCCTTAGGAGACTGTATTTCAATGATTACGTCATCACTCCCTATTAGTTCAGTAGAGAGTGTATTGTTCTTGTTGTTATTCTCTGCACCAAAGCCCCCGATGTATGTCTCTCTAGGTCTATAGCTGTCCAGTACAAATAGGGCACCCCCCTCAGGAAGCTCAAACTGGTCAAAGTGAAAACTCAAGGTCTTTGCACTGGGAGACGTTATCCGGAATTGCCAAACATTAGTACCTGAGGAGCTTGTAAAATGGTATCCCTCCTTTATGATGTCTACATCCACCATCTGCTTATGGGCAAAGAGGAGGACTCGTAGAGTCTCATCACTCTGCTCCATAGCTACTCGAGCTGAGTCTCTGTCAAATGTCCCAAGACGGAGCGAGGGCAGCATTATCGCACTTCTCAGTCCCTCGTTGCCAGTTCCTACCATCTGTCTTGATGAGACTATTTGTGATAGTAGGTCGATGGGAGGTATAACAAGGAGAAAGAAGACTATTGGCAGTATGGCCCATCTCTTCCCCTTAATATGACAATGGTTTTGCTCTGACATGTAAATTGTCTAATTTCAACTATCTGAAACCTAGATGCAAAATTAGCTAAAAAAGAAGAAGCACTCAACTATAGAGAGGTCTGATTTCGAAAGTGGTCGAATTTCAAATATTTCTGCCAAAGAGCCGGCATAAAGAGGTGATAATGGTCTAAAAATAGTAAATTTGAGGCACTAAGTCCTTGATAACACAATTTTCGATATTACAAGAAGATCATGAAGCAATTTAAGTATGTCTGGCTCTTAGCCTTACTATTCTTTGTAAATGGATCAAGAGCAGAGACCCCTAAATGGATCAGGCACACTGCTATCTCCCCTGACGGTACTGTTATAGCCTTTTCGTATAAGGGCAATATCTTCACCGTCCCGGTGCAAGGGGGGAGAGCCACCCAAATCACTTCACAAGGACACGATCAAAACCCGGTCTGGAGTCCAAGCGGAGACAAGCTAGCCTTTGCCTCAGACAGAGAGGGCGGCTTTGACGTGTACGTGAGCTCGCGTTATGGAGGCGAAGCTCAGAGAATTACCTATCATAGTGCATCTGAGATCCCTCTGGCATTCGTGGATGACTCACACGTTCTCTATGAGGCATACATAAGACCTGCTCAGCAGATGGGAGCCTTCCCCATGGGGCGATTCACGCAAGTATATTGCCAGAGCCTTGATGGAGGGCGCCCCACCATGTTTAGCGCAGAGTCTATGTTGGAGCTCAGTGTTGGTGAGGATGGGCGTGTGCTATACACCGACATTAAGGGCTACGAAGATCCGTTCAGGAAGCATCATACCTCCTCGATCACCAGAGATATTTGGATGTGGACGCCCGAAGAGGGAGGAGTAGGGAGTTTTCAGAAGCTGACTAGCTTTGCAGGTGAAAACCGCACAGCACGCTGGCTTCCAGGGCAAAAGAGTTTCCTGTACACCAATGAACAAGATGGTACACTCAATGTCTATAGAGCTGATATTGAGGATGCTTCTAGTCCTGTACAACTGACCAAATTCACCAAGCATCCGGTTCGTTACCTTTCAGTGAGCAAAAGTGGCGATGCTGCCTTCTCATGGAATGGCGAGCTGTACTATATGCCGCTGGGCGGAGAGGCCAGGAAGGTAAATGTAGAGGTGATAGCTGACCTCGACAAGCGTGATACATACTACAGAACCCTTAGATCTGGTGCCACCCATGTGGCACTCTCACCAAATGAAAAAGAGGTGGCATTTATCGTTAATGGAGAGGTCTATGTCACTAGTATAGAGTATAATACAACGAAGCGCCTTACCAATACACCCCAGCAGGAGCGGGATCTCACCTTCAGCCCAGATGGTCGTAAGCTGGTATACTCAGCAGAGCGAGACGGCAAGTGGAACCTCTACATGAGCGAGATCGCGCGAGAGGAGGATAAGAGCTTTGTCTACGCATCAGAGATACGTGAGAAACAGCTGACCAACGACTCTCTTCCCTCTTTTCAGCCCCTCTTCAGCCCCGATGGTAAGGAAGTTGCCTTCTTAAGAGACCGCTCTGCTATCTATGTGCTCAACATTGAGACGATGCAAGAGCGTATGGTGATGGATAAGAAATTTAACTACTCCTACAGCGATGGCGATCAGAGCTTTAACTGGAGCCCTGACGGACGCTGGATCATTACCGATTACATAGGCGTCGGTGGGTGGAATAACACGGATATCGCCATCTTCAAGGCTGATGGTAGTGGTGAAGTACATAATCTCACCGAGAGCGGTTATAATGAGGGTAATGGTCGATTTGTAATGGATGGTAAGGCGGTTATATTCTCCTCTGACCGTGCAGGTTATCGCAGTCATGGTAGCTGGGGAGCGGAGCGCGACCTCTATATGATGTTTCTCGACCAAGAGGCATACGATCAGTACCTGCTAAACAAGGAGGAGAGAGGAGTCTTTGCTCAAAAGAAGGAGAGTGAAGAGGAGGATAAAGAGAAGGAGAAGAAGGACAAAGAGAAGAAGGATGCTCCTAAGGTCGTTGCTCCGCTTACCTTTGAGCTAGAAGGGCGTGATGATAGGACCATTCGCCTCACCCGATCAAGTGGCATGCAGAGCGACTATGTGATGAATAAGAAGGGCGATATGCTCTATTATCTAGCCTCTTTCGATAGAACTACAAACCTCTACTCACTTGATCTGGCACAAAAGGAGACCAAGCTCGTGCTCGGAGATACAGGTGTGGGTATGTTAAAGATAGCTAAGGACGATAAGACGCTCTACTTCTTTGGTAACGCATTCTACAAGATTGAGGGAAATAATAAGACCCCGATCAGATACGAAGCCAGATTTGACCATCGCCCAGCTGAGGAGCGTGCTTATATCTTCGATCATGTCATCGATCAGGTAGAAAATAAGTTTTACGACGCTAACATCCATGGTGTAGACTGGCGAGGTTACGCGGAGGATTACAAGGCATTTCTCCCCTATATCAATAATGATTATGACTTTGCGGAGTTGCTCTCAGAGCTCCTTGGAGAGCTGAATGCGTCGCATACTGGCGCACGCGTCTCTCCTACTCAGAGTCCACGACCTGTAGCATCTCTGGGGCTTTTCTATGACCTTGATTATCAGGGCGAAGGTATGAGGATCGCAGAGGTCATCAAGGGAGGTCCTATGGATAAGGCGAAGTCTGTAGCAAAGGAGGGCGCGATCATCATGAAGGTAAATGGTGAGCCGATAGCTGCAGATAAGACCATTGACTACTACCTACGTGGTATGGCGGGTGAGTGGGTACTGCTGACGATCAAAGATACAGATGGCAAGGAGGTTGAGGAGCACATCCGTCCTATTAGCTACGGAAGTGAGCAGGCGCTCCTATACAAGAGATGGGTCGATCAGCGCTCCAAGATGGTGGAGAAGTGGAGCGATGGCAAGATAGGCTACATCCACATCCAGGGCATGGACAGCGAGTCCTTCCGAAAGACATTCAAGGATCTGCTGGGTAAGTACCGCCACTGCGATGCTGTGGTGATTGATACTCGATTTAATGGAGGAGGATGGTTGCACGAAGACCTAGCTATCTTACTCTCAGGCAAGGAGTATAGCCGCTTTGCACCACGTGGGCAGTACATCGGTAGCGATCCTTTCGCACAGTGGTTCAAGCCCTCTGTAGTCCTCATGAGTGAGGGGAACTACTCCAACGCTCATGGTTTCCCATGGGTCTATAAGCAGTTGGGTATAGGACGGTTAGTCGGAGCTCCCGTTCCTGGTACCATGACTGCAGTATGGTGGGAGCGCCAGATCAATCCAGCACTGGTCTTTGGTATACCACA
Source organism: Porphyromonas sp. (assembly GCA_030532365.1). Classification (GTDB taxonomy): domain Bacteria; phylum Bacteroidota; class Bacteroidia; order Bacteroidales; family Porphyromonadaceae; genus Porphyromonas_A. The sequence continues at coordinate 8,517 of JAUNLH010000051.1, forward strand.
GACGACTGTCACGGACCTGGAGGGCAATGCGCTAGAGAACCAACAGCTCAACCCTGACATCTTGGTCTACAATACGCCTGAGCAAGACCTACGCAACGAGGATGCTCAGCTCCGTGTGGCTGTCGAGGCATTGATGGAGAAGTAACCCACCAGTCATACGACTGATGTCCTAGAGAGGGCAGTGCTCATACAAGCACTGCCCTCTCTAGCTGTATATCGAGTTGGCACCTACTTAGCCACCACCTCGATAATGTCATCGATGCAAGTGGTATACTGCTTACTGACATGATCTCTATGAGTTGTAGAGGTGAGTACGGAGGGGTCTCGTGTAGCTGAGAATAGGACATCCTTCTTGCCATATTTCTTTTTCATAAGTTTCTCCAGCTCCGATACTTCATTGATGCGGTCTTGCTCCTCGTCGGCAAAGTTCAATACCTGATGAGTGGGGACAAGGTCAGAGCAGTAGACTCCGGCTTTCTTGTAGTCATACCCTTTACGGTAGAGTTGCTGAGACAGCGCATATATCACCGGAGTGAGATCTGCAGGTGAGTTGGTAGGCTGCATCAGTACAGCTTGTGCTGATTCGCTCTGTTGGGCCAGATCCTCTCTAAACCTATTTGTAGAGACGTAAGCGGTCACGCGGCGTGTCCCTAACCCTTCTTTGTCCAGCTCCTCACAGCATTTTGTGGCAAACTCTAGGAGGAGCGTATTTAGTAATACCGGATCATCCACCTTGATCGAAAATGATCGGGAGCGTCCGATGCTGAGACGTGGTGCCACCTTATTAAAGTCTATACGCGGTATGCCCTGTAGCTCGTAGTAGGTGTCGAGCCCACTCTTGGTGAAGCTCGACCTCACCCATGCTGGAGAGTGTGCCAGCAGATCTTGTGGTGTATAGATGCCGTACCTATTCATCTTTGCCACCGACCTAGACCCGATGCCCCATATTTCCCCCACGGGTATCTCGGATAATATCCTTGCCCTCTCTTCGTCATCATCCATGACAAAGACACCCTCCAGGTGTGGGTTTTTCTTCGCGATGTGGTTGGCAAGTTTTGCCAACGTCTTTGTCGGAGCTATGCCTACACAGGTGGGGATGCCCACCCCCTTTAGTAGAGCACGCCTGATACGAGGAGCTAGCGCTCTCGCCTGCTCCATTGTGTGAAATCTCACAAAGCACTCATCGACGGAGTAGACCTCACTCTCGGGGACAAAAGTCCTGATGACATTCATCACACGCTGCGATAGGTCACCATAGAGGGTATGATTGCCAGAGCATACCTCTACCTTATACCGATCAATGATGTGGCGTATCTTGAAGAAGGGGATACCCATAGGGATGCCAAGGGCTTTGGCTTCGTTGCTGCGGCTTACTACACAGCCGTCATTATTGGAGAGTACGACTACTGGGCGACCGTGCAGGTCTGGTCTGAAGACGCGCTCGCAGCTGACATAAAAGTTATTACAATCTATGAGACCTAAGATCATCTCTATCTCCTATTATTGGGTCGATGAATGACGTAGGTGACCACCCCCCAAACTGTGAAGTCGTCTGCGGGATCAACTTTTATCTTAGGGTATTTAGGATTAGTGGAGACCAGAAATAAGCTGTCCTCTGTGATCTCGACAAACTTGATGTTAAACTCCCCATTGATACAGCAGACTGCCACATCGTTGTGGCTTAGCTCTAGCGATCTATCCACCACCACAATATCACCCTCATAGATATTAGCATCCTCCATAGAGTCGCCGACGACTCGTGCTAGGAAGGTGGTGTCAGGGTGCTTCACCAGCTCTTTATTCAGGTCTATGCCGGGCTCCATCTCTCCCTCTGCAGGCGAGGGAAACCCAGCAAAGATCCCCTCATCTACGAGTGGAAGGTTTAGCTCACTCCCCGGATCTAAGGTGAAAAAGTCTAACTCTTGTCTCATGGTGATCGTATGTGTCTCCTTTCTGATCTGAATAAAAATTGAGGAGCAACAAGATACCAAATATTTGACCTTTAGGATCAATCTTTCAGTAGATAGCAGGTATAAATATGAGTGGATACGAGATAAGCTCATCTGAATATTCTAGCCTCAAATATTGAAGACCCGAACTTAAGTAAATCGGAGTTCGGAACTTAGGTGCATCGAAGTTGGGAACTTAGAC
>JAUNLH010000052.1 GCA_030532365.1 Porphyromonas sp.
CTTTGCTCGCAGTTCCCTCGCTCTTTGCCTGTTGGTGAAGGGTAGAGGAGGGAGATTTCGGATCTCACAATGAGTCGACTTTGGATGTCTCAGCCGCTTAAGATGCCTTTCCGAGCTTACTGAGACCGGAGGTCCCTTGGCACCGCTATGGCTGGCGGGTGTGTCAGATAGCGGGTAGGCTCATGCCGGTGAACTTACGATAGAGGTCGAGCGCATAGACGTCAGTCATGCCGCTGATGTAGTCTAGTGCCGCCTGGATCTTATGGTAGAGGCTCTCTTGCTGCATGTCGTACTGCTGCGGGATGCGGTTGAACCACAGCTGAGAGTAAGCGTTGTCGGGCTTTAGCTGTATCTCGATGAGGGTGTCGAGGAGGTATTCGAAGATGCGGAAGCCCGCAAACTCTATGTCTAGCACCTCCTTGGCGTAGTAGATCTTATCGAAAGAGAGTCGCCTAAGGGTCGTGTATGCGTCGTGCTCTCTTGCGGGCATCGCCTCCACGAGACTGCCCTTGAAGCGCCCCGCCAGTATATCCTCTTCGTGCTGGAGAAAGGTATAGATAGCAGCATCGACGAGCCTTCCGATCGCCTTGGATCGGAGGTAAGCCACCTGCTCGTTGTCATCCTTGACTTTATCCAGCACCTGCTCCGCTGTGTCGCGCTCCTCCTCTGTGAGGAAGTTGAGTAGGAGCGCGATGCAGTCTTCTTTCGTGATGATCTTGAGCTTAAAGGCATCTTCGAGGTCCATGATGAGGTAGCAGATGTCATCTGCAGCCTCTACCAGATAGACCAGAGGATGACGTGCGTAGACTCCAGGTGCCCCCTCTTCGCTCAGCTTTATGATACCTAGGTGCTCTGCGATCCGGGCATAGCTCTCCTCTTCGGTGGCAAAGAAGCCAAACTTACTTCCGACCCCCTTGTGAAGTGAGGTGTAGGGATACTTGACGATCGATGCCAGTGTGCTGTAGGTGAGTACGAAGCCCCCCTCTCTTCGCCCTTTGAAGGCGTGCGTGAGCAGTCGGAGGGCGTTGGCATTGCCCTCAAAGTTGGCAAAGTCCTCCCATCGACCTCCCTCGTCTCTCACCTGCTGCTCCCATCGGCGTCCCTTGCCCTCTGTGAAGTAGGCAGATATGGCTCTCTCACCGGAGTGACCAAAGGGGGGATTGCCCATATCATGGGCTAGGCAGGCAGCGGAGACGATAGCTCCGAAGTCGGCATGATCCGCCCAAAGGTCAGGGTATCGCTCACGTACGGAGCGTCCAACCTGCGTCCCGAGCGACCGCCCGATACAAGACACTTCGAGGCTATGTGTGAGTCGGTTGTGGACAAATACCTTGCCTGGCAAGGGGAAGACCTGAGTCTTATTTTGCAAACGACGGAACGGAGGTGAAAATATCAGCCGGTCGTAGTCGCGCTGGAAGTCCGTTCGGGTCACTTGCTTAGGGCTATATGACTCCAGCCCAAAGCGTTGGTCGCTGATCAGTCGATCCCACTGCATCATAGCGTCGGTAGGATCTCGATAAACTCTCGCATGCCCTCGGAGCCACCCTTGCGTATATGATGGAAGCGCGAGGAGCCCATCACATCGTTGGGGTCGATGAGGTAGACAGGTACGCCAGGAGCCACACAGTCCACCAGTCCAGCGGCAGGATAGACGTTAAGGCTCGTACCAATGATGAGGAGGATATCCGCCTTGCTTGTCAGCCTAATCGCCTCTCCCATCATCGGCACTGGCTCTCCAAAGTAGACGATAAAGGGGCGTAGGCGATTGCCATGCTCATCCTCAGCATAAGGGTCCATCTCAAGCACTCCATTCGGTAGTGGGAGTGGCGTATCTGGATCCTTGTAGGTACTGCACTTCATCAGCTCACCATGGAGGTGGAGCACCTTGGTACTCCCAGCCCGTTCATGTAGGTCGTCAATGTTTTGTGTGATGACATTGACGTCGTAGTCCTTTTCGAGCTCAGCGAGCAGTCGATGCCCTTCGTTGGGCTGTGCCGCTGCACACTGCTTGCGCCGATCATTGGCAAAGGCAACCACCAGCTCGGGGTTTGACATCAGTGCATCGTGCGAGGCGACATCCGCCGGGTCATAATTTTCCCACAGCCCTCCTGAGTCGCGAAAAGTGGCGATCCCGCTCTCCGCACTCATCCCTGCTCCCGTCAATACTACAAGTTTTTTACGCTTCTCCATTGTCATTCCTCCTCATTACCACCGATGTGGGGTGGCACCCATTTCTATCTCGAGTAAGCCCCCGCTAGCGATCGACTCGAAGTCTATCCATCGCTCGGTATAGGGCTCGCCATTGAGCTTGATGCTCTGAATGTAAATGTTTGTGTCGCTATTATTTAGCACGCGGATCTCAAATTCGCCATCCCTCACTTTCAGCACTGCCTCATCGATCATAGGAGTGCCAAAGAAGTAGCGCCCACCTGCAGGCTCGACTTGATAGAGCCCCAGTGCAGAGAGGATGTACCAAGAGCTCATCTGCCCTACATCCTCATTACCTGCGACCCCGTCTGGCTCAGCGTGGTATAGTTCGGTCATCACCTTTCGCAAGAGGGGAGCCGCCTTGTCTTGATACCCCAGCATGCTGTAAAGGTAAATGGTATGGTGCCCTGGCTCATTTCCGTGGGCATACTGACCGATCATCCCAGAGATGTCGGGCGAAGTATTGCTGCCCTCGATCACCGATGGCTGGACAAAGAGGTCATCCAACTTCTGGATAAATACCTCCTCACCGCCAAAGCAGTCCACCAGCCCCTCCACATCGTGTGGTACTAAGAAGGTATACTGCCAAGCATTGCCCTCACAATAGTCATCCTCACGGTGGCTAGAAAAGAATGGGTTGAAGTTAGGATTAAAGACCCCACTTGCAGACTTCCCTCGCATGAAACCCACCTCCGGATCAAAGAGGTGCTGATAGCTCATGCTCCGATCTAGGAAGTAGAGGTAGTCATCCTCCCGACCCATCTCCTTCGCTGCCTGAGCTACAGCCCAGTCAGCGAGGGCAAACTCCAAGTCGTACGCTACACTCTCCAGCATCTTATCGCGAGGGATATAGCCCAGCTCCATGCGGTACTGCTGCCCACGAGCTGGCTTCATTGCACTCGCTTTGATCGCCTCGTAGGCATGTTCACGCTCCTCCTCGGGTACATACCCCTTCAAGAGGGCGTCTGCCATCACCGGTATCCCAGGGCTCCCCACCATGGTGTAGGTCTCATTGCCCACTAAGTGCCATACCGGCAGTTCATCCTGCTCGTCGTAGATCGAGAGCATGGTTCCCACCACGTCGGGCATCACCTCCGGATGGATCAGTGCCATCAACGGATGAGCCGCCCTGTAGGTATCCCAGAGCGAAAAGACAGTCAGCGTATTGTGCCCCCTGCCCTCATGCACCTGCTGGTCGGCGCCGTAGTACTTGCCGTCTACATCGTTAAAAGTATACGGAGCGATCATCGAGTGGTACAGCCCTGTGTAGAAGATCGTCATCACATCGGCTCTGTGGCTACTTATCTTCACCTTACCTAGCTCATCATTCCACTGTTGGAGCGCATCGGCACGTACTTCGTCAAAAGCCCAGCCCCGATCCTCTGCTTCCATATTGCGCCACGCTCCCTTGGTAGAGGTGTAGGAGAGCGCCACCTTCATCTGCACCTCCTCCACATCGGAGGGTGCAATGTCGATGCGGCCATATACGACTGCGCCTTTCCCCTCCTGCTCTACTGCGGCACCGTCCGCTATCACCGTCAAGTTGGTCATGGGCTGAGAAAGCTCTACAGCAAAGTAGACCTTCTGATCCCTTGCCCACCCTGTAGAGAAGCGATACCCTTCGATCTTCGTATCGCTTACCTTCGTGATGAAGCTCTCTGTTGCCTTATCCCAGTTACCACCATTCTCGAGGTCAAAGACGATCGCACGCTCCGTAGCACCTGCAGGGTAGGTGTACTTATGATAGCCGATGCGATTGGTCGCGGTCAGCCCCACATCGATCCCATAGCGCTCTAAGTGGGTCGTGTAATACCCCGGCTCTACATGCTCCACAGACCTGCGACTATAGCTCCAGAGTCCACTATTGGGGTCGTCATGGCTCCCTCTCGCGTAGGTCACCTCACCGACCACTGGCATCACGGTCACGTCGAGCAGGTCTCCGATACCAGTACCACTCAGGTGTGCGTGCGAAAAGCCAATCACCGTAGAGTCGGAGATATGATAGCCACTCACCCAGTCCCAGCCGGTTGTGATGCTCGTCGGGCCCAATTGCACCATGCCCCACGGTACACTAGCACCGAGAAATACGTGCCCATGTCCGCCCGTACCGATCCAGGGGTCTACATAGTCGCTGTACCTGACTTCGGGGCTTTGCTCCGTCTGTGTGTCACAGCCACTGAGTGCAAGGAGGAGAGGGAATAGTAGCAATAGTGTTGCAAACGTCTTTTTCATCTTATCACAAGAAAAATTGTGGTTGTTGATACTTCTTCTTTTGACTATAAAGATACCAAAAATCGGAGCCGATTTCAAGGTTTCACGGACAAAACTGTATCGTAATTTAGCAACACTTGCCAAACCGTCTCACCTACAGCTTGTAGCGTCTTTCGGTCTATCACCTCGATATCATCCTTGTGGGTGTGCCAGTAATGGCCAAAGAAGTCGGTCTTCGAGTCAGGGTCGTGGTTGATGATATCCACCGCGGGGATACGCATGTTGCGGATCACGAAGTAGTGGTCATCTGTCACAGCGCCACCCATTTGGTTCACAAAAAACGTCTCATGCCCCAGTGCCTTAGCGGTCTGCCAGATCATGGTCACCTGCTTGCCGGCATACTCCTGCGAGAAGTACTCTCTGTAAAAGGTAGCCCCCTTGGCGCCTACCATGTCGAGCAAGATACCAAAGTCGGCATTGTAGCCCGCCTGGTGCGGATTTTTGGTCCAGTACTGCGTGCCCAGCGCCCAGGTATCGGTCGAGTCGCCCTCGTATTGCTCCCACGCGGGTACCCCATAGTCCTCAGCGTCAAAGAGCATGATGTCAACCCCCAACTGCTCCAGTCCGATCTCGCCCAGTAGGCGCCCAATCTCGAGCAATACTGCCGGTCCACTCGCCCCATCATCAGCACCTGCAATCGGCTCTCTCTGCCGTACGGGGGCTGGGTCATGGTCTGCAAAGGGGCGGGTGTCCCAGTGGGCAAAGAGCATCACCCGATGGCTCGCCTCGGGGTTGTAGGCACCTATGATATTAAAAGCCTCCAGCTCAGTGCCATCGTATGCCTGGAGCGTCATCTCCTGTACTGTCACCTCCAGACCACTCTCGCGTAGCTGTGTCGCAAGGTAAGAGGCACACTCCTTGTGCGCTTCGGTATTGGGCACTCTAGGCCCGAAGCCCAACTGTCGCTCTATGTGGGTATAAGCACGCTCAGCGTCAAATGGGCGCTCGCCTATACCTGCCACCTCCACCATGGCGCTCACTTGTTGCTCTTGATCATCATTCTTCTTTCCCTGGCAAGAGCCTGCCGTCAGCAGTACTAGGGCGGCGCTTGCCAGTATCCATCTACTCATCATTGTCATATCCCTTTGCCTCCCATTGTTATTCTCCATCCTCTCCTGTAGCTGCTCCACCCTTGTAGAGTAGCAGTGACATCCGCTCCGGCACCAGCACCTCCTCCGCCACGCTCATCAGTTGCTCGGGTGTCATGCGCTCCAGTTGCGCTATCGCCTCATGCACAGTCTGATAGCTGTCGCGGTGCAGTATCTGCCGGCCGAAGTTCAAAAAGGTCGACTCACTCTGCTCGCTACTCAGCGCCAACTGCCCTGAGCTCTGCTTGATCCAGCGACGTAGTAGACTCTGACTCAGCCCGTCGCGTCGTATTCGCTCCAGCTCATCTCGCACCACCTCGAGTGCCCGCTCTGCATGCACCGGATCACTGCCGAAGTAGATCTGCCACCACCCCACATCGGAGAGAGAGGTATAGCTGGCATCCACCCCATAGACCCAGCCCCTCCGCTCCCGCAGTAGCAGGTTGAGCTGGGAGTTCATGCTAGACCCCCCTAGGATGTTCATCAAGAGCGCCATCTCTTTGCGCCTGTCATCGTGCAGGTTGGGTGCTACTGCCCCGATCAGCGCATGCGCCTGGTGCGTCTTGGTGTCGCGTCGTAGCGTAAAGGCAGTGGTCTTTGGGGGCACAGCCTCTTGGCTCGTAGTGGTGTGGAGCTCTGGATAAAAGCCCTCCATCAGATACCGCTCCGCCAGCTCTACAAACCTCTGCTCCGTCACCTGCCCCATGCAGAAAAATACCATCCGGCTCGGTACAAAAGCCTGCTCAGCATAGAGCCTGCAGTCGTCGCTACCCATCTTCACAAGACTTTCCGCACTGCCTAGGATCGGATGTGCTAGAGGGTAGTCTTGAAAGAAAAGTTCCTCAAAGTCATCAAATATCTGCTCAGAAGGAGTATCTTTGTAAAGGTTGATCTCATCAGCCACCACCACTCGCTCACGATCCAGCTCATGCTGGGGGTAAGTGGAGTAGCGCACCAGATCGCCCAAGAGCTCTATGCTACGCACCAGCTCACGCCGTGGAGCGGTGGTGTAGACAAAGGTGTCCTCCTTAGAGGTATAGGCATTGAGTTCGCCCCCGACCCGCTCCATGCGGTTGAGGATGTGCCACGCACGCCGATGGGTCGTGCCCTTAAAGAGCATATGCTCTACGAGGTGCGCCAGCCCCGGTAGCTGGGTCGGGTCGTTGCGACTGCCGCTCTTGATAGCAAAGCCACAGTAGACCACCTTGCTACGTGTGGGTAAGAGAGCGAGCCGGAGCCCATTGGGGAGGGTATGTGTATAGTAGGGTTGTGTAATATGTACCACAATATGCTTGTCTTTGATTTTAGAGACAAACTTACCAATAATATCAAAGCTAACGGAGAATAAAGATGCAACTAGGCAATAGCAAACTACGAGGCGAAGACCTCAAGCAGATCCTACATCGAGAGGCATTGGCAATAGAGTCAATCCCAATAGGAGAGGAGTATAACGACGCAGTAGAGCTGATCGTCGAGCGAGTGCACCGCCAAGGGGGCAAGCTGATCACTAGTGGTATGGGCAAGGCAGGGCAGATCGCAGCCAACATCGCGACCACCTTTGCCTCCACAGGTACTCCGGCATTCTTCCTACATCCCAGTGAGGCACAGCATGGCGATCTGGGCATCATCTGCCCCCATGACCTCCTACTCCTCGTCTCCAATTCTGGCAAGACCACCGAAGTACTAGAGCTGGTGCGCCTCGCTCAGCAGTTGGTACCTGACATCCCCTCGATCTGCATCACAGGGAGCTTAGAGAGCCCTATTGCCGACCTTGCCCATGTGGCTATCTACACCGGGGGATCTCCAGAGATATGCCCACTCGGGCTCACACCTACCGTGAGCACCACCTGCATGACTGTCATCGGCGACCTCCTAGTGGTCAGCACGATGACAGCGATCGACTTTTCGTACGACGACTATGCCAAGCGGCACAACGGTGGCTACCTAGGCTCCATCAGTAGGGCGAAGCAGAGGCACCTCTCCGAAAAAAGAAAATAGACAACACCCCAAGGACGTCACTCCTTACCCCCAACGATGGCTTGCACAGCAAGCAGATTGATGTGGCGTACCATACTCACCAAGCCATTGGAGCGAGTGGGTGAGAGATGCTCGTGAAGCCCCACCTTATCTATAAAGTAGAGGTCAGCATCCACCACATCCTGAGGGCGCTGACCATTGAGCACCCTCAATAGCAGGGCTATGATACCCTTCACAATCACGGCATCGCTATCGGCACGGAGCCGCAGACGACCCTCACCATCCACTTCTCCGGCTACCCATACACGGCTCTGACACCCCTCGATCAGGTGCTCAGGCGTCTTATCCTCCTCCGGCATCGGCTCTAGAGACTCACTCTGATCTATAATATACTCGTAGCGATCCATCCAATCCTCTAAAAATGACAGATCCTCGATGATTTCGTCCTGTATCTCGTTGATAGTACTCATGATTGACCCCCTCTCCCTCCTATATTATTACTAACTCATACAAAGATAACATTGTTCGCACACATCTCAAGAAAATAGCTCAGAATAGCTGAATAGCCAATAGCACGTCACCTTGATGTGCACCCCTTTGCCTGTTTACTTCATCTCAGGATACAGATTGCTTCGTTTCAACCAACTTTTTAGATGATCAGTATGAAAAATCCTTTAACCTACGCTTACTCATCACAAACGGAAAGTAACTGGAATCGACGCCCTCGTACGCATAGGCAAACCATCGACGGTGCCAGGCTCCCATCTTGGCATCGAGCTAACTACCCTCTTAGCTTCTTGATCTAAAGATGGGTCACCCCTTACTATTTTTACGTTAGAAATAGAGCCATCCTTCTCCACTATAAAACTCACTATAACTCTTCCCTGAATATTATTCTTAGCTGCAATTTCTGGGTATACGACGTTGTCACTTAGCCATTTATACATAGCATCTATACCACCAGGGAACTGTGGCTCCCTAACATCCGTATTAGTGATCTGATCTGCTAACTCTGGATCAATATTCTCCTCCAATACTACTGCTGTCCTTATGGGAACACCGGGGAACTTTTTCTCTCCTCGACGCAGTTCGGACTTCACAGGCACTAGACCATCCCACGTACCTAGCAGGAAAAATGGAATTGCCTCTATAGGAAACATATCGATACGATTATTACCCTGTTCTGTATAGAATGTAACTTTGGGGGCACCGTAATGAGTTCTGTTGATGATAACTGGCTTTGGACTACTCTTCCCAATCTCCAGTAGGCAACCGACATCGGAAATATCGAGTTCTTTATTTCTAAAGATAATATCTCCAGTAGATTCATTTTTCATGACTCTACTCATCAAGAAACCATGCTGGTACTCTTGCTCGCTACGATAAATATTATCACTTACTTCTATTCGAACCCACTTACCGTGCGGAAAGCCCTCAGAATCGAATTGACCATAGATCTCTATCTTTTTCTGAAATGATTTCGGGTCATTCTCTATGCTATGAACTGAGCAGATCCGATTAGCGCTCATTGTCAGTTTCTCGGTTCTTATTATATGATGCTTATCTTTGCGTGAGGTATAGATGAAGTTGCCATCCAGCTCACCTTGCTTATAATCAACAACATAGAAGTCCTCCCAGTCCGCTATGTCCACAAAAGAGTTGCATGTCTCATCCGGGGTTCCACTCAAATGGCGATAGATCCATCTTCCCTCTTTCAAGCCATGAGAGTAATTCCCCTTAGCTTCATAAGTATGAAACCAAAATGGAGAAATGATAGAGCTGCTATAAAATGTAAATGCTCCATGATAGATGCGCTCTCCATCACTGTTTTCGTAGTAGTTGTATTCGGCTTCGCCTCCCCCAAAACGCCCCTTATAGAGCATCGTTTTTTGAGCCTTAACCGATGTCAAAAAGGTAATGGAAAATAACAAGAGTAGTAGGCGAGTTAAATTTCGAATTATTTTCATCTCATCTCATCTTTCACGATTATAAGATAAAGGTATAGTACAACAAAATTATACATTTCGTTAGAAACAAGGAAGAGTTCATGAGATAGTTCCTCGATCTGTCTTTGCTATTTTCAAAGCCTAAAAACAGGATAAAAATAAGGGAGCTCCATACCACTAATAATGCGATGTATAAGGAAGGTAATACACGACCTCCGAACTAAAAAAATCTAAGTTGGGAACTTCGATGTATCTAAGTTCCCAACTCCGATTTTTCTAAGTTCCCAACCTCCAATTCCCCACGTTGCGAGGCATCGAAATTTACAACCCCACCTCGATTTATCTCACGACGCATTCCCTTCGTGTGCGACATCCGACCTACGTCGGAGTCGTGATGGGTGTGGGGCAACGTGTCAACCAGGGTGGCGCAGCGCCCCTATCGGGGCTTGCTTACCCTTCGCTAGGCTCTTCAACCCCGACATCCGTCGGGGTTGCCCGCTTTGTGCCGAAAGTCATATCCCAATTATTGTCGGTGTTGTCTGAGTCATGTCGGCCTGTCATTTCCGAATAA
>JAUNLH010000053.1 GCA_030532365.1 Porphyromonas sp.
GCATCTCCATTGGTTTTGAATTTTTTATTACCCAAAAGTACGTGAAATGGATATTCTTTGCTATTTTTGTAGATGATACATAAGGAATACGCACTTACGTAAGTAAAAATAAACAAATATATTGTCGCATGAAAAACGTATTTAAGATTCTACTCGTCATAGCTATTATAGGGCTGATATGGGCCACCTATAAGAGTGTGGAGACACCTATCACATTTCAGCGTACTAGAGAGGCACGCGAGGCAGCTATTATCAAGGAGTTGATGGACATCCGTACAGCTCAGGTAGCCTACAAGCAGGAGCACAACGTACACGCTGCCAACTTCCAGGAGCTTCGCAACTGGTTAGAAAACGGATCAGTGACCACTGTTCGTCGTGAGCTAGAGCTGACTGAGGAGCAGCTCGAGAAGGGCATGACCGAGGAGAAGGCTGTAGAGATCATCAAGAAGGCAAAGGCTACCGGCAAATGGGCTGAGGCTGAGAAAGAGGGTCTCGTGATCGAGCAAAACGGCAAGAGAGTGGTCTTTACACGTGATACCGTCCTCGTCAACGCTAAGTCTGAGGTACTAGGTGCCGACTACAACCTTTCTAAGCTAGGAGTCGTCCCAGGCACCAACGTGGAGTTTGACATGGATACTGCCAGCGTGCAGACTGCTTCTGGTATCAATATCAGGATCTTCCAGGCAAGTGTCCCCTACACAGCTTACCTCTCAGATCTCAGCAAGTCAGAGCTTGACAACCTCGTAGACAAGCAGACTCAGCTCGACAAGTTCCCAGGACTCAAGGTGGGCTCACTGACTGAGATCAACAACAACGCAGGTAACTGGGAGTAACTACTTCCCACACATAGCTCTGTAGGGACATCCCTACGGGCGCAAGCGACAGGATAGACAGAGACGGCTCCTACCAACTCCCTTTTATCCAAGGGTGAGTTGAAGTGAAGGGCCGTCTTTTTTATACCATTATAGGCTATGACTCCAAATCAGAGTCAACATACCGCATCCGACAAGCCTCTTGCCGACAAAGCATCAGGGCAGGATGCCACCCTACGCATCGGGAGTGGCGACCTCAAGCTCCTAGTAGAGGAGCGACGTGGAGGCACCAGCATCGACCAGCAGACACTGCATACCTACGGCTACGACAAGGCGGTAGGTATCGAGAGCCTCTCTGAGCTCTTCTATAGCACAGAGCTCCTGCGACAGCCATTTCGGAGCACCACTATCTATCTCGATAATGGGGACTCCTACGTGCTCGCGCCCTCCGACCTGAGAGAAGAGGGAAGTGACCCTCTCATCTGGCTCCAACTGGCACAAGCCACCGAGGGGCATCAGGTCCTCTCGACCCCACTAGAGAGCATCCGCGCCACACTGATATGGTCTGTACCACAGGAGCTGTACGACTTCTGCCTGCGGTCGTTCCCCATGGCAAACTTCATACACCCCATAGCACCACTCATATCAGCGTGCACTACCTATACCAGAAGGGAGCACCCCCACGCACTGATGGTCTACTGGGTCGGTAGCTCGCTCGACGTGCTGTACAGCAGCGAGGGCGCTCTACAACTTGCCAATCGCTACGAAGCAAGCTCTGCGGTCGATGCACTTTACTACATCACTGCACTATGGAGACAGCTCGACCTCTCTACTCCAGACGACCACCTACTGCTCTACACCCAGAGCGAAGAGGGCGCTGAGCAAAGCCGAGCTGCTGACCTCTTAAAACTGCTACAAGAGTCCATCACGAATATCTACCACCAGACCTACCCCGGTGTGGCGGATGGGCTCTTAGCCAGCATGCCACCGGAGATGTTGTTATCTAGGATATGAGGATCATCAGTGGTAAATATGGCAGGAGGCTCTTTCGCGTGCCACACACCTTCAAAGCCCGCCCTACGACTGATATGGCTAAGGAAAATCTCTTCAATATCCTTGCCAACCAGATCGATTGGGAAGAGATACGTGCGCTGGACCTCTTTGCCGGCACAGGCAGCGTGGGACTCGAGATGCTCTCACGCGGCGCCAGGAGTGTCAAGGCGATCGAAAAGGACCACGCGCATGCCCAATTTATCAAAGGAGTAGTTGCCGAACTCCGAGACCCCAACTACACCCTACAGCGCAACGATGTACTCAAGTACCTCAAAGAGATGACTGACAGAGAGATCGCAGAGCGAGAGCAGTACGACCTCGTCTTTGCCGACCCTCCATACCAGCTCCGGGAGCTACCCGACCTGCCACAGATGATCATTCAGAGTGGCATCATTGCTCCAGGAGGACTCCTAATCGTCGAGCACTCGAAGCTCAACGACTTTAGCCATCTGCCTAGTTTCGAGGAGATGAGGCACTATGGCTCGGTTCACTTTTCCTTCTTCCGCCCCACTATTGTGGTAGCGGACGATCAAATAGATGATAATTAACTTACAATTTTAGACAACAGAGAAATATGGGTATTCTAACAGCGCTCCTCGTGGGGCTTTTAGCAGGAGCTATCGCATCATGGATCATGCCAGGCGGTGGCAGGGGTTGGATCATCAACATGCTTCTAGGTCTTGTCGGCGGACTAGTGGGTGGCTGGGTCTTCAGCCTACTCAATATCAGTGCCGGCAGTGGATTCTGGGGGACACTCATCGTCAGTATCGTAGGTGCGTGCCTCCTGATCTGGATCGGACAGCTCATACGGAAAAAGTAAGGCACCCTACTAAGATGCCACAGCGGGAGTAGCCACTTCGCTACTCCATTTAGGTCAAGAAAGAGAGACCCCACCTCATGGTCCAATGATCGTGAGGTGGGGTCTCGGTGCTGGTACACCTACCTTATAGATTTAAGTACGATGGTGCTTATAAAAGGAGAGCATACAAGGGCATCGACCTCAACACACAAAGAGAAAATCGACCTAACTTAGAGCTCTCTATTGGTGCGAGATCTAGTAGCAAAAGGAGCTAAACTCCGAACTTAGAAATTCTAAGTTCCGAACTTAGGTGTATCGAAGTTGGGAACTTCGACAACTCTAAGTTCCCAACTCGGATTTTCCGAAGTTCCGATCTCAGGTGGTTCGGAGCCACGGGCCCCTTTTTATACAACTTCGAAAATCTTTTTTCGACAACATGGGTAATAAAAGCCTAACCACCTCCTACCCAGCCACTCGGAAAATGGGATATAGCACCGCCATGGTTTAAGTAGATATATTTTCGTAATTTTGATGTGGGGTAGTGGAGCTATTAAAGAGTGTTGGACTGTCAAACAAGATAAGAGTAACTAAGACTATGGAAGGACGTGTTCTGATAATAGGTGCCGGCGGTGTAGGCACTGTGGTCGCCAAGAAAGTGGCGATGAACTCACACATATTCAAGGATATCATGCTGGCGAGCCGGACAAAGAGCAAGTGCGATGCGATCGCTGCAAATATCAAGGAGGCTCCTATCAAGACAGCACAAGTAGATGCGGATAACGTGGAGGATCTGGTGGCTCTATTCAAGGAGTTTAAGCCTGAGCTCGTGATCAACGTCGCCCTCCCCTACCAAGACCTCACCATCATGGAGGCGTGTCTGCAATGTGGGGTCAACTATCTAGATACCGCGAACTACGAGCCACTGGATGAGGCGAAGTACGAGTACAGCTGGCAGTGGGCTTATCACGATCGATTTAAGGAGGCAGGACTTACCGCAATCCTTGGCTGCGGCTTCGACCCTGGAGTGACGAGTGTCTTTACAGCCCACGCTGCTAAGCACAAGTTCGACGAGATTACACATCTCGACATTGTAGACTGCAACGCCGGAGATCACCACAAGGCATTTGCTACTAACTTCAACCCCGAGATCAACATCCGTGAGGTGACCCAAAAGGGACGCTATTACGAAAATGGCAAGTGGATAGAAACCAAGCCACTAGAGATACATCAGCCGATCACCTACCCAGAGATCGGTCCAAGAGAGTCCTACCTCCTCTATCATGAGGAGCTGGAGAGCTTGGTGAAGAACTATCCTAGCCTCAGGAGGGCCCGCTTCTGGATGACCTTTGGCGAGGAGTACCTGACCCACCTGCGTGTGATTCAGAATATAGGCATGGCGAGCATCGAGCCGATCATGTACGAGGGTAAGGAGATCGTGCCGATACAATTTCTCAAAGCAGTACTACCCGACCCCAAGACACTGGGAGAGAACTATACCGGATGGACATCTATCGGATGCCGTATCCGTGGTATGAGAGATGGCAAGGAGCACACCTACTACATCTACAACAACTGTAGCCACGAGGCAGCATACAAGGAGACCGGAGCCCAGGCCGTTAGCTACACCACCGGTGTGCCAGCAACGACGGGCGCGATGATGTTTTTCCAAGGACACTGGAAGGGACATGGAGTCTTCAACGTAGAAGAGTTTAACCCAGACCCATTCCTCGAAGAGCTGGCAAAGCAGGGACTGCCATGGAACGAACTGCACGACATCGACCTAGAGGTATAACCAATATGAAACAAGTAGGAGACAAAATACCGCAATACCTTGGAGTAGACCAGGATGGCAATGAGATCACACGCGACTCTCTAGCCGGACAAAAGGTAATCCTCTACTTCTACCCAAAAGATAATACCAAAGGGTGCACAGCACAGGCTTGTAGCCTACGTGATGGCATCAGCGACCTGCAGGCAGCAGGATATACCGTGATAGGTGTCAGCAAGGACAGCGCGAAGTCGCACAAGAAGTTTATCGCTGACCACAACATCCCCTACCCACTCATCACAGATGAGGAGACCACACTCAATCAGGAGTTTGGTGTATGGGTGGAGAAGAAGATGTACGGCAGGACCTACATGGGCACCCAGCGCACCACCTTTGTCATTGATGGTGAGGGAGTCATTCAAGCTGTGATGACTGGGCGCGACATCAAGACCAGCGAGCACGCCGCACAGCTACTTAAAATCATTAAAGACCTAAAAGAGAAGGAGAAATAAACAACCATGGCTGAAGATAAAAAGCAAGAAGCAACCGAGAAAGAGCAAGACAAGGGAAATGCTTCACTCCCCCCACTAGAGGAGCACAAAGTAGCCGCGATAAAGTCGGCTATGAATAAGATAGAGAAGCAATTTGGCAAGGGCGCCATCATGAACATGGCAGACGAGAGTATCGAAGATGTGGAGGTCATCCCCACCGGCTCTGTAACTCTCGATATGGCGCTTGGCGTAGGGGGATACCCCAGAGGTAGGATCATCGAGATCTTTGGGCCCGAGTCTTCGGGTAAGACCACACTCGCCATCCACGCCATGGCAGAGGCACAGAAGCTGGGCGGTCTATGCGCCATCGTCGACGCGGAGCACGCTTTTGACCGCTTCTACGCCGAGAGCCTAGGGGTCAACCTCTCACGGCTCTGGATCTCCCAACCGGATAACGGTGAGCAGGCACTTGACATTGTCGAGGATCTCGTACGCTCCGCAGCACTCGACCTAGTGGTAGTCGACTCTGTGGCAGCTCTTACTCCGAAGTCTGAGATAGAGGGTGAGATGGGTGAGAATAAGATAGGTTTGCAAGCAAGGCTCATGAGCCAAGCGCTGAGGAAGCTAGCCAGTGTGGTCAATAAGAGTCGCACCACCGTGATCTTTATCAACCAACTCCGAGAGAAGATAGGTGTCATCTACGGTAGCCCAGAGACCACGACCGGTGGCAACGCACTGAAGTACTACTCCTCCGTTCGTATAGACATCCGCAAGAGCACACCCATCCGAGAGGGTGAGGAGGTGCTGGGTAACCTCACCAAGGTTAAAGTGGTGAAGAATAAGGTAGCGCCACCCTTTAAGAGTACTAGCTTTGACATAATATTTGGAGAGGGGATCTCAAAAATAGGCGAGATCCTAGACCTTGGTGCCGACCTTGATATCGTGAAGAAGAGCGGATCGTGGTACAGCTACAAAGAGACCCGCCTCGGACAAGGACGAAATGCAGCTAAGAAAACACTACAAGAGAACCCCGACTTGGCAGAAATCATAGAAAAAGAAATTAGAGAGGCAATTCAGCCCAAGGAAAGTAATAATTCTTAATAAATACCCCCGGATCTAAGAAATTATTATCATGGCAACCCAGGGATTGGTGTTTTATAACAAGATTTTTACCTTGGTTCCAGCCATAGATTGTCCTTACATTTGTATTGTCAAAAAGCAAAACCTATTCAATCTTTCTTACCTAATAAGCCTAATATTTTGTGGAATAGCCTATAAGCGTCGCACGAGAGTGCGACGCTTGTTATTTGATCGTGCAGCGATCATCCACCTGAGATCGAATAACCATTTGCTTGAGACAGATCTTCGATTTACTTAAATTCAATCTATTTTTAACTTTGGGTAGCTTTGCATTTTATTTAAGATGGATCTCTAGCCGAGTTATGATTGTACATTTTTTTGTTTAAGGGCGAAGAATTACCGACTTAAAATCGTAGAAACACTTATATAAGACTGTATGAAATCGAGAGCTTTGACATTATCTTTACTTTCACTGACCGCCATCCTAGCCCTGACGTTATTGGCATGCCGTGGTGGGATTGATGAGGGGGAGACCTCTCTAGATCCGGGTCGTACACTTTGGTATGAGCAACCTGCGGAGCGCTGGACAGAGACCTTACCCTTGGGTAATGGCCGGCTCGGGATGATGCTTGGTGGCAGTGTAGACCGTGAGACAGTGATACTCAATGACATCAGCATGTGGAGTGGGAGCCCCGACACGACCGCATGGGACACTGATGCCAGCCGGTATCTCCCCGCCATCCGACAAGCACTCATCGACGGCGACAACCTCCGAGCTCAGCAGATGATGAATGACCACTTCGTCTGCGGTGGACTGGGCTCTGCTTATGGTCGAGGTAATGGAAAGCCCTACGGGAGTTTCCAACTCCTAGGCAACTTAGAGCTGGACTTCGGTGAGAATGAAAACGAACCCATCACCCACTACAGGCGCTCTCTCAACCTCTCAGATGCCATCACAGAGCTCCGCTACACGCAAGGGGAAGTCACCTACCTTCGACAATCCTTCGCGTCACATGGGAGCGACGACCTGCTCGTCATCCATCTCACCGCCAGCAAGCGAGGCTCTATCTCGCTCACAGCATCGCTCTCGCGTCCGGAGTCAGTGGATCATCGTACCGTCTCGGATGGGGGCTTTCTCACGATGGAGGGGCAACTCCCCGATGGCTTTGGTGGGAAGAACGGCGTCACATACCACACTCTCGCACAATTCATCCCTAAGGGCGGGACTATGGCGACAAGCAACAATGACAAGAGCCTGACCGTAACAAATGCCGACGAGCTACTCATCCTCGTGGCAAGTGAGACCTCACTTCTACCAGCTTCAGAACCGCTAGAAACCCAACTGGCAAAGGCAAGTAAAAAAGGCTTCAACTCGCTACTCAAAGACCACCGAGAGCGGTACAAAGAGAAGTTTGACCGCGTAGACCTACGGCTCGGAGATGGCACTATACCATCGGAGAGCTCCCAACTCCCTACGGATCAACGCTTAGCTCTCTTTCAAGAAGATGAAGACCCGCTCTTCGCTGAGCTCTACTTCAACTTCGGCCGCTACCTGATGATCTCCGGCACTAGAGCGGGAAGTCTACCTCTCAATTTACAGGGTCTCTGGGCAAACGATACCCAGCTCCCATGGAATGGCGACTACCATCTCAACATCAACCTTCAGATGAACTACTGGCCCGCCGAGGTGTGCAACCTTAGCGACCTCCACCGCTCTCTACTCGACTTCACCTCCGAGCTCGTGCCCAGCGGAGAGCGTACTGCCAAAGTCTTTTATGAAGCTGACGGCTGGGTCACTCACATCATCACCAACCCCTGGTACTTTACCGCACCGGGCGAAGATGCCTCATGGGGAGCCACGAATACCGGTGGAGCCTGGCTGATGCAGCACCTCTGGCAGCACTACGACTTTACTCGCGACCTCGATTACTTGAGGGCAAACTACGCTACACTCGAGGGGGCGGCTCGCTTCTTCCTATCATCTTTGATCCGCGATCCGAAGCATGGCTGGCTCGTCACTGCACCCTCGTCATCTCCGGAGAACGGATTTTTCCTACCCAATAGCTCCGATCGCACGCCGGTCTTCGTCTGCATGGGACCTACGATGGACAGCCAATTGGTCCGCGAACTCCTTAGCAATTACATCGAGGCTTCAGAGCTCTTAGGCATCGAGAGCGGGCATGTCGCAGCCGCACGAGAGGCACTGCCACAGCTAGCTCCCAACCAGGTGAGCGACAAGGGCTATCTAATGGAGTGGCTCGAAGACTACGAGGAGATTGAGCCGACACACCGCCATGTCTCCCACCTCTATGGACTCTACCCGGGCGATCAGATCTCTACGCACCACACGCCAGAGCTAGCAGAGGCGGCAAAGGTAACGCTCAATCGACGCGGAGATGCTGGCACCGGATGGAGCCGAGCATGGAAGGCTTGTTTCTGGGCGAGGCTAAAAGATGGTGCCCGAGTGCACAAGCTACTGAAGAGCCTCTTACAGCCCGCGATGCTACCAGATGGGCGGGCACAAGGTGGCACCTACCCCAATCTCTTTTGCGCCCACCCACCTTTCCAGATCGACGGTAACTTCGGAGGCACAGCCGCCATTGCAGAGATGCTCCTCCAGAGTCAAGATGGCTTCATAGAGCTACTCCCCGCACTTCCACCCCAGTGGCAGGAAGGCTCCTTCAGAGGTCTATGTGCGAGAGGTGGCGTAGAGGTAGAGCTGGAGTGGCGCGATGGCAAGCCGGTGCGTGCGACCTTCAGCACCAAGCTCCCGAGCACAGAGTTCAAGCTACGCTCACCCGACACCGGCGAGATCGCTTCTTACACCCTTGCGAAAGGTAAGCCCGTCACCCTCAAGTGGTAACGACACCAATAGAAAAAGCAAAAGGATCGGAGCTCCCAATCAGGGAGTTCCGATCCTTTTTTATATCAAGAGGGTACTACCTCAGAGCTACGGCTCAGTCGTTGATGACCTTAAGCACCTCATCTATAGGCTTCTTAGGCAGGTCAGGAGAGCGCTTCAACATCTTACCAAAGGGCATGTGTGCCACGAAGTCCCACTCATGCGGCACTCCCAACTGCTCACGCACCTTATCGTCATCCATACCGATGTAGTGCTGCAGACTAGCACCAAAACCGAGCGCACTCAGACCGAGCCATACACCGTATTGATGAGAGCCCTGCACCTGATGGGCCCACCTTGGGAAGTTGTGAGCATAGGAAGGGAAGTCCTCCATCATCTTCTTTGTCACAGTTGTATCGTCAAAAAAGACCACCGTGCCTACACCGCTAGCAAAAGAGCCCTCGATTTTGGCCCTAGTCGCCTTGTTATATCTTTCCTCCCCTATACGATCGATCAGGATCTGCTCGATCAGCTTCCAGTGTCTCTTGTGTGCATCACCAGTCAGCAATACCATCCGCACGGGCTGTGTATTGTAGTGAGTAGGGATAAGGTTCAAGACCCCTGCCAAGACCTCCTCCACCTCCTCCTGAGTGGCCACCCACTCAGGCGCCAAAGCATACTCGCTATGGCGCTTCCTCATCATTCCCTCAACAATCTTCAACTTATTATCCATCGTACACTTGCTTAACAGTTCAAAAATAAATCCATACCAAATCCCCCTCCCACACCTTCCAAGTAGCTGGGTGGAGGGGTACAGTTATTATTATAACAATTATTGTCACAAAAGGTTCAAAAACTCCCCTCTTAGCCACATTGGATCACCTAAGATATAAAAAAGAGAGGTACATCCTAAAGAAGGGCAAGACCGGAACTTCGGAAAATCCGAGTTGGGAACTTAGAGTTGTCGAAGTTCGGAACTTCGATGCATCTAAGTTGGGAACTTAGATTTTCTGAGTTCGGAACTCCGTTTCGACTAACACAAGACCTCGCATTATATACGATGTATGACAACACCACCAATTACCCATTATAGTCACAGCGGTCTGCCACGCCTAGGCACAAAGAGAGCCACCTCTAAGATGCTGAAAAAGTGGTATATTTTTAAGTAATAACTATAAAAACGGCTCTGT
>JAUNLH010000054.1 GCA_030532365.1 Porphyromonas sp.
GTATATCGCCCCATGGTTGTATAGGGGGCGATCCCGACGAAAGTCGGGATCGAAGAGCTTAGCGAAGGGTAAGCCCCGTAGGGGCGCCACCCTGGTATCCGTGGCGCCCACCCGCATATCGACTCCGACGAAGGTCGGATGTCGCACCCCACAAAAAGAATGTGATACAATACGGGGTTAGGAGGGAGTAAAAACTGAGACCCGAACTTAAAAAATCTAAGTTGGGAACTTAGGTGCATCGAAGTTGGGAACTTAGACAAATCGAAGTTCGGAACTAAAATTGACCGAGGTTCGGGTCTCTCTTTTTTCGTTGGTCGTTTCTGCCCTTTCTTTGGTTATATTTGTGTCGGAGGGGAGTTGTATTGTCGGTGTGAATGATGGCGTAGGATGATGGATGAGAAGAGGATAGAGCGTATTAGGGCGATGGAGGGTCGTCTTGAGGTGTGTGCTAAGAGGGTGGGGCAACTCTCGGAGGCATGCCGTGAGTGGATGGAGGTGCAGGATGACTTTGTGGCGCTTGTCGATTACTATTACTCTGGAGCGTGGAGCGATGATAGAGAGGCGGATGAGAATGGGGAGATCCCGGATGACCTGCCACGTGGTGTGCTCTCGGAGGATGCCATCTATGACCTGCTGTACCGCCAGCATCTGCTGACGAAGGAGCTTATCCGCACGGCGCTGCACAACTTAGAGCAGTAGTTGTGATGGCTGAGTATCAGCCATGTCTGTAGGTTGTTTGTGATCAGTCCGAACCTAGCTCCACCCACTCGTCGAGGAGTCTCTCGAGGGTCTTGGCTTGCTTGTCGTACTCTTGTAACCTCTCGGGTGTAGCTTCGTGTGCGAGTTGCTGCTCTAGCTCTGCGATGAGACCCTCAGTCTTGGCGATGGACTCTTCGAGTCGTTGCAGCTTTTGCTGTCGTTGTCGCTCTTGTCGCTGTTCCTCTTTTCGCTTCTCGTACTCTTCTCTCGCGCTCGAGGCGGGTTCGGCTTTTTTGTCGCCTTCACTCTGGTCTGGGGTTTCTTCTTGTCGCTGTTGGACACTTCGGATATAGTCGGTCATGCCGCCGAGGTGGTTGATGATCCCACCGTCTCTAAACTCCAACACCTTATCCGCCAAGCCCTCTAGGAAGTCTCGGTCGTGGCTCACCATGAGTACTGTGCCGTCGTAGTTTTGTATCGCTTCCTTGAGCACTGCTTTGCTCGAGAGATCGAGGTGGTTGGTGGGCTCGTCGAGTATCAGGAGGTTGGAGGGCGAGAGCAGGAGCAGGATCATTGCAAGTCGGCTTCGCTCTCCTCCGCTAAGTACCTCTACCTTCTTTTCGGACACTTCGCCACCAAACATAAAGGCCCCGAGAAGGTCATTTATGCGGAGGCGTACCTCTCCTACCGCAGCTTCGTCGACGGTCTCGTAGATGGTCTTGCTTGGGTTGAGCAGAGTGGCTTGGTTTTGAGCAAAGTAGGAGTATTCGACCTGGTGCCCGTGCTTGATCTCGCCACTATAAGGTATCTCGCCCATGACTGCTCGGACAAAGGTGGTCTTGCCAGAGCCATTCTTGCCCACGATAGCTACCTTGTCGCCGCGCTCGATGGTGAGGTCGATGCTCTCGAGTACTTGATGGTCGCCGTATGCGACGCCCAGATCCTTGGTGATGAGCGGATAGGCACCAGAGGGGACAGTGGTGGGAAAGCGGAAGTGGATCTGTCGGCGATCGAGCTGCTCGACCTCCACACGCTCCAGCTTCTCGAGCTGCTTGATACGGCTCTGTACCTGCACTGCCTTGGTGGCTTTGTAGCGAAAGCGCTCGATGAAGTCCTCGGTGTCTTGGATCTTTTTCTGCTGGTTTTCAAATGCCCTGAGCTGCTGCTCGTACCGCTCTTGTCGCAACTCCTCGTAGTGGGAGTAGTTGGTCCGATAGTCGTGAGCTTGACCCATCACTAACTCTACCGTGCGTGTGGTGGTATTGTCGAGGAAGCGACGGTCGTGGCTGACCATGATCACAGCGGCTGGGCTCCGCTTGAGGAAGTTTTCGAGCCATATAATCGACTCCATGTCGAGGTGGTTGGTCGGCTCGTCGAGTAGTAGCAGGTCGGGGCGTGAGAGAAGTATCTTGGCGAGCTCGATGCGCATACGCCAGCCACCGCTAAACTCGCTGGTGGGTCGCTCGAGGTCGCCCTGCTCAAATCCGAGCCCCTTGAGTGTCTTTTCTAGCTCAGCCTCCTGCTTCTCAGGCTGGTAGAGCGCTAGTAGCTCTGTGGTATTGGCAAGTCGCTGCAGTAGCTCCATGTACTCCGGGCTGTCGTAGTCGGTTCGCTCAGCCACCTCACTGCCCAGACGCTCGAGTGTCTGCTGGATCTTCAGCTCTTGCTGGAAGGCACTCCTCGCCTCCTCGATCACGGTCTTGCCATCCTTCATCAGCATGTGCTGTGGGAGATAGCCTATAGTCATGTCATTGGCGAGAGCTATGGTGCCCTCGCTCGGAGTGCGGACTCCTGCGATGAGATTGAGGAGTGTGGTCTTGCCAGCACCGTTACGACCGGCAAGTGCGATACGCTCCTTAGGATTGATCTGGAGCGAAACATCCTCAAAGAGGACATTCGCCCCAAAACGAACTGCTATATTATTGAGTGCAAGCATTGAGTCTCTCTCTTTGTATCTTCTCTTAGCAGGGCAAAGATACGAATTCTCCACCTCTCCTATAGTCTTGTTGCGCACCGAGGTGAGGGCGAGGTGGTAAGAATGTAATGGCGTGTGGGGGTTGGGTCGCTCTTTTTATGTAGCTTTGTCATATTTGAGTTACACAGTCTTCTATTATGACCCATGAACAAAATTGTAAGTAAAGAGTATCTTTCTGAGAAGGTTGTCAAGTTTGTAGTCGAAGCCCCTCGCATAGCTAAGTCTCGTCGGGCTGGGCACTTCGTGATCGTGCGTGTAGGAGAGCGCGGAGAGCGGGTACCCTATACTATTGCCGACTCTGATGTGGAGGCGGGCACTATTACCCTCGTAGTGCAAAATGTTGGAATAAGCTCTGGCAAACTCGCCGCACTCGAGCCAGGAGACTACATCACTGATGTGGTGGGGCCTCTCGGACAGGCAACGGAGATCAAGAAGTATGGCACTGTGATCTGTGCAGGTGGCGGTGTCGGTGTGGCGCCTATCTATCCGATCGTGCAGGCGATGCACGAGGCAGGGAACCGCGTGATCGTGGTTCTGGCTGCACGTACCAAGGAGCTGGTGATCCTGGAGGAGGAGATGCGGCAGCACTCCGATGAGGTGATCATCATGACGGACGACGGTTCTTACGGCAAGAAAGGTCTCGTGACGAGCGGGATCGAGGAGGTGCTGAAGAGAGAGCAGGTGGACCTCTGCGTGACGATTGGTCCGGCAATCATGATGAAGTTTGTGGCAGAGCTGACACGCAAGTATGGCGTTCGGACACTGGCTAGCCTTAATACCATCATGGTGGATGGTACAGGTATGTGCGGTGCATGCCGTGTGACGGTCGGCGGTGAGACGAAGTTTGTCTGCGTCGACGGTCCAGAGTTTGACGCGCATCAGGTGGACTTCGATGAGATGCTACGTCGATTGAAAGCAAACTAAACCTACAAAGGAGAAAACGACAAATGACAAGTGAAGAGCTAGTAAAAGAGAGACGCAGTGAGGCGTGGCGTGCAGAGCTGAGAGCAGAGCTTAAGACTAAAGATAGGCTCTTGATACAGAGGGTGGAGATGCCAGCTCTAGATGGCAAGTACCGAGCCACCAACCACGAGGAGGTAAACCAGGGACTCACAGCTGAGCAAGCACGAACTGAGGCTTCGCGGTGTATCGACTGCCCCAATCCGACATGTATGACAGGTTGCCCTGTGAGCATACATATCCCTACGTTTGTTAAGAACATAGAACGGGGAGAGTTTGTAGAAGCAGCGCGAGTACTACGCGAGACAAGCTCCCTCCCGGGTGTATGTGGGCGTGTCTGCCCTCAGGAGAAGCAGTGCGAGGCACAGTGCTTCTACACCGTCAAGATGCAGCGTAAGGATCCCGTGGCTATCGGTTATCTGGAGCGCTTTGCTGCGGACTTCGAGCGTCAGGAGATCGAGGCGGGGAGAGTGCAAGACCAGACCGTCAAGGCAGAGCCAAACGGTATCAAAGTAGCCGTTGTTGGGAGCGGACCTGCCGGCCTCTCGTGTGCTGGCGACTTGGCAAAGCTGGGCTACAGCGTCACGGTGTTCGAAGCTCTGCACGATGTGGGAGGGGTACTCCGGTACGGCATACCTGAGTTTCGCCTGCCCAATGAGATCGTAGACTTCGAGATCGATCAGCTACGACAGTTGGGCATAACATTCGAGACAAATACAATTGTGGGCAAGACCATCTCCTACGAAGATCTAAAGGAGGAGGGCTTTAAAGCCATATTTGTCGGGAGTGGAGCGGGTCTCCCTCGCTTCATGCATATACCTGGCGAGAACCTGGTAGGCGTCTCATCGAGCAACGAGTACCTAACTCGTGTCAATCTGATGGGGGCAGGAAGAGCCGGCTCAGATACACCTGTCTTGCAGGGGAAGCGCGTGGCAGTCATCGGCGGAGGCAATACCGCGATGGACTCAGTTAGAACTGCGCTACGCCTAGGTGCCGAGCGAGCAATGATCATCTACCGTCGTAGCGAGGAGGAGATGCCAGCAAGGATCGAAGAGGTACACCACGCAAAGGAGGAGGGGGTCGAGTTCTTGACCCTCCACAATCCGGTCGAATACCTCGACGATGGCAATGGTAGGGTTGCTGGCATGCGACTGCAGAAGATGGAACTTGGGGAGCCAGATGCCTCTGGACGTCGACGTCCGGTACCGATCGAAGGCGCGATAGAGGAGGTGCCGGTGGATCAAGTGATCGTCAGTGTTGGGGTCTCGCCCAACCCTCTCATCCCTAACAACTTCAAGGGACTTGAGACCAGCAAGTGGCACACCATTATAGTGGACGACGACTCCCTCCAGAGCAGTCTGCCCAATGTCTTCGCAGGCGGGGATATCGTACGTGGAGGCGCGACAGTGATCCTAGCCATGGGCGACGGCCGCAAGGCGGCAGCTGGCATCGATCGTTACTTGCAGTCGAGACAGTAAGACTTGTAGTCGAGGCAATTATCGACTGATACCTAACGACAAAGAGGTGCCAAGAACAGGACGTTCTCGGCACCTCTCATTTTTGTGCGAGCTCCCAGCTAGAAGCTAAGTGTCGCCCCAACTACGAAGTGTATAGGAGCCGCGGGGAAGAGCCCCATCTCCTGGTCATGCTGCTCCTTACCATCGACCTCCGTCAGATATCCGTAGACCCAACCATTGGTGCTATATGTAGCGTTGTAAAGGTTGAGTACCTGTAGTTGCAGGCTCAACAACTGACCATTTCTGAAACCATGCTGGTAGTTCGCCATCAGCTGACCCGTATAGTACGAAGGCAACGAACGCCCCTCAAGCCCCGAATTGTCCAAGTATTGCTTCCCCACATAATTGCCCGAAAGAGCGATTGAGAAGGCTGAAACCGGTTGCCACGTAAGAGCGTGGTTGAAGATCAGCTTCGGACTCTTAGCAATCGGAGTATTATCAAAGACAAACTCACGCTCCTCCCATGTCTCGCTGTTAGCCTCGATGAAGTGATAATCCTTGATACGATTACGGCTAAGAGTACCATTGGCACTGAGACGCAGCTGGGGTACAATGCGCCACTCAGCACCTAGCTCCAATCCTGCGCGATAGCTCTTAGGCACGTTGATCAGAAGTGCCTCACCTACATCGCTGTAGCGCCCATTGGGCACCAGTTGATCCTTGTAGTGCATGTAGTAGGCATTGGCAAAGAGAGAGACGTCAGTACCGCGCCAATTGCCCCCCAGCTCGAAGTCCCACAGATACTCAGGGTTAGGCATGATCTGATTGCCCTCCTTGTCGTACCTCTTACTCTCCGTATAGTTCTTACGGTTGGGCTCCTTACCTGCCATCGCAGCAGATAGATAGAGCTGAGACCGACGGTTGGGATTCCAGGTAAGCCCGATTTTGGGCAAGAAGAAGTTGTACTTCAGATCATAGTCCAGCACGTCAAGCGACTTGGTGTGCCCATTCCACTTATCCGACGGTCCCTCCATCTTCGCTCTCACGTGGCGGTACATCAGGTCCGAATAGAGCATCAGTGTCGAGCTCAGATCCAACTCACCCTTGAGGTAAATAGCGCCATCCGTACGACTGCTGCTATTACGATAGTACTCCTGCTGCGGTGTGTACTTGATCGTCGGGTCCGCCACGTATGGGAGCTCGCCGAAGTGATCCCCCAGATAGCGATTGAGGGAGAAACCGCCACTGATACGGCTATTCTCTCGCGTCCAGCTCAGGTTGGCAATCCCTCCAAAAAAGTGATTATCAAGGTACTTCTCACGTATCAAAGCCCCCTTGGTCTTGTCCGAAGCAGACACCAGCCCATACTCGCGATAGCTACGCCCTGTGCGATACTCACGGGTAAAGCCCTCTCCGCGCGTGTAGTGAAGCGTCATCTCGTACTGGAAGTCCGCACTCGGATAGTGTCGAAAGATGGCATACGTATGACTTTGATCGTAGTTGTCATTGTTGTCGAAGTACTCAAACTTCGCAGGGTCGGTCTCACCCGGATTCATCAGCCCAGCGCTGTTAAAGGTACGCCCGTATGCCTTCTCCTCCGCCTCGGTGATACCATTCCACGCAATGCCGGTCTGCTGCTTCCCACTATTGTGTATCAGCTGCAAGGAGTAGTTATCTCCCAGATAGTCAGCATGTAATAGGTAGGCAAATCCCTTACCACCCGACCGATCGACATAGCCATCACTCTTCGTCCTCGAGAGGCTACCAGAGAGGTTCCAGCCCGAGCGAAGGCGACCGGTGTTATAGGAGACCATTTGCCTCTGTAGCCCATAGGAGCCACCGAAGACAGAGATCTCTCCACCAGCCTTGCTCGAGGGGTTACTAAGCCGCATATCCATGGTAGCCCCAAAGGCACCCGCACCAAAGGTAGAGCTACCTGCCCCACGCACGATCACGATGTCCTGCAGGCGGGAACCGAAGTCCGGCATGTTGGCCCAAAACACCGTCTGACTCTCACTATCATTCACTGGCACGCCATTCACGGTGATATTCACCCTCGTCGGGTCCACGCCGCGTACCGAGAAGTAGGTGTACCCACCAAAGACCCCGCTCTCATTGGTCACAATCAGCGAAGGCGTGCCCTGTAGCATAGAGGGCACATCCCAAGCCGTGGTCCGCTGCTGTACCTGCTTAATATCCAATTTTTGCTTAGTAATAGGAGTGCGCTCACCAGGTCGGGTGCCCACTACTACCAGCTCATCAAGATCCGCCTCCTGCTGTGCATGCAAGCCCAGCCCACAAGCGCCAAGTGTCACGATCAAGAGGAGTGACAACCTCATCATACCATTTCTCATTTAACTCCGATCTATTATAAAAACAACCAAGTGCCACCAGAGCTCTCCTCGCAATAGATACAAAGCGACAGCTGAACAAGCAGGGTCTCGATCGGAATAAGATGTCTTAGCAAGCGACTTGCTGCAAGCACCGCACCGTAGACGTGCGATAGGGCAGGAAGCAACACTCTATACAAGCTTTTCCTACGTCGGCATTACCCGGACAGGTTCTAGGGTCTACTCTCAGCCACAGACTGGACTACCACTCCGCAGCACCCCCAAGCGAGCGTGCATGTCGGCATATCACTCTCTAGATATGCAAGTGTGTCGGCACCTCGCGCGGCACCACTCTCTGACACTCACCACAAAGATACACAAATATATCTCAGACCCGACCATCTCATCAAAATACTTCCCCACACCTCACCGCACCTCAGCCATAATCACTAACTTTAAGCTCAGGTCTATCTAAGCAATAAAGAGAAACAACCATGGGACACCTATACATCAAGCGTATCTACGAGGAGCAAGGCGCCGACGACGGATATCGAATACTGATCGACCGCCTATGGCCTCGTGGAGTGAAAAAAGAAGCAGCCAACATCGACGAGTGGGCAAAGGAGGTGACCCCTTCGACCGAACTTCGTAAGTGGTTCGCACACAAAGAAGAGCGCTTCGACACCTTTAGAGAGGAGTACGAAGATGAGCTAAACAACAACCCCGACGCCCACACCTTCGCCAAGCATTGTCAGGAGCTGCAGCAGAAAGACAATGTGACCCTACTCTACGGCGCCAAGTCACACACCTACAACCATGCTGTGATACTGAGGGAGTGGATCCTCGACCAGCAAAGAGAGATAGCCCACCCAGCTCCACCCAGCTTCGATGGGGCACCATCACAATAGCCAAGGGCACGTGATCCTAGTATGGACCACGTGCCCTCATTGCATTGTATTACAAGCCGATCCTAGATATCAGCAGCAAGAATGATCGTGCCCACAAGAGCCCGACCCATCACCACAGCCCGAGCAGCCACCACCGCAACTATGCGGATTGAGGATCGCATCTTGCTCCTCAGGAGTAGGCTCACTCACACGCTCTATCGTACCAGTAAAGTGGAGGGTAGCACCAGCAAGAGGATGGTTGAAGTCAGTCACGATCTCCTCCTCCCCTATACTACGCACAAGCCCCTGTACTTGACCGCCATCGCCCGTAACCATAGGCAGGTAGGCGCCCTCATACACCAGCTCCGGATCGATCTTACCATCAATCATAAATATCGACTTATCCAGAGAAAGGATCAGACCCTCATCCACCTCACCATACCCCTCCTCAGGCGTGAGCGTGAAGTCAAAGCTATCCCCCTCCTCAAGCCCCACAAGGGCAGCCTCAAAGGCGGGCAACATCATGCCCATACCCTGTATAAAAGTGAGTGGATGCTCCGGAGCAGTGTGCTCCACGAGTACCTCCTCATCATTTTCGATCACCTGGTGCAGCACATACTGAAGCTCGATCAGCAAGTTTTTATTTATTCTCATATCATCAATCTCTTAGTTAATAGCACATGCAAAGTTAACCATAAAGAAGAAGAAAGCACGCATACCAGCGACACCAGGCTATTTATCAAGGATCGTCACACCCAACCCCGCCCTAATAAAAATAAAAACCACCACTCGCACGACACCCATCTCCACCAACGAAAAAAGAGAGACCCAAACCTCGGTCAATTTTAGTTGGGAACTTCGATTTGTCTAAGTTCCCAACTTCGATGCACCGAAGTTCCCAACTTAGATTTTTTAAGTTAGGGTCTCCCTTTTTACCCCTCCTAACCCCGTATTGTGTCACATTCTTTTTGAGGGGGTACGACATCCGACTGCGTCGGAGTCGATATGCGGGTGCGTGCCGTGGATACCAGGGTGGCGCCCCTACGGGGCTTACCCTTCGCTAAGCCCTTCGATCCCGACCTCCGTCGGGATCGCCCCCTATTGTGTGATGATCGTTACCCTAGGAATATTTTTGTTGTCTCCCTCTTTGAGGGGGTGCGACATTTGACCTCCGTCGGGATCGCCACCTATACAACGACGGGACGATGTACGACCCAGAACAACCGGAATATGATGATGGGGATTAACAACCCCGACGTATGTCGGGGTTGAATAGCCTAGCGAAGGGTAAGCAATGCCCTGCAAGGGCGTTGCGCCACCCTGGTAAAGACGTGCCACCACACCCCACACGACTCCGAC
Organism: Porphyromonas sp.; assembly: GCA_030532365.1. Lineage (GTDB taxonomy): Bacteria > Bacteroidota > Bacteroidia > Bacteroidales > Porphyromonadaceae > Porphyromonas_A. The sequence goes on from JAUNLH010000054.1 coordinate 9,668, forward strand.
GTATGTCGGACGTCGCACCTCCCGAACATATCACCTAGGGTTATCAAAGAAACGCGTTGCGATACCGTATTACTGATGGTCTAGAATTAACAACCCCGACATGGGTCGGGGTTGAAGAGCCTAGCGAAGGGTAAGCAATGCCCTGCAAGGGCGTTGCGCCACCCTGGTAAAGACG
>JAUNLH010000004.1 GCA_030532365.1 Porphyromonas sp.
CGATTTTTCACTCTTTCATGCTTCTTTTATGGCAACTCCAACTTCAAGCTTTATTCTTACTGTCTTAGGGCAGGTGATCTTAGGGACATCATGGTCGCTCTGCTCTTTATTTCGTATTTTTGTAGTGTAGTATGCACTTTAACGTAGTGGTAATGAATATATGGCGATAGAGAAGGATATGCGTGCGGACTATCCAATGGAGGAGTTGGGTACACCAGCTTATGTACAGGAGGAGGCTCTACTGCGTAAAAACTTAGAGCTGATAAGCGGTGTAGCTAAGCGGGCTGGGGTAGAGGTCATACTAGCCTTCAAGGCGTATGCTCTGTGGCGGTGCTTCCCTATCTTTAGAGAGTATATCTCGTGCTCCACAGCTAGCTCTCCATGGGAGGCACAGCTGGGTAAGGAGGAGATGGGCAGTCGTACACATACCTATGCACCGGTGTATAAGGAGTCTGACTTTGATACCATCTTGCGGTGCAGTAGTCATATCACCTTTAACACGCCTGCACAGTTTGAGCGTTTTTATCCTCTGGTATCGGCATACGAGGAGTACCCAATCAGTTGTGGTATTCGTATCAATCCTGAGTACAGCGAGATAGAGACGGAGATTTATAACCCTGCCTCTCCCGGCTCTCGACTGGGCACTATAGCTGAGGCTCTGCCTCAGGAGTTACCGGAGGGAGTCGAAGGTCTGCACTTCCATACCCTATGTGAAAATAACTCCTACACCCTTGAGCGTACGCTTGAGGTGGTAGCTGAGCGTTTTGATCTGTGGCTAAAGCAGGTCAAGTGGCTCAATATGGGCGGAGGTCACCTTATGACTCATAAGGACTATGATACCGATCACTTGGTGGAGGTGCTTAGGGCTTTTAAGGCTCGCTACCCGCATCTACACCTTATCCTAGAGCCAGGGAGCGCCTTTGCATGGCAGACTGGATACCTCGCTACAGAGGTGCTGGATATTGTGGACAATGGGGGGGTAAAGACGGTGATGATCGATGCCTCCTTTACCTGCCACATGCCTGATACGCTCGAGATGCCCTATCAGCCTAAGATACGAGGTGTGGAGATGAGTGAGGATGAGGAGCATCGACTGCCCTATAAAGTGGGTGGAAATAGCTGTCTGAGTGGAGACTTTATCAACGAGTGGTACTACTTTAAGGAGGCGCCACAAGTGGGTGATCTGCTTATCTTTGAGGATATGGTGCACTACACTACTGTGAAGACCAATATGTTTAATGGCATCACCCACCCTAGCATACTACTGCATCGGTGTGATGGTACTTGGGAGCGCCTAAGAGACTATACCTATGAGGATTATAAATCGAGAATGGACTAAAGAAGAGGAGGAGTAGATATGGCATTTTTTGGATTATTCAATAAGGAGAAGAAGGAGACCCTCGATGATGGGCTGGAGAAGACTAAGAGTTCATTTTTTGATAAGATAGGTCGCTCTATTGCCGGTAAGTCAAAGGTAGATGAGGAGGTACTGGATGACCTGGAGGAGATCCTTGTGATGAGCGATGTGGGAGTTGATACTACGCTCAAGATCATAGAGAGGATAGAGAAGCGCGTAGAGCGTGATAAGTATATGAATAGCTCCGAACTACAGATGATACTTCGTGAGGAGGTGGCTGCACTACTTGAGGAGAATGAGACCACTGATGGCTCTTCATTTTCTCTTGAGGGTCAGGACCTCCCCTATGTGATCATGGTAGTAGGTGTGAATGGTGTGGGCAAGACGACCACGATAGGTAAGCTGGCATATCAGTTTAAGAGCAGTGGCTACAACGTGGTACTTGGTGCTGCGGATACCTTTAGAGCCGCTGCAGTGGAGCAATTGGAGATATGGGGTGAGCGTGTAGGTGTGCCCGTGATCAAGCAGAAGATGGGCTCCGACCCCGCCTCTGTAGCCTATGATACGATAGAGCATGCCAAGGCTCGGGGTGCTGATGTGGTGCTGATAGATACCGCAGGCAGGCTCCACAATAAGGTGGGACTCATGAATGAGCTGACCAAGATCCGCAATGTGATGAAGAAAGTACACCCAGCAGCGCCACAAGAGGTACTACTGGTGCTGGACGGCTCTACGGGTCAGAATGCCTTTGAGCAGGCAAAGCAATTTACAGCGGCTACAGATGTCTCTGCTCTTGCTATTACGAAGCTAGATGGCACCGCCAAGGGAGGTGTGGTAATAGGTATCTCGGATCAATTTAAGATACCAGTCAAATACATAGGACTTGGAGAGAAGCTGACAGATATTCAGCTCTTCGATAAAAAAGAATTTGTAGACTCACTCTTTGGCAATCGTAAATGAAGAAAAATAGAGTAGATGTCATCACCATGGGGTGCTCTAAGAACCTTGTAGACTCTGAGCTCCTTATGCGTAAATTTGCCGACAGTGGCTATCAGGTAGAGCACGACCCGGAGCGGGTGCAGGGCGAGGTGGTAGTGGTGAATACGTGTGGCTTCATAGAGACGGCTCGCGAGGAGTCGATCAATATGATCCTAGAGCTGGCTCAGGCTAAGGAGATGGGTCAGATAGGCAAGTTGATCGTGATGGGGTGCCTAAGTGAGCGGTATAGAGAGGAGTTGCAGCAGGAGATCCCTGAGGTGGACCGCTTTTATGGGAAGTTTGACTGGAAAGATCTGGTTAATGATCTTGGTAAAGCTTACCACACTTCACCAGCGGATACTCGGTACCGGACGACTCCCCGCCACTATGCTTACCTTAAGGTAGCTGAGGGGTGCGATCGTATGTGTGCCTACTGCTCTATCCCTCTCATGACAGGGCGACATATCTCACGCCCACAGGAGGAGATCGTAGAGGAGGCTCGCCAGCTAGCAAGTGAGGGTGTGAAGGAGCTGCAACTAATAGCTCAAGACCTTACTTACTACGGGCGTGATCTCTACCATGAGGCGAGGTTGCCACAGCTGGTGGAGGCACTTTGTGAGGTGGAGGGTATAGAGTGGATACGTCTACACTACGCTTACCCTAACGCCTTCCCACTAGACTTGCTAAGAGTGATGCGTGAGCAGCCCAAGGTATGTAACTACTTAGACATAGCGCTACAACATATCTCCGATAGGGTACTCTCAAAGATGAGGCGCCATGTAACCAAGGCCGAGACACTGGAGTTGATAGCTAAGATACGTGAGGAAGTGCCTGGCATCCACCTGCGTACCACTCTGATGGTGGGGCACCCTGGGGAGAGCGAGGAGGACTTTGAGGAGTTGCTCGACTTTGTACGAGAGATACGATTTGAGCGGATGGGGGCTTTTGCTTACTCTCATGAGGAGGGGACCTATGGCTACAAGCACTATCAGGATGAAGTTCCCCTGGAGGTGAAGATGCAACGACTTGATACCCTGATGAACTTGCAAGAGGAGATTGCTTATGAACTCTCTGAGGGTAAGGTGGGTGAGGAATTGAAAGTGATCATCGATAGAATGGAGGGGGGCTATTACATAGGTCGTACGGAGTTTGACTCTCCAGAGGTGGATCCGGAGGTGATCATCCGAGCCAAGGAGGAGCGTCCTCTGGTGATAGGTGATTTTTACTTCGTTAGGATCGTAGCGGCGGAGGGGTATGACTTGGTGGGTGAGTTGCTCTAAGAGAGGAAGAGGATATGGAACAGACGGAGAGGATCATTGGGATCATAAACGAATTGATACTCAATAGGCTGCAGGAGCAGAAGAGTACCATGGTGGGCTGTTTCGGCACTTTTGCTTCTCACTTTGAGCCGGAGTACATCGAGGAGAGATCGGATGGCTTGAGGTGGCTGATCCCGCCTAGGGTGGGGCTTGATTTCGCTCCTACGGAGTATCTGCTTACAGCTGCACACTATACGCGGCTGGACTTTGAAGCGCCCGAGGAGTGGGTGTCAGATGAGATGGTATCGCCTATCGCAGACCTCTCAGAGCTGTCGCAAGAAGTGGTGAGGTCGGAGCTGGAGGCTCTCTTTCGTGCATTGGTGGTGGATCTCTTCCGTGGTCGGCGCATCACTCTGCTGAACCTTGGTGATCTCTATGTCACAGAGGAGGTAGCGGGTTTGCTGGTGCTTAACTTTGTGCCTGATAGAGAGACGATAACAGCGCTGTCGAAGCCTTTCTCAGCGTTTACTCCGACTAAGCTGATGCCTACTACCCACTTTGACGATCTAGAAGTTAGGAGCGAGGGGGTGGATGAGATTCAGCCTCAGTCGATTATGATACCCCAGCCTGAGCCAGAGCCTACTCCTGCTTCAGTTGAGCCGGAGAATGAGGTCGTACCGGTCGTTGTTCCTGAGGATCAGGAGCCTACACCTGTAGTGGAGGAAAAGTCAAGGAAGAACTCTTTGGCATGGCTCTTCTGGCTATTGCTCTTGCTAGCATTGGGGGTTGGTCTTTATTTCTTTCTAACTAGAGAGAAGGAGCCTACCCCACTTGCTCCGCAAGTAGATGATACTCAGTTGCAAACGGAGTCCGCTCCTGTAGATACCATTCCTGCAGTGGTTGAGGAGCCGATACCGGTAGAACCCCTTGGCATAGCTGAGATAGTGCCTGGGACGAGCTTGGCAAAGCTAGCTAGGGAGTACTACGGGGAGACCAAGTTTTGGGTCTATATTTTCATGGAGAACAGTGAGTTAATCAAGAATCCCAATAACGTACCTCTTGGTACGAAGCTCGTAGTGCCGGCCCTGGAGAACTACGGTGTAGACAACCACGATACTACGGCTGTAGAGGTGGCTGCGAGGTGGGAGGAGATCATCCTTGCTGGTAACTACACCTCTTTCGACGAACAGGTGGAACAAGTAAAACATCGAGACTAGGAAGCATGAAGCGTATACTTACCATTCTATTACCATTACTCCCACTATTGGCATCAGCGCAGTGCAATGAAGCCTCACCTGTGGACTACGTGAGCATTCTTGTGGGTACCGACTCTGAGCACGCCCTCTCTGCAGGTAATACTTACCCCGCAGTTGCGATGCCGTGGGGTATGAACTTCTGGACACCGCAAACCGGAGAGATGGGCAATGGCTGGCAGTACACTTATGGCGATAAGTTGATACGGGGAATTAAGCAAACGCACCAGCCGAGCCCTTGGATGAACGACTACGGTAATTTTGTCATCATGCCTATCACGGGCGAAGGTACAGTGGATGAGGAGGAGAGAGCCAGCTGGTTTTCACACAAGGCCGAAGTGGCTGCTCCCTATCTCTACAGTGTCTATCTCGCTGACCACGATGTGGAGGTGTCGCTTGCTCCAACAGAGCGCTCCGCCATCTTCGAGATAAGTTACCCCCAGGATAGACCTGCGCACCTTGTGATAGACGCTCTGGACATGGGTTCGTACATACAAGTGATTCCTGAAGAGCGGAAGGTAGTGGGCTTTTCTACCCGTAATAGCGGCGGCGTACCTGAGAACTTTAGGAATTATTTCACCATACATTTTGACATCCCCTTTACAGCTTCGGTACTGCATGACAGGGGTGAAGCGCGTGACGGAGTGCTATCTCTGCACAGCGAACATGCAGCGCTCCTGCTCTCTTTCCCGGAGGGTGAGACTATCGAAGCTCGGGTGTCTTCGTCTTTTATCAGCCCTGAACAGGCGGAGATCAATCTAAGGGAGCTGGACGGGCGTACCATCACGGAGGTGGCTGAGGCGGGTAAAGCGCGCTGGAATGATGTACTTGGGCGTGTGGAGATAGAGGATCCGAACGTCGACAATCTCCGCACCTTTTACTCCACTCTGTACCGGTCTCTGCTCTTCCCCAGACGCTTCTACGAGATCAATGAGATGGGTGAAGTGTACCACTATAGTCCATATAATGGCGAGGTGCTACCGGGTTACATGTATACCGATACTGGCTTTTGGGACACTTTTCGTTCCCTCTTTCCGCTCCTTAACCTCCTTTATCCCGATGAAAACCTTAAGATGCAGGAGGGCTTAGTTAACGCTTTCAAGGAGAGTAACTTCCTACCTGAGTGGGCGAGTCCTGGACATCGCGACATCATGGTAGGCAACAACAGTGCCTCTGTCGTGGCTGATGCCTACCTCAAAGGTGTGAGGGTAGCGGAGCCGGAGATGCTATGGGAGGCTGTGGTTCATGGAGCTAACCACCGCCATCCTACAGTCAAGGCGACCGGTCGCTACGGACATGAGTACTACAATACTCTGGGCTACGTCCCTTACGACGTGGATATCAATGAGAGCGCAGCCCGCACCTTAGAGTATGCATACAACGATTGGTGCATCTGGCAACTTGGCAAGGCACTTGGCAAGCCGGAGCACGAAACAGCCATCTACCGTCAGAGGGCAGAAAACTATAAGAACCTATTCGACCCAGAGCATCATCTAATGCGGGGCAAGAATAAAGACGGCTCCTGGCAAACTCCCTTCAATCCTCTGAAGTGGGGAGATGCCTTTACGGAGGGCAATAGTTGGCACTACACTTGGTCGGTCTTCCATGATCCCGCTGGGCTCATTGCGCTGATGGGTGGAGCGAAGAGGTTCAACCAGATGCTCGACTCCGTATTTGCCGTTCCGCCCCTCTTCGATGACAGCTACTACGGCTTTGTGATCCATGAGATTAGAGAGATGCAGATCATGAATATGGGCAACTACGCACATGGTAATCAGCCCATTCAACACATGATTTACCTCTATAACTACGGAGGCGAGCCGTGGAAGGCACAATACTGGACCCGAGAGGTAATGGATCGCCTCTACAGTGCCAACCCAGATGGCTATTGTGGCGATGAGGACAACGGTCAGACCTCAGCTTGGTATGTCTTTAGTGCCATGGGCTTCTATCCTGTCTGCCCAGGTACCGACCAATATGCCATAGGATCGCCTCTTTTCCGAAAGATGACCTTACATATGCCGAGCGGTAAGAAACTCGAGCTAGAGGCTCCTAACAACTGCTCAGAGCATCGATACATCCAGAGTATAACTATCAATGGCATGCCATCGACACGCAACTACTTTACCTACGAAGAGCTGCAGAACGGAGGCACCATCATCTATGAAATGAGCGCTGAGCCTAATACTGAGCGAGGCACCACCCCCATCGACGCCCCCTACTCCATGAGCCTACACGAGTAGAGCCTACTAGGTAGAAGATAAGAGAGATCCGTCCCAGCTACACACGAGTTGGGACGGATCTTTTATTAAGTTCTCTACTTATCTATATCAGTTGTTGCTGCACCACTCGAAGGCGTTGGAGAAGAGCTCTAGCCAAGGTGTCACTTCGTCTTGCTTTAGCTCCTCCGGATAGTAGCCGCACTGCCATGGGAAGATACAGCGCTCTGGGTGTGGCATCATAGCCAGGTGCCTACCATCCTTGCTCGAGACGGCAGCCACGGCCATTGGAGAGCCATTGGGGTTACCAGGATACTCCTCATAGAGATAGCGTGCTGCTACAGGTAGACCTTGATCCAATAGGGCTTGGTCAAACCTGCCCTCCCCATGCGCCACCCAGCATCCTAGGGTCTCACCTGCCAGCGAGGAGAGGAAAACTGAGTTGTTCTCTGGTATCTCGAGAGAGACGAAGCTAGACTCAAACTTACCCGACGTATTGTGCTTCATCGGTGTGCGACTCCTCTCTTCTGGAGAGAGCAGTCCCAGCTCAGCCATTAGCTGACAGCCATTACAGATACCGAGCGATAGGGTGTCTTCACGCTTGTAGAAGTTATCCAGAGCCTTACGAGCCAGCTCGTTGTACTTAAATCCTGCCGCCCAACCCTTGGCTGAGCCCAGTACGTCGGAGTGAGAAAAACCGCCACAGAAGACCAGCATCTGTACATCAGCAAGTGTCTCACGACCGTTGATCAGATCGCTCATGTGTACATCCTTGACGTCAAAGCCTGCCAAGTAGAGCGCATAAGCCATCTCACGCTCGCCGTTGGTTCCCTTATCTCGGATGATCGCTGCAGTCACCTTGCTGCGTTCGTTCTCCCTAATTGGGCGCTTCCTCACCTGCTCCTTCACCTTGTACTCTACTGGTTGTTGGTAGCGGTTAGTCTTGCGAGCCTTGGCTGTCTTTGGTGCCGACTGGAACTGCTCCATCACGTTGCTAGGCGAAGTCCAAGCCTCACGCAGAGCTGCCACATCAAGCTCCTCAGAAAGCCCCTTCACGGCATACTCTCTGATCGGCTTTGCAATCTCTACAAAGCTGATACCCAGCTCTTCGAGCCACTCCATGATCTTCTCGCCCTCACTCACTTGTAGCAATAGGGCAGGATTCTCGGCAAAGAGGAGTTGCTCCTCCTCATCAAAGGTAACCTCTAGCCCCAGCTCGCTCTGTGCAAAGAGCATCTCGAGGAGCGCTGTGATGATACCACCGGCAGAGACATCGTGTAGTGCGAGCACCTTCTCCTCCCGTACGAGGGTCTGGATTGCCTCATAGGCTTTCTTGAAGTAGTCGGCATCTGCCACGTCGGGCACAGTATTTCCCACCTTCTCCATGGTTTGGTAGTAAGCCGATCCACCCAGCTGTAGAGAGGTGCTAGATAGGTCTATATAGAGCACCGAGCTGTTGAGATCATCCTTCAGCACTGGTGTTACGATCTTCTTGACATCCGAAACCTCTCCAAGTGCAGATATGATCAATGTACCCGGTGAGAGCACCTTCTCCCCATCCGGGTACTTCTGTGTCATAGAGAGGGAGTCCTTACCTGTTGGGACGTTGATACCGAGTGCTATGGCAAAGTCAGAGCAGGCCTTCACCGCACGGTAGAGCCTAGCATTTTCGCCCTCATTACGGCAGGGCCACATCCAGTTGGCTGAGAGAGAGATCCCTTCCATACCGTAGGTCAGAGGTGCTCCGATGAGGTTGGTAAGCGCCTCAGCTATAGCTAGCCTTGACCCAGCCTCCTCACTCACGAGCGCAGGCTGTGGAGCATGCCCAACTGAAGTAGCGATACCTACATTGCCCTCATAGTCCAGAGCGACAGCCCCGAGGTCTGCTAGAGGCACTTGCAGAGGTCCCACGCACTGCTGGCGTGCCACCCGACCAGAGACAGAGCGGTCCACCTTGTTGGTGAGCCAGTCTTTCGATCCTACGGCCTCTAGGCGCAGTACATTCTTCAGGTGTTGCTCAAAGGTAAGCTCAGCCACCTCCTGGTCAGTGGGGGCAGCGAAGTGGAAGTCTACCGTATCTCCCTCCATAACTGTCTTGGGTGCAGAGCCAAAGAGATGCTCCAGCTTGAGGTCAAAGGGCGCCTCCTCGTTTTCCCTATCCTTAAAGATCAGCATGCCATCATCGGTCGCCTCACCTACTACGTAAAATGGAGCCATCTCACGCTTAGCGATACGGCGCACTGCCTCTACGTCATTAGGCTTCAGCAGGAGCCCCATACGCTCTTGGCTCTCGTTGGAGATGATCTCCTTATCTGAGAGCGTAGGATCACCGACTGGCAGGGCATCCAGATCTATGTGCCCACCGGTCTCCTCTACCAGCTCGCTCAGACAGTTGAGGTGCCCACCAGCACCGTGGTCGTGTATAGATACCACAGGGTTGATATCGCTCTCAGCTAGAGCGCGGATCACATTGGCGACCCTCTTTTGCATCTCTGGGTTGGAGCGTTGTATCGCATTGAGCTCGATGGCACCTTCAAACTGCCCCGTATTGACACTCGATACGGCACCTCCGCCCATGCCTATGCGGTAGTTATCACCACCCATCACCACGATCTTATCGCCTGGGGTGGCGCCACCCTTGGTGGCATCACGAGTAGTGGTATAGCCGATACCGCCTGCGAGCATGATCACCTTGTCATACCCCCAAGTGCGTGCATCCTCCTGGTGCTCAAAGGTCAATACCGAGCCTGTGATCAGTGGCTGACCAAACTTATTACCAAAGTCCGAAGCACCATTGCTCGCCTTTGTCAGGAGCTCCTGTGGCGTCTGGTAGAGCCATGGACGGGCTGAGATAGCACCCTCCCACGGCTTGTCGCTCTCCTCACGTGTATAGGGAGTCATGTAGATGGCGGTACCCGCCAGCGGCGTACTTGCCTTGCCCCCTGCCAGCCTGTCGCGTATCTCTCCACCGGTACCTGTAGCTGCACCATTGAAGGGCTCCACAGTAGTGGGGAAGTTGTGCGTCTCAGCCTTAAGGGAGAGCGCCGTCTCTACCTCCTTGATGTTAAAGAAGTCGGAGCTCGTAGCACTCTTAGGTGCAAACATCCTAGCCTTAGGTCCGTGTACAAAGGCTACGTTATCCTTATATGCTGAGATCAGTCTATTGGGGTGCTCTTTTGAGGTCTTCTTGATCATCCCAAATAGGCTCTCCGCCTGCTCCTCTCCGTCGATCACAAAGGTGCCGTTAAAGATCTTGTGCCGGCAGTGCTCGGAGTTGACTTGGCTAAAGCCAAATACCTCGCTATCGGTAAGAGGGCGCCCCAGCTCACGTGCTACCCCCTCGAGGTACTCTATCTCCTCGTCTGAGAGCGCCAGCCCCTCCTGCTCATCATAGCTCCTGAGGTCCTGGATCTTGATGATCCCCTCCCGCTCGCGGTTGACCTCAAATATCTCATCAGAGAGACCATGATACTTCCTAAGTAGCATGCGGTCGTAGGGTGTATCTTCAGCCACCTCTTGGTAAAACTCGATCCTATCGATACCGACACGATGCCCTAGCCCCATGTTGTAGGTGATCTCGGTGGCTGTGGTGCTCCAGGGTGTCACCATCTCAGCTCGCGGACCCACGTAGTATGATCCTTGCAATCTATTTGTCTCCACCAGCTCAGCTCCGCTAAAAAGCCACTCCAGTGCCTCTATATCCTCTGCAGAAAATCCATCTCGATGGCGTACGGCATAGACCTCTCCTCTACCATCATGCTCAGAACGAAAAAATGACAACATACTCTCTGACCTCTCAATAAGTGAATCAACCTGATTTCTCGTACATATCACGCAGAAACCTATTTTACACTCAAAGATAATAAAAAACTACCAAGGACCGTCTCTACCTCCATGTGGCGTGCGCTCTTATACTCCTCTGATTTCTCCCTTTTTAGTATCAAAAAAGATCTTTAGATGAGCAAGCGATCGCAGGAAATGGCTGCTAGGGGTGGTCTTTGAACTATCCTTTATCCATGCGAGATCCGAAGATGTTCGAAAGAGACACCCGAACTTGGAAATTCTAAGTTCCGGTCTTAGGTGCGTCGAAGTTGGGAACTTAGACAAACTTAAGACCGGAACTCCGACGGATCGAAGTTCCGGTCTCAGATTTATTTGAGTTGGTGGATCGCTTTTCTATAATTCGATCACGTGCTTTTCTATCATTGTAGCTATCATGGAAGTAAAAGGGCACGGGGGAGCTCCGTGACCGGAGCGATCTCCCTCAGTTGATCGATCGGCAGATGGCGCTTATCCGCTATCATGATGATCGTTGAGGGCAGGGAGCCCACCTGCGACTCGAAGAAGCCGGTCATCTCTTCTTGGGTCATCTGCTCCGAAAGGTCGAGGAGCCACTTGGCATAGTCTTCGGAGAGCCCTTGACGCTCGTATAGGCTGATGTAGCGCGATCTCATACGTAGCTTGGGGAAGTAGCTACCGGCATTGCTCCGGATAGAGTTTACGGTCCGACTCCATCGACTTGGGTCGCTCGGGGTCTGCTCCATCAGCTCTAATACTAGGCGGAGTGCCTCAGCGGTCTTATCGATCTGCGTACTGAGGGAGACGACCTGTCCGGTCCTCTCCTCAGGCTGGTTGAGGGTGGTACTTCGTAATTGTGCCCCTACAGAGTAGGCGAGAGATCGAAATTCGCGTACCTCCTGAAAGAGGAGTGAGCCCATGCCACTGCCCAGGTAGGTGTTGTAGAAGAGGGCTGCCGCACGTCCTTCATTGTCCAGCACACCCAAGTCGCGGTACACTCGCACGATGCTCTGGGTGGACTTGGGATCGTTGACAAAGTAAATGTGTCGCTCTGTCGGTACCCTAGGCTCGATGTAGAGATAGCCCTCCCACGGCTTCTGCACCTGCTCTACATTGATAGCATGAGCTAGGAGCGATGCCACCTCCCCGATAGGGCGGGTGCCAGTATAGTGGGCATCTAGCTCACAGGTGAGTAGGTCTAGGAGTGATGCGGTGAGCTCCTCTGCGCGCAGTCGTCGTACCTGCTTGAGGGTGTACGACTTGCGATAGTATGCACGCTCCTCTCCGTACTCCGCCCACTGCTGTAGTCGCTGCTTCAGCAGATTGGGGTCGGAAGCAACCAGCTTGTCGTCCACATGCTTTGCCTGCACAAGTTGCTTGATCGTAGCGGGCTTGACCTGAGGGTCTCTGAGGAAGTGCCCCATCAGCTCTATCGTCTCAGCTAGGAGGTGGTCGTAGCCTGTGAGTGTGATCTGGAAGTTGCTGTTAGTGCTGGTAAAGGTGAGGGTAGCTCCGAGCTGTTGTAGTGCTTCGTTGTGCAGGTGCTCGCTTCGTCCGCCACCTCCCACCAGATCGAGGTAGGGTGCCAGCTGCCCCTGCTCTGGGTGGTGGTAGTCGCTGCGGAAGTATAGGAGGCTTAGTGTAAATAGCTCATTATTAGGGTTGTCTACCTTGAATAACTGTGCTCTGGTGCCTTTGCCGAGGGGCATTCGCTCGACATCGTTTTTGAAATCAAGGAGTTGGGGCTTCGTCGGTGTGGCTGGTAGCGTGGCGAGGTACTTGGCGAAGTCGGACTTGGCACCTGCATTGGGCGTCTGGATTGGCTCGTAGGGAGGCTTTGCCAACTTCTCTTTTGGGTAGTCTCCTCTCTTCTTGCGTATCTCTAGCCGCTCTTCGGTCAGATACCTATTGGCAACGGCTATCACCTCCTCCCTAGTGATGATCTCAAGTCGTGCCAGCTCCGCCTCTGCCTCCTGCCAGTTGGAGCCTTGTGCGAAGAGCCCCTCGAGGAGTCGGTGGCGCTTCTCTGGATCCTCGCGGTCTAGTATACTGGAGCGTCGAAAGGAGAGCAGCACACGATCCAGCTCGCTATCAGTGAAGTCGCCTCGCTTGATGCTCTCCACCTCGTGTAGTGCGAGTGCGAGAGCGCTGCGATTGGTCTGGAGGGGTAGTCGTGGCATGAGCTGGATGCCGAAGAAGCCCGCATCGTTGAGCACCAGCGGGAAGGCTGCACCTGAGGTTAACTTTCGATTGAGTACCAGTCGGTCGAGGCGTCCGGTCTTGCCCTCATTGCTGAGGAGCTGACTGATCACTTGTAGTACCAGATGGTCGGGATGGTTAGCGGGAACGGTCTGCCACATATAGCCGGACATGCGTACAAAGGGAAGTGGGAGCTTGACCGTCAGTCGGTCGCCTCTCTTGAGTGGTCGAGGTGGCTCCCACGTAGGTCTCTTTGCCTGCCCAGCTGGCAGTTTGCCGAATGTCCTCTCGAGCAGTGTCTCAATCCCGGCTCGCTTGAAGTCGCCCGTAAGGATCAGCGCCATGTTACCTGCCACGTAGTACCTCCGGTAAAACGCCTCCATCGCCTGCAGGTCGGGCGACTTGAGCGCTTGGGTACTACCGATGATGGGATACTGGTAGGGGTGCGGTGCCGCTAGTCGCTCGAGGATCTTTTGCATGGCTTTACTGCCCATGCGGTCTTCAATCATGTTTTTCTCTTCATAGACCGTCTCGAGCTCGCTCTGGAAGAGTCGAAATACGGGCGATAGCAGTCGCTCGCTATTGAGTTCGCACCACTGCTCTAAGTAGTTGGGAGAAAAGGTGTTGTGGTATAGAGTGTAGTCGTACGAAGTGCCAGCATTGAGTCGGGTGCCTCCGTACTTGCCGATGAGGTTGTTGAAGTCATTGGGGATCGCGTACTGGGCTGCGGCTTGATTGAGCTTATTGATCTCCAGCTGGATCTCATGCCTCTCACCCTCGTCTTGCGTCGCACTCAGCCGGCTGTATGCTTCTGCAATCTGTTGTAGGAGAGGGGCTTCGGCATGGTAGTTGACTGTACCGATGCGCTCGGTGCCCTTAAACATGATATGCTCGAAGTAGTGAGCGATGCCTGTATTGGGTGAGTCTTTGGCGCCTGCCCTAACCACCACCGTACCGTACACACTCTGCTCCGAATGATCCTCGGATAGCCATACGGTGAGACCATTGTCTAATACCAGTTCTTCAATCATCAGCTTTACAAAAAAAGGAGTCAGTAATGAGCCTATCTCTAAGCTCATTACTGACTCTGAAATAATATCCTATGTTATTTGCTCATCAGCTAAGACCCTCGATGACACCATCTATGAGGTCCATCTTCATAGCAGCAGGCTCCTTGGGGAGTCCAGGCATGCGCATGATGCTACCGAGGATCACTACAATCATCTCGGCACCTGTATTGACCACGATGTCGTTGACGGTGAGAGAGAAGTCTCTAGGTGCACCAACTCGGGAAGCGTCGTCGGTAAAGGAGTATTGTGTCTTGGCAATACAGACGGGGAAGTGTCCGTAGCCTTGCTCCTCGATCTTTCTTAGCTTCTTGAGCGCTGAGCCCTCGTATTGTACCTCCTTGGCACGATAGACCTTGCGGGCTACAGCGTAGACCTTCTCCTCGATGCTCTGATCTAGGTCGTACATGAAGGTGAGCTCCTCGGATGGGTTATTTTCGATGGTATCTACCACTACACGTGCTAGCTCGACAGCTCCCTCACCACCCTCGGAGAAGGCGTTGTTGACAGCAAAGGGAAGTCCTAGATCCTCACAGTGGTCGCGGATCAGCTCGATCTCAGCGTCGGTGTCGGTGGGGAAGCGGTTGATACAGATCACTACGGACTGACCGAACTTACGGAGTCCCTTGATGTGGCGATCCATATTGGCGAAGCCGTCTCTCAGGGCTGAGAGGTTTTCTTTCTTCAACTCCTTAGCATCCATGCCTCCATGTAGCTTAAGTGCTTGTGCCGTAGCTACAAGCACGCTTAGCTTGGGCTGGAGCCCGGCCTTACGGCACTTGATGTCGAAGAACTTCTCACCTCCGAGGTCCGAACCGAAGCCTGCCTCCGTGATAGCATACTCGCCATATTTTAGCGCCATCTTAGTGGCAACGACAGAGTTACAGCCATGGGCGATATTGGCAAAGGGACCTCCGTGGATAAAGGCAGGGGTATTCTCGGTCGTCTGAACCAGGTTGGGATCCATCGCATCCTTAAGTAGGATGGTGAGAGCACCCCCAGCTCCGAGGTCCTTGACAGTGAAGGGGCTGCCATCTTTCTTGTACCCCACGAGGATATTGTCTATACGGCGGCGGAGGTCGTCGATGTCTGTAGCAAGGCAGAGGATCGCCATGATCTCTGACGCAGGTGTGATGTCGAAGCCTGCCTCACGTGGGACACCATTGCCCGCACCTCCTAGTCCGGTGATGACGTTTCTGAGCGAACGATCGTTGACGTCCTGTACTCTCTTCCATACGATACGGCTGAGACCGTTTTCGTTGTTCCTATTTTGGTAAGCGTAGTTATCCACCAGAGCTGCTAGCGTGTTGTTTGCGCTGGTAATCGCGTGGAAGTCTCCGGTAAAGTGTAGGTTGATCTGATCCATCGGCAACACCTGAGCGTGCCCTCCTCCAGCTGCACCTCCCTTCATACCGAATACCGGTCCGAGTGAGGGCTCGCGTAGTGCCACAATAGCCTGCTTACCAATCTTTTGGAGTCCGAGTGCCAAGCCAATGGAGACCGTGGTCTTACCTATACCAGCCTTGGTAGGGGTGATGGCGGTTACTAGTATCAGGTTGCCGCCCTCATTTTCGCTCTCTTCGGCAAGCAGATGGTGGTCTACCTTTGCCATGTACTTCCCATAGGGGTGTACCCGATCATGGGGGATCTTGGTGTTGGATGCTACGTCGTAGATCTCTTTTAGCTCCGTTTCGCGAGCTATCTCAATGTCTGTCTTCATGCAACTTCTCTCTTCTGTAGTTTTGGGTTAAAGTCAACTATAGTTATAACAATCATCTTAGCTGTATGGTTTTATCCCTCCTCTCCCTCTCGTGTGTACTGGAGCTGGTAGAGCGCATCACTCGCCTCCTCAAATGCCCCCACTCTGCTGTCGGGAACCTTGACATACCACACGTAGCCCTCGAGGTTGGAGTCGCTCCGTAGCGTCTCTGCATCATGGGCTCGCAGGAGCATCATCAGCGGGTTGATCAGCTCGTAGGGGAAGCGCAGCTGATACTCAGTAAAGAGCTGGTGCTCTACCACCTTGCCGTTGAGGATCGCCTGCTCTGCAGCCGAGCGATAGGCAACAATCAGCCCTCCAGTGCCCAGCTTGACCCCTCCGAAGTAGCGAACAACGGCGATCACAAGATCGGTAAGATCATGGCTGTGAAGCTGACCTAAGATCGGCTTCCCTGCCGTAGAACTCGGCTCTCCATCATCGTTGTCACGCTCTACTTTTTCCCGCTTTCCTATGCGGTAAGCCCAGCAGACGTGGCGGGCGTCGTAGTACCTCCGCCGTATCTCCTCTACCTCTGCGAGCGCTTTCTCCTCGCTATCCACGGGGATCGCGAATGAGAGAAACTTGCTTCGTTTCTCCACATAGAGACCCTCGGAGGGCTGCTCTAGCGTGCGGTAGCTATGTGTCTGCGTTTGCTCTTCCACCCCTTGTTATTTCCGCGTTCCTAGCATCTTTCTCAGCAGTGGCCTCCAGTCTTCGCCATTGTCCGGACAGTAGGTAACGAAGCCCATGCTGCGTGCCACCGCTGTATTAGCTGGACCATCGTCGATAAAGAGTGTCTCTTCGGGTCTGATCTTGGTCTCCTCTATGATCTTCTCGAAGATGGATCTTTCTGGCTTGCAGATGCCAGCTTCGTAGGAGGTGGTCACGTGCTCGAAGTAACTAGAGATCGGACGTCCGTTCTTCAGGAGATGCCCTGCCTCCGCCTCCTCCCATACAAAGGCGTTGGTATTGCTCACCAGTAGAAGGTGGATCTCCTCTGGGAGCTCCTGCTCGATGAAGTCGAACTTCCAGTCCTGCATCTTCACAACAAAGCCCTCCAGCGCATGCCGTATCTGTTCGGGCTTGAGTGCAAGTCCATACTCTTTATTGACCCTCTCGGTGAAGCCCTCCTTCGAATATTTACCGCTCTCGAGTGCCAAGAATATCCCCTCTTGCTTGTAAGGGTCGAGCAGCGCTCCTGCATCGTGTACTCCCAAGAGCTCGAACCGGCGTATCGACTCCTCACGTGTCAGTTCGATGAATACTCCGCCAAGATCAAAAAGTATATTGCGTATCAATGTCTTTATTCTTTAGGTAAATGTCTCAGCTCGCTTCCGCTGTCAGAGACAAAACTAATCAAATAATCCACACTTCTACTATTCGAGCTACATTTACTTAGAAAAGCCTCTTGTAGCGAGTCTTAGCCGTAGCTCCCTCACCGAGTCGTCGCACCTTGTCCTCCTCGTACTCCGAGTAGGAGCCTTCATAGTAATGGGTCTCGCCATCACCTTCAAAGGCTAGAATGTGGGTGCAGATACGGTCTAGGAACCACCGGTCGTGCGAGATGACCACAGCGCAGCCTGCAAAGCTCTCCAACCCCTCTTCGAGTGCACGTAAGGTGTTGATGTCAATATCGTTGGTTGGCTCATCGAGTAGCAGCACATTACCACCTGACTTAAGGGTGAGTGCGAGATGCAGGCGGTTGCGCTCTCCGCCGGATAGTACTTTGCAGAGCTTCTCCTGATCGCTACCAGAGAAGTTGAACCGAGAGAGATAAGCCCTAGGGTTCACCTCTTGGTTGCCTACACGGATCACATCTTGCCCACCCGATATCACTTCGAAGACACTCTTATCAGGGTCAATCGCCTTATGGGTCTGGTCGGCATATCCTATCTCAACTGTCTCTCCTACTTCAAAGGTACCGGCGTCAGGCTGCACCATATCCATGATCATCTTGAATAGGGTACTCTTGCCCGCTCCGTTCGGACCAATGACACCTACAATACCGTTAGGGGGTAACATGAAGTTGAGGTCTTTCATTAAAACCTTATCGCCATAAGCCTTCTGCACACTATGAGCTTCGATCACCTTATTGCCCAAGCGAGGTCCGTTGGGGATAAATATCTCGAGCTTTGCTTCCTTCTCCTTGGTCTCCTGATTGAGCAATGCCTCGTAAGAGTTAAGACGAGCTTTGCCCTTTGCCCGACGGCCCTTGGGAGCCATGTTGATCCAGTCAAGCTCTCTCTGAAGTGCCTTTGCCCGCTTGCTCGACTGCTTCTCCTCCAGCTCGAAGCGCCTTGTCTTTTGCTCCAGCCATGAAGAGTAGTTGCCCTCCCATGGGATCCCCTCTCCACGGTCTAGCTCTAGTATCCATCCTGCTACATGGTCGAGGAAATAGCGGTCGTGGGTGATACAGATGACAGTCCCCTTATACTGCTGTAGGTGTTGCTCCAGCCAGTCGATGCTCTCAGCATCAAGGTGGTTGGTTGGCTCATCGAGGAGGAGGATCTCTGGCTCTTGTATCAGCAGACGGCAGAGTGCCACTCGGCGACGCTCACCACCCGATAGCTCGCCCACCAATTGCCCCTCTGGCGGACAGCGTAGAGCGTCCATAGCGCGCTCCAGCTTTGTATCAAGCTCCCATGCCCCTATCGCCTCGATCTTGTCTTGGAGCTGAGCTTGGCGGTTCATGAGCTGCTCCATCTTATCAGGGTCTTCCAGTACTTCTGGATCCCCAAAGGCATTATTCACCTCCTCAAACTCCCTCAGGAGTGCCACAGCCTCCGCTGCGCCCTGCATCACGACCTCCTTGACCGTAAGGGAGTCATCGAGCTGAGGATCCTGCTCCAGGTAACCGACCCGATACTCGGGCGAAGCATAGACCACCTCGCCATCGTACTCCTTGTCGATCCCTGCTATGATCTTAAGTAGCGTAGACTTACCACTCCCATTAAGCCCTACAATGCCGATCTTTGCCCCGTAGAAGAATGATAGGTAAATGTTTTTAAGCACCTGCTTGCTGGGCGGGAAGGTCTTACTGACCCCGACCATTGAAAATATGACCTTCTTATCGTCTGACATCTGCTCTTTTCTTGATAAAAGCCCCGAGCAGCATGATTACCACTCGGGGCTTGTATTTAACTCACTTTAGTCGTATGGATTGCTCCTATCCTTACTTGATGCGCTTGTAGCCATATACTGCTAGATCACCAAGCTCCTCCTCGATGCGGAGCAGCTGGTTGTACTTAGCCATACGGTCAGAGCGGCTCATAGAGCCAGTCTTGATCTGTCCGGCATTGGTAGCTACAGCGATGTCTGCTATGGTAGCATCCTCAGTCTCACCTGAGCGGTGGCTGGTGACGGTGGTGTAACCATGGCGGTGTGCCATCTCGATAGCGTCGAGTGTCTCTGAGAGGGTACCGATCTGGTTGACCTTGATGAGGATTGAATTGGCACAGTCCTCCTCGAGACCCTTACGTAGGAAGTCTACGTTGGTTACAAATAGGTCGTCACCTACCAGCTGGCACCTATCACCGATCTTATCAGTAAGGATCTTCCAGCCTTCCCAGTCGCCCTCGTCCATACCGTCCTCGATGGAGTCGATCGGATACTTAGAGATGAGCTCCTCTAGGTACTCTGCCTGCTCCTGGCGGTTGCGCTTAGCACCGGTTGCACCCTCAAACTTGGTGTAGTCATACACGCCATCAGCGTAAAATTCGCTTGAGGCACAGTCTAGAGCGATGGTTACATCCTCTGCTGGCTTGTAGCCTGCCTTCTCGACAGCCTTGATGATGCAGTCGAGAGCATCCTCAGTACCATCAAGTGCGGGAGCAAAGCCACCCTCGTCACCTACTGCAGTAGAAAGACCGCGCTCGTGGAGTACATCCTTAAGTGCGTGGAATACCTCAGCACCCATGCGTAGACCCTCGCGGAAGCTCTTAGCACCTACAGGGCGGATCATGAACTCCTGGAATGCGATAGGAGCATCACTGTGAGAGCCGCCATTGATGATATTCATCATAGGTACAGGCAGGATGTGAGCATTGGCGCCACCGATGTAGCGATAGAGTGGTAGACCAAGTGCATCAGCAGCAGCCCTTGCTACAGCAAGCGATACACCAAGCATGGCATTAGCGCCGAGGTTCGACTTAGTCTTAGTGCCATCCATTGCGATCATCTTCATGTCGATAGCGCGCTGGTCAGCAGCGCTCATGCCGATAAGCTCAGGAGCTATGATGTTATTAACGTTGTCCACAGCCTTAAGCACGCCCTTACCGCGGAAGCGACCTTTGTCTCCGTCGCGTAGCTCAAGCGCCTCATTCTCACCTGTGGATGCACCGCTAGGTACTGCAGCTCTACCAAAGGCACCACATGCCAGAGCCACCTCTACTTCGACTGTAGGGTTACCACGAGAATCTAGGATCTCACGTCCGTGAATGTTGATAATTTCCATAAAACCTAATTTGCTAAATTGTTTATTGTGCATTTATTACGATATTCCTATCCAACACGACAAATATACTATTTTCAGGTGAGAAAGAGTATATTTGCAGGCAGACATCTTATATAAAATTGTAACATCATGAACTTTGTACAAGAACTAACCTGGAGAGGAATGATCCACAACATCACACCTGGTGCTGAGGAGATCCTCTCTAAGGAGATCACAAGCGGTTACTTGGGTATCGACCCGACGGCCGATTCGCTACATATCGGCCACCTCGTGGGTGTAATGATGCTTCGCCACTTCCAGAAGGCAGGGCACCGCCCTGTGGCGCTCATCGGTGGCGCTACTGGTATGATCGGTGACCCCTCGATGAAGTCTGCAGAGCGCAACCTCCTCGATGAGGAGACCCTTCGCCACAATCAGGCTGCGATCAAGGAGCAGCTCAGTCGTTTTCTCGACTTTGAGAGCGATGCGCCCAATGCCGCTATCCTGGTAAATAACTACGACTGGATGAAGGATTATTCTTTCCTCAACTTTATCCGCGACATAGGTAAGCATATCACAGTCAACTATATGATGGCGAAAGACTCTGTGCAAAAGAGACTTCAGCCTGACTCTGGTGTGGGGATGTCCTTTACCGAGTTTTCGTACCAGCTCCTCCAGGGCTATGACTACCAGTACCTCTATGAGCACGAGGGCTGTCGCCTGCAGCTAGGGGGCTCCGACCAATGGGGTAATATCACCACTGGTATCGAGCTGATCCGCCGCAGGTTGCAGGGCGAGGCATACGGTATCACCTGCCCGCTGATCACCAAGGCCGATGGTGGCAAGTTTGGCAAGACCGAGAGCGGAAACGTCTGGCTCGATCGTCGCTACACTTCGCCCTACAAGTTCTACCAGTTTTGGCTTAATGTCTCAGATGAAGATGCTAGCAAGTTTGTCCGTATCTTCACCTCCCTACCCCGTGAGGAGATCGAAGCACTTGAGGCTCAGCATGCTCAGAGCCCGCACACTCGTATCCTGCAAGCTCGCCTAGCGAAAGAGCTAATGCTGCTCGTACACACCCAGGAGGACTACAATACGGCGACGCAGGTGTCGGAGATCCTCTTTGGCAAGGGATCAGTGGAGACGCTTAAGAGCCTTGATGATGAGACCATTCTCTCGGTATTTGAGGGCGTGCCTCAGGCAAAAGTGAGTGGCGACCATATCTCCGGAGGTATGGGGCTACTCGATCTGCTGGTAACGGAGGCAGGCTTCTTCCAGAGCAAGGGCGAGCTCCGCAAGCTTATCAAGAGCGGTGGCGTCAGTATCAATAAGGAGAAAGTCTCCGATGAGAGCTACGTGCCCACTGTGGACGATCTGATCAATGGTAAGTATCTACTGATCCAGAGAGGGCGTAAGAACTATTACCTACTCATAGCCGAGTAAGGGGGTAGACCACATTACCACTAAAAAGAAGAGGAGCGGTCTTGAAACTTCAAGACCGCTCCCTTTATAAAATAGGAAAGGATGTCTCCCGACATCCTAAAACCTTTCTTTAACCTATAATCTAATACTATTATGAAAAAACCACATAGCAAAGGTATATAATTTTTCCGTACTACCAAAACTATTCTGCGAATAATCTAGGAAAAACGGCATATTTAACCTTTGTTTCTGTGAAATGCGTGTGTTTATAGATCGTTAACTATCTAGATTCATTTTTCTACCCTATTCTGGTGCATCCGTAGGTCGGATTTCGAGCTTAACTACATTGGAGCTGGAGCAATTCTACCCCCGAACTTAGAAAATCTAAGTTCCCAACTTCGTTGCATCTAAGTTCCGAACTTAGACAAGTCGAAGTTCCCAACTCCGATTTGTCGAGGTTCGTATCTCCGATTTTTTAGAGCTCAATCTTGCGATTTCTTTAGCTAGGTGCACTTCGGTTTGTATGTGGAGATGGAGGGAGTACGCACTGCGCCACTCTTTTGAGTTGCTATTGGAGCTGGCTCAACTGCTCCCAGAAGCTAGGGAAGCTCTTGGTGACACTCTCTTTGTCTGATAGGTGTAGACCGAGGTCTCGTGCAGCGTCGAGTATGGCGAACGCCATAGTGATGCGGTGGTCGTTGTAGGTCGTGATATGTGCGCCGCGGGTGGGGGTGGCTGGCTCTGTGCCATCCCATGAGAGGGTGTTTGCCCCTGTGGTAAATCCGCTATAGCCTAGGTTCTCTAGCCCCTCTCTAACCGCACACAGGCGATCGGACTCCTTATGTCTTAGGGTCTTGATGCCTCGGAAATGAAAGGGAACGCCCGTAGCTGTACAGGTAACGGCGAGGGCAGGAAAGAGGTCGATCTGCTGGGATAGGTCGAGATCGAGCTTGCGGGGTCGGAGCGAACCAGTACGATGTAAGACTTGGTTGTCATCAAGGCTGACGCCCCATAAAGCGAAGATATCCGTGATCTTAGCATCGGGCTGGTGTGAATTGGATTGCAATCCCGGGAGATAGATGGGCTCGGTTTCTCCTCCGATGGCTAGGAGTTGGTAGATGTAACTCGTGCTGCTCCAGTCTGCTTCTACTGGCTTGAGTGTTGCGGAGATTGGTGAGATCCTTTTGATTTCAATGACTTCTCCGGTGTAGGTACACTCTATCCCACGCGCTCGCAGTAGCTGAATTGTGAGCCACAGATAGCTAAATGACGGGGCTTCTGGTGCCACCTTTAGTCGGAGGGTATTCCAATCAAGGAGAGGGGCTGTTAGTAGGATAGAGCTTGCAAACTGGCTGCTGCTCCAGTGAGTTGTGTCTATCGTACTATTAAATCGTCGGCTCTTGGCGGGGCTGACATGGAGTGTAGTGCCGTGCCAGGTGAAGTGTGCGCCTAAGCCTTCGTATACGCTGAGTAGAGGCGTTAGCGGTCGCTCTGCTAGCCGACTGCTGCAGTGGAGCGTGGTGGGGCTGGATCGCAGTGCTGCTAGTGCAGTGAGGAAGCGCAGCGCCGTACCGCTCTCGTGGCAGTCGAGTGCCACCTCTCCTCCACCCTGCTCCTCAAGTCGCTTGAGCGCTTCACCAAGTACGATGACATCGACAGGTAGATCTCTGTCGTAGAGGGCTTTGTAGTACTGGTAGCGCTCTCGTGCAGACGAAAAAAGAAGGTGATCCACCATCAGCTCTCGCGCAGCAATGCTCTTGCTGGGAGGTAGGTGGATCACCTTCGTCTGACACATGGCTTTAGTGCTGCGGCTTACTGCAATGCCTTGAGTACATTGCCCTCAAGTGACGAGGCTCCGAAGCGGAAGAGCTCGTTGTTGAGCCACTCTTCGCCAAGCACGCCCTTTACGATGCAGAGGTACTCTATAGCCTCCTCTACAGTGCGGACACCGCCACTTATCTTTAGCCCTTTGCGGATGCCATACTTCTCATAGTACTCCTTGAGCACTGTTGCCATTACGTAGGCAGCTGGGAGTGAGGCGCCTGGGAACTCCTTTCCGGTGGAGGTCTTGATGAAGTCTGCTCCGCAGAAGAGTGAGATGATGCTGGCTCGCTGGATGTTTTCGAGCGAACCGAGCGCCCCTGTCTCTAGGATCACTTTGAGCGTGACGTCGCGGGTGACGTCGCGCAGCTCCTCAATCTCGGTCACTACTGCGTTGTAATCACCTGCGAGGAAATTTCCCACATGTAGGACGATGTCGATCTCATTTGCGCCGTCCTTGACTGCAAGCGCTGTCTCTGCAACCTTGATCTCTGTGAAGGTCTGTGATGAGGGGAATCCTCCGGACACTGCGCATACGCCTACACCCTCTACGCCTAGGAACTCGCGCACTGTTGCAACAAAGTTGGGGTAGACACAGATGCTGGCGACAGGTGGGATGTCTGGAGAGGTGCTGTCTAGCTCATTGACCTTAGAGACCATGTGGTATACGTGGTCCGCGTGGTCTGTAGCGCTCAGAGTGGTGAGGTCGATGAGGCTGTGGATGAGACGGGCGGTTCCTTTGGTCTGCATTGAATCTCGGTGCAGATTGATCAGGCGAGCGATCTCGTCGTTGACCGCCTGCGGTGACGCTATAGGTGTAAAGGCGTCAAAGGCTTCTTGAAACTTGCTCTTGAATCCGTGGTTGTGCTCGGATTCTTTCTTGATCTCGTTTGGCATATATTTTCTATTAGTGTTTGTGTAACTTCGGATTGTTGTGGTGCCTAGTCGCATCTCGCCTTGTCTTCTTCTCTAGATTGTCAGCAAAGGCAGCAGTGAGGTCGCAGCCCGTCTGATTGGCTATGGCTACCAGTACCCAGAGGACATCAGCTAACTCTTCGGCTAGTCGCTCTTTGGAGATCTCTTCGCCCGCTTTGGCGCTCTGCTCTCCATAAAGCCGCGCCATGAGTCGCCCCACCTCGCCGACCTCCTCTGTGAGTATGGCGAAGTTGGTTAGGGGCTCGAAGTATCGGACCCCATACTCCTTGATCCAAGCGTCTACCCGCTCTTGTAGCTCCTGTAGTGTGTATTCTCTGCTCAACGTTGTCGGCTATCTATGACAATGGTGACTGGACCATCGTTGACCAATGACACCTGCATATCTGCTCCAAAGATACCCCTTTGGACGGGCTTGCCCAAACCATCGCTCAGGGCTTCTGCCATCCGCTCGTAGAGTGGCTCTGAAACCTCTGGGCGAGCGGCTTGGATGTAGCTGGGGCGGTTGCCCTTTTTCGTGGCGGCGAGTAGTGTGAACTGAGAGATTAGGAGGATCTCTCCTTCTATCTGTCTGACATCGAGGTTCATAACGCCTTGATCGTCGTCAAATATGCGTAATTGTAGGGTCTTCTTTAGGATGTAGTCGAAGTCCTCGTCACTGTCCCCTACCTCGATGCCTAGTAATACCAGCAATCCTGCTCCAATGCTGGATACTAGCTTGTCCTCTACGCTGACCGATGCTTCTTTTACCCTCTGTATCACTACTTTCATAGTTTACTCCTTAGCTTTGTCTTGAAAGAAATTGTACACCTCCTTGCCTTTTACCTCACCTATTGCGGATTGTAGCTCCTCTAGAGATGCCTCGCGGATCCGCTTGACGCTTTTAAAGGTACGTAGGAGCTTCTTTTTGTTGACTGGGCCAATACCCTGGATCTCATCCAGTATCGAGTGTCGCTGGCTCTTACTGCGCTCATCGCGGTGAAACTTGATGGCGAAGCGGTGGACCTCGTTTTGTATGCGCTCCAATAGGAAGAAGACCTGGCTTCTCTGCATGATTCCTACCACTTGTGGCGGATCTCCGTAGAGCACTTGATTGGTGTTGTGCCGGTCGTCTTTCGCCAGTCCCATCACCGGGATGTCCACGCCGATGCTCTCGAGAGCGCTCTTGACCGTGCTCATATGTCCCTTGCCTCCGTCTGTTACGATCAGGTCGGGAAGGTCGCTTCCCTCCTCTTGCATCCTACTGTACCTCCGAATTACGACCTCCTCCATAGAGGCGTAATCGTCTGGGCCAGAGACACCTCTGATGTGGTAGAGACGGTAGTCTCTCTTGCTGGGCATGGCTCCTTTGAAGACAACACATGCAGCTATGGGGTTGGTCCCCAGTGTGTTAGAGTTGTCGAATGCCTCTACATGATAAGGTAGCTTTGGAAGTCCGACAAATGATTGTAGCTCTCTGAGTATCTGTGTGTTACGTTGCTCTGGATTGAGCTTTTCAGCTTGGTTGTGCTTGTCTCGCATGTATTGACGCACGTTTGCCATGCTTAGGTCCAATACCTTTCGGCGGTCTCCGCGCTGAGGGATCGTAATGGTGACCCCTGGGAAGTCCGAGAACTCCGGCTCGTAGGGTAGGATCAACTCCTTTACCTTTCCCTTAGTCAGGTTGAGTAGTTCTACAATGGCTGTGGCGAAGAAGTGGCTCTCCTCCTCCTCGATCCTCTTACGATACTCTAGCGTTCGTCCAGCAATAATACTTCCCTCATGTATCTCAAAGTAATTGATATAGAATGACTTGAGATCGCTAGCTGCACTGACGACGAGCGCATCACCGATCACGTCGCTCATTACCATGCTCTTCGCTTGATAGCCCTCTATCTGTGAGATCGTCTCTTGTAGCCGTCCGGCTCTCTCGAAGTCGAGTCCGGCTGCTGCCTCCCCTATTTCTCTCTTCAGCCTTTGTTTCACCTCTCCCACCTCTCCTTTCAATATCTTTCTCGCCTCGTTTATATCTCGGTCATACTCTTCTTTGGATTGAAAACCCTCGCAAGGTCCATTACAGCGATCGATGTGATACTTTAGACAGACTTTGAACTTCCCTATTGCGATGTCTTCTTCGTTGAGGTTAAGTGAACAAGTCCTGAACTTAAAAATCCTCCGAAATAGGCTGATGATCGTCCACGCCATCGAGGGTGAGGGATACGGCCCATAGTACTCGCTGCCGTCACGTATGTATTTGTGTGTCACGAATACTCGGGGAAATGGCTCATTTTTGATACAGATGTAGGGGTAGGTGTCACCCTCTTTAAGGAGTACGTTGTATACAGGTTGATATTGCTTGATAAGGTTATTCTCCAATAAGAGAGCATCGTGCTCGCTCTTCACTACGATGTACTCCACAGTTGCGAATGATCGAAGAAGGGCTCGTGTTTTACGATCCTCAGGAGTTCTCTGGAAGTATGAACTTAGCCTGCGCCTTAGGTTTTTAGCCTTGCCGACATAGATGACAACGCCCCTTTCGTCCCGGTATGTGTAGCATCCGGGTAGCTCTGGAATCGTGCTGAGAGACTCAACTATTTCTTGCTTTTGTAGCAACACAGCTCAACGCCCCATTAAGACTAGTAAAACGTTTATATCAGAGGGAGAAACCCCTGGGATCCGTGAAGCTTGGCCAATGGTTAGAGGATCAATGGATGAGAGCTTCGAACGCGCTTCTATCGAAAGTGCGGTCACAGAATGGTAATCGATCCGACCTCGGATCTTTACATCCTCCAGTCTCCGAGCCTTTTCAGCTTGCTCTCGCTCCCGCTCGATATACCCAGCATATTTCATTTCTATCTCAACTGAAAGTAGCACCTCTTCGGAGTATTTCCGAAGTTCGGGTACATAATCAATGAAGTCAAGTATCGATAGATTGGGGCGGAGAAGTAAATCTCCGATCGATTTGCTCTCCGAGATTGGACTCGTTTCACGTGAAACTAAAAATTCATTATCCTCTGGTGTCGGCTTTATTTTAGTTGCAAGTAGCAGATTTGCGAGTTCTGCCTTTGCTTCTTTCTTAGCCCGGTATTGCTTATAGCGTTCTTCGGATAGCAGTCCTATCTCATATCCAACTTGAGAAAGTCTTTCATCGGCATTGTCTTGTCTCAGAAGTATACGATACTCTGCTCTGCTAGTGAACATTCGGTAGGGCTCATCTACACCTTTAATGATGAGGTCATCTATGAGGACTCCGATATATGCCTGGTCTCGGCTAAGTGTGAAATCCACCTTGCCGTCACCGTTGACGCATTGCCGGTGCGCGTTTATTCCAGCTATGAGTCCTTGTCCAGCGGCTTCTTCGTAGCCCGTTGTGCCATTTACCTGTCCTGCAAGATACAATCCCGTCACAAGCCGACTTTCGAGTGTATGGTGTAGTTGGGTGGGATCTAGGTAGTCGTACTCTATAGCATAGCCCGGTCTGAGCACCTGTGCATCTGCAAGCGCTGGTACAAGTTTGAGCGCGTCGAGTTGTACTTGATAAGGCATTGAGCTGCTGAGTCCGTTGAGGTAACACTCCGTTGTAAATGCTCCTTCAGGTTCAATGAAGAGCGGGTGACGCTCCTTGTCGGGGAATGTTGCAATCTTAGTTTCGATGCTTGGACAATACCTTGGCCCAATACTTTGTATCTGACCATTGTAAAGCGGAGCTTCATCTAGGTGATCCTCCAGTAACTGGTGAAGCTCCGGGTTGGTATAGGTGATGAAACAAGAACGTTGGGGTAACTCTCCACGTGAAACATTTGTATCGAATGAAAAGGTGTGCCAGGTCTCGTCGCCCTTTTGCTCCTCACACATTTCATAATGTATCGTCCTGCCGTCCAGCCGCACGGGTGTCCCTGTCTTCATTCGTCCAGCTCGAAATCCAAGGCTCACCAACTGCTCTGTGATGCCGTGCGAAGCAGGCTCGCCCATGCGTCCCCCTTCAAATTGGGTCGTTCCTACATGCATGAGACCGCCCATAAAGGTGCCAGTGGTGAGGATCACGCACTTGCTCTCTATACTCAATCCCATCATGGTGGTTACTCCAGTCACTCGATTGTCTGTGATAGATAGGGAAACGACGGTGTCTTGCAGGATACTCAGCCCCTCCGTTCGTTCAAGCTCTTCTCTCCATAGCTTCGAATAGTAGTGTCGATCGCACTGGGCTCTCGGGCTCCATACTGCCGGACCTT
The DNA here is from genome assembly GCA_030532365.1 of Porphyromonas sp. Taxonomy (GTDB): domain Bacteria; phylum Bacteroidota; class Bacteroidia; order Bacteroidales; family Porphyromonadaceae; genus Porphyromonas_A. Next base: position 28,709 of record JAUNLH010000004.1, read on the forward strand.
TGCTTCTATTGAGCATACGAAACTGTATCGTACTCCTATCTGTAATTATTCCCATCATGCCACCAAGTGCATCTATCTCACGCACTATTTGTCCTTTCGCTATCCCACCAATGGAGGGGTTGCAGCTCATCTGAGCGATCTTCTCCATATCCATGGTGATGAGCAAGACCTTGGAACCCATGATTGCTGCTGCTCTGGCTGCTTCACAGCCCGCATGCCCAGCTCCTACTACAATTATATCGTACTGTTGCTCTTTCATTACTCAACTAATCAATGCCCAATCTTTCTGATCTTTCAGCATACTGTGTAGCTTCTCGCGCAATACTGCATTATGAGGCTGCTCTAGCTGAGGATCCTCTTCAAGTACCGCGTCAACCAGTGTCGCTGCAAACTGTGTTAGACGACCGTCTCGCGCCAGATCCGCTACTTTTAAGTACTCCCCTACCCCACTCTGCATGGTGCCTTCGATGTCACCGTATCCTCTTATCTTAAGATCCTCCTCTGCAATATAAAATCCATCGGTGCTACTACACATGACTTGCAGCCTTCTGAGCGAAGTCTCGCCAATTTTATTTGCGGATAGCAGGATACAGTAGCTCTGCTTCGCTCCACGACCCACTCTACCTCGCAACTGGTGTAGTTGGGATAGCCCAAAGCGCTCAGCATTGTTGATCAGCATTACTGTCGCGTTAGGCACATTGACCCCCACCTCAATCACTGTAGTTGCCACTAGTATAGATGTCTCCCCGTTGACAAAGGCATCCATCTGCCTCTCCTTCTCCTCAGAGGGGAGCTTACCGTGCACCATTCCTACTTTATGTGCAGGAAACATATTCTTCACCTCCTCAAATCCCCGTTCCAGACTTTCCAAGTCACTCTTTTCGCTCTCCTCTATCAGCGGATAGACAATATATATCTGCCGTCCAAGGCGCATCTGGTCAAAGACGAAAGAGTATGCCTCTGCCCTCTGGCGCTCATAGAGGTGGCGCGTCACGATGGGCGTCCTACCCGGAGGCAACTCATCGATCACCGAGACATCTAGATCGCCATACATGGTCATCGCAAGTGTGCGAGGGATTGGGGTAGCAGACATAATCAGGATATGAGGCTCTACGGTCATCCTCTTCTCCCACAGCAGACTACGCTGATAGACGCCAAACCTGTGCTGTTCGTCTATGACCGCAAGCCCTAGGTTCTTAAATACCACGTAGTCCTGTATCAATATGTGTGTCCCCACGAGGATATCCACCTCTCCCGAAGCGACCCCCTCCAGTACCGGCTCCCGCTCACTCTTCTTCATTGATCCCGTCAGTAGCTCTACTCTTACCTCTGGGTGCCCTTTCAGGTATCCCCTGATCGTCTCTAGGTGCTGCCCCGCTAGTATCTCGGTGGGTGCCATGATACATGCTTGAAAACCATTGTCTATCGCCAGGAGCATCGAGAGCAGTGCCACAATCGTCTTGCCACTACCCACGTCACCTTGGAGGAGCCTATTCATCTGATGCCCAGAGGATAAGTCAGAGAATATCTCCTTTACGACTCTCTTTTGTGCGTTGGTTAGATCAAAGGTTAACCCATTGTGGTAGAGATGGTTAAATGAATTCCCTACCTTGACAATCGGTAGACCCCTACTCTTATCCCTCCGCATATTATGCAGGTACTGCATCCTCAGCCGTAAGAAGAAGAGCTCCTCTAGCTTCAGCCGCATGGTGGCACGCCTCAGGAGGTCGGCACTTTGAGGGAAGTGCATGTTTTCCAGCGACTCATAGAGCGGCAACATCTGATACTCGTCGATGATGTACTGGGGCAACGACTCTGCGAGGTTCCCCTTCACGATCCGCATGATCTCATGGATGAGATTACTCAACTCCTTACTAGTCAGTCCTGAGCGCTTCATTCGCTCCGATGTCGTATACATAGGATAGAAGAGCCCCACTGAGGTGTTAGGTGCCCCCACCCGCTCTATCTCTGGATGTGCGATGCTAAAGGAGCCACCATAGCGAGTCGGCTTGCCGAAAACGATGTAGGGTGTTCCTACCTTGTACTGGTGCAGGAAGTAGCTGATCCGATTAAACCAAACTAGCTCAATCTCACCATATTGATCTCTAAAGATAGCCTTGAGCCTTTTTCTGTACTTCTGACCCTCCTCCTTAAAGCCTACGATCTCGCCCTGCAGCTGTACGTATGGCATCTCGTCCGAGAGGTCGATCGTGCGGTAGATCCGAGTGCGATCGACGTGCTTGTAAGGGAAGTAGTAGAGCAGGTCTCCCCACGTCGACGCTCCTATCTCCTTGCGCAACAACTTGGCACGACGCTCACCCACGCCTTTGAGGTACTGTATGTCTGTCTCCAGAATGTTCATACCTGCTGAGCAAAGAACTCTGCCAAAATCAGATCTTTCGGGGTGGTAATCTTGATGTTACGCTCATCTCCAGCGACTAAGTGCGGGCTCTCACTGAGCATCTCCGTCACTATCGAAGCCTCATCAGTACAGTGCTCCATGGGCGAGCTGATGAATTTTAGATAACCCTCCTTAAGCACCTCAGTACTAAAGCATTGCGGCGTCTGAACTAGCTGCACTCGCTCACGAGGAAAGGGTGCATTCGACCCCTCGTCAGAGACCAGACGGATGGAGTCTACCGAAGGGATGGTAGGTACCACCGCCCTCCTCCCCTCTTCCAGCGCTCCTAAAAGGCGCTCCATCATAGCTGCAGTTACAAAGGGGCGAACCGCATCATGCACTGCCACTAGCTCTCGGTTGCACTCCTTTAGCCCGTTCCACACGCTCTCGTAGCGGGTACTACCCCCCGTGCAGATTTTTATCTCCAGATGATCCAGCCCCCACTCCTCGATCATATTGGTCACGAAGTCCACATCGCCCTTAGGCACGACTAGCACCATCTCTGGCATCTGGTCAAATAGCTGAGAAATATTTCTCAGCGTGTGGATCAAGATAGGTACCCCATGAACCTCCAAATACTGCTTCGGTAGCGCACGCCCCATCCTACGACCACTGCCACCAGCAACGATCAAGAACGACAACGATGCCGACCACTTCTCGCCTATCCTACTCATATCTCTTACGCTCCTTACGCCACACTCGGGCGATCTCCCATAGCACGATCCCGCCAGTCACGCTGACATTCATAGAGTGCTTCGTGCCATACTGGGCAAGCTCTATACAGCCGTCACAGGCGTCGACTACCTCTTGCTGCACCCCCTCCACTTCGTGCCCGAAGACAAGGGCTATGCCATTGCAATCCTTCAAGCTACACCGGGCTCCAAAGTCAGCAAGGTCCACGCTCCCCCTCGCCTGCTCCACAGCCCACACCTGATAGCCACGGCGATGGAGCTCCTCCACAGCATCAGCGGTCACCCCTACGTGCTGCCATCTTACGACCTCCTCAGCCCCCAAAGCACTCTTATGCACCTCCACATGCGGGGGAGTACCAGTGATGCCACACAATAGTAGCCCCTCCGCTCCTAGAGCATCAACTGTACGAAAAAACGACCCCACATTGTAGAGACTTCGCACATTGTCAAGCACCACCACGATGGGTAGCTTCTCCGCCTCTTGATACTCCTCTGGAGAGAGCCGATGAAGCTCCTCTATGCTATATTTTTGACCCATAATGACACCTTAATACTATGTAAATATAAAACAAAAAAGAGACACTCACGACTCAACCCACCAACGACACTCCAAATAATCCGACATCCCAACTTCAAAATATCCGAGACCGGAACTTAGAGTTGCCTAAGTTCGGAACTTAGATGCAACGAAGTTGGGAACTTAGAAAATCTAAGTTCGGAACTCCCTTCCAGCTCACTCCTCAACCCATATCAATAAAGGGTTCCTCTCCCAAGCCCCTACTCCCTATTTTTACCCCAATATAGAGAGCTGCATGCTACCCCTCTGACCCGAATATGACAATGCTCACACCGCTGCATGAGTACCCCTATACTAGGGTTATAGCCTAAAACAAATGGCGGTGCATCAATCATCTTGATACACCGCCATTACGCTAATAATCTGAGCCTCCTGCCGGGGTCGAACCAGCGACCGTCTGATTACAAATCAGGTGCTCTACCAACTGAGCTAAGGAGGCGGGTGGGTAAGCTATCTGCATCGCGCCGCTACAACCAGCTACCCTTGCTGCGATCAAGCCCTGGGGGAGTTCGCCAGGAGCTGGCCGTGCAGGACTTACCCCTGCGGATGCAAAGGTACCAAATATTTCGTTCACCACCAATAGCCTGCACAACAATCATCCCTCTTGGTCCTACTCAACGACAGATATGTATCTCAGAGGCGGTGAATTTTGATGCAGAGGAGTTGCCAAACATCTGGATCAAATGCCTGACCTTCTCGAGGTAATATTTATTATTTATCTACAATCAAAAATACTCGTTCTTGTGTATCGTTCCTTCTTTGTATCCCTTTAACTATCTATTTATCAGGGTTTAATGATCTTCTTTGAGACATTATTGATACAAAATTTGTATCTCTAAAAGACAAAATTGGTACTAATTGGGATGTTTCTTTTATACCTCAATAATATACTTTGCCTACTTTTACCGCACATCACACAAGTTAATTTTACTAACCCAAAGAGTAACTGCCGTGAAAAAACTATTTACCATAACTTTGTCTTTCTGCATGCTTCTAGCACTTTCAGCATGTGGAGGCTGCGAAAGGAGCAATGAGGATATAGGTCATGAGGATGTGAAGGAGGAGCAGGTAAGTGCGCAAGTAGAGCTTGCTGACCCCTTTGTGATGCTGCATGACGGTAGGTACTATGCTTATGGTACCCACTCAGATGATGGCATCGAGGTGTATGTCTCAGATGACCTCCACGACTGGAACTATCGAGGATTAGCTTTGGAGAAGACCAATGCCTGGGGCGATAAATGGTTTTGGGCCCCTGAGGTTTACTATGTCGATGGTACATTTTATATGTACTACTCATCGGATGAGCACATTTGTGTTGCTACGTCGGAGAGCCCGGAGGGGCCGTTTGTCAATGTCGGCGATGACCCAATGCTGACTACTGAGGGTGCTATTGACAACTCCCTCTTTATTGATGACGACGGTACGCCATACCTATTATTTGTACGCTTCACTGACGGAAATGATATCTGGATCGCTGAGCTGAAGGAGGATCTTACTACTATTAAGCAAGAGACGATGACCCACTGCTTCAATGTAACCGAGCCCTGGGAGGAGATCTGGCCACGTGTAGTGGAGGGGCCCTTTATCATCAAGCACAAGGGCCTTTACTATATGACCTACTCTGCCAACTCCTACGAGAGCCCCGACTACGCGGTAGGCTATGCCACCGCCAGCTCTCCGATGGGCCCGTGGACTAAGTCTGAAGCAAACCCTATACTACACAAGCCCGGCGAGCTGGTGGGAGTAGGGCATAGCGCGCTTTTTAGAGATAAGGCGGGAGCGCTGAAGAAGGTGTTTCATGCACACAACCAACCGGGCACCATTCATCCTAGACTAATGTACATTACCGATGTGACCTTTGTAGAGGGAGAGGACGGTGCGGATAAGATGGAGATTTCAAACGAATACATAACCCCAAGACTAGAAATAAAGTAATATGAAGAGATACAAAGGTTTACTGCTGAGCTTCTTGATTGTAGCCACCATCTTTGTCGGGTGTAGCTCCTGCAGTAATCGTAATGAGGAAAAGGCCAATATTCCGGAGGTAGAGGAGGAGCAAGTCCCCGATCACAAGTACACCAACCCGGTCGCTAGCTATAGCCTACCAGACCCTACTGTGATCCAGGGTGAGGACGGATACTTCTATCTCTACGCCACGGAGGACATCCCTCTACTGCCTATACTGAAGTCAAGAGACTTAGTAGAGTGGGAGCTGATAGGCACTGCGTTTGACGAGAAGAGTCGCCCATCATGGGAGCCAAATGCAGGGATATGGGCACCAGATATCAACTTCGTAGGAGGGCAGTATGTGATGTACTACTCTATGAGTGTGTGGGGCGGTGAGTGGACCTGTGGAATTGGTGTCGCTACGGCAGATAAGCCAGAGGGACCCTTTACAGATCATGGTAAGCTCTTCCGCAGCAATGAGATAGGTGTACAGAACTCTATCGATCCGTGCCTTGTGACTCATGAGGGAAAGAACTACCTCTTCTGGGGTAGCTTTAGGGGGATCAACTACATCGAGCTCACCGAGGATGGGCTAGAGCTAGCACCTGGGGCAGAGCCAACTCCCGTAGCAGGAACGGCCTACGAGGCAGTCTATATCCATGAGCGTGAGGGGGATTACTACATGTTTGCTTCTATAGGTACCTGCTGTGAAGGAGCTAATAGCACTTATACCACAGTAGTAGGGCGTGCGGAGTCTCCATTTGGCCCGTATGTGGACAAAGCTGGGCAGCCTATGCTGGAGAACCATCATGAGGTGGTGCTACACAAGAGCAATAAATTTGTAGGGACAGGGCACAACTCTAGGCTGATAACTGATAAGAATGGCGAAGACTGGATGCTTTACCACGCCTTTGATGTGGAAGATCCTTCTGGACGACTGCTATTTATGGATAAGATAGTATGGGACGACGAGGGATGGCCTACTGTGAAAGGTCTACAGCCCTCGGAGACATCTGATAGACCTCTATTTTAATACAACAACTAAATATTATAGAATATGAATAAGAGAATACTAACGCTGCTGGCTTTGCTATGTGCACCTATGGCACTCTTAGCAAATAATGGCATACGAAGTACGATCTACTTCAAAATCCCGGGAAATCCGGCTCAGGAGATACCCCTGACTCTGGATGACTGCGGACGCTACAGGGCAGAGACCGGCGCAGAGCTGCCGGTAGAGATACAGCGTACCACATCCCCCATAGAGTTGGGATACCAGCTTGAGATCGAGATCCAAGCTAAGGAGACCGTCTACTTCAGCTTCTCTGAGGAGCTAGAAACAGGTATAAATCATGAGGAGGCACTCTTTTACCTGCCGGGGTTTTGGTATCGCCACAACCTACGCTCCCCAAAGGAGGCCCCCTCTTTTCACACCTCCGATAGTTGGCTCTTTCGTGAGGATCGCTTGAGTACCCCATTAACGACCGTCTTCTCCCCTACAGAGCAGAAGGTTGTAGCGGTAATGCGACTAGACAATGACCAGTACGATGCACTTACGACACACAATGAGGGTGAGGTGATACTCTCTGGCAAGACCAGCATAGGGTACACGGGATTTATCAACCGTGGCGGCAAGAGCAGTATCGCCTATGGCTTCCCATACCGTGAAGCTCCGACAACCTACTTGAGAAAGCTGACTCTTGCGCCTCCGGTACAGGCTTTTCAGAAGCTACCGGCTGGCAGCTCTATAGTCCTTAAGTGGCATGTGACAGAGCGCCCAGCCGTAGACTTTGCGGACTGTGTGGCGAAGGTGTGGCAGTACTCCTATGACACCAATAAGCCTCAGCCACTGGAGGATACCTACTCTGTAGACTTCATGAAGGAGACCTTGAGCCAATTTTTCACTCAAAGTTTGGTTCGAGAGTATCCGATCAAGTACTACAGTGGAGTGGAGCTGACAACTGCGATGTGTGAGCACAAGGACTTGGCAGAAGTCGGCTTTGTGGGTCGTACGTTGCTCAATGCCTTCAACGCACTGGAGTACGGCGAGGAGGTAGGTAATGCGACGCTGGTCTCTGATGCACGCGAGGTGATTGATAGTTATCTCCAGCATGGATTTGGTGAGAATGGACTATTCAGAGAAGTCATTCAGTTTGAGCGAGGTCGGGAAGCAGATGTCCTCAGTATCCGCCGTCAGTCTGAGGCTACTTATGCGATATTGTCCTATTTGAACTATGAGCGCCACCACGGGCGTAGACATCCGGAGTGGGAGCATAGGGTGCGAGCTATCCTTGATACCTTTCTCCGCATACAGAACAAGGATGGAAGTTTCCCACGGAAGTTCCGTTACGATCTTACTGTCGTAGATGAGACAAATGGTGGTACTCCGTCTGCTGTGCTTCCTTTGGTGATGGCTTACAAGTACTTTGGTGAGCCTAAGTATCTAAAAGCAGCCAAGTTGTCGGGTCAGTACTTGGAAGATGAGTTGATCTCCAAGAGCGATTACTTCTCCTCTACACTTGATGCGAACTGTGAAGATAAGGAGGCATCGTTGTACGTAGCTACAGCTACCTACTACTTGGCACTCGTCTCTAAGGGCAAAGAGCGCCAACACTATGTCGATCTAACCCGCAACGCAGCCTACTTCGCTGCTTCATGGTATTACACCTGGGATGTACCTTTTGCTGAAGGGCAGATGCTAGGAGACCTCGGCTTGAAGAGCAGAGGATGGGGCAATGTTTCGGTAGAGAACAACCACATAGACGTCTTTGTCTTTCAGTTTGCTGATGTACTCCGCTGGCTGAGCAGGGAGTCCGACGAGCCACGATTTGCAGATCTGGCTGAGGTGATCAGCACCTCGATGCGCCAGTTGCTCCCATTTGAGGGACATATGTGTGGCATAGGTAAGGTAGGCTACTATCCGGAGGTGGTGCAGCATACCAACTGGGACTACGGTCGCAACGGTAAGGGCTTCTACAACGATATATTCGCACCTGGATGGACAGTAGCGTCACTTTGGGATTTACTTACCCCCGCTCGCGCAGAGCGCTTCTTGGAGGGGAAGTAAGTCGGCTATCTCTTCTACTAATTAACGAATTAACGACACACAATTGATTTAACATGAGGAAAATAGTTACTTTCATTAGTCTTTTTCTGTTGCTATCATACATTGCAACAGCCCAGAACGTAGAGATTACGGGGAAAGTTACTGATGCTATGCAGGAGCCACTCACAGGTGTTCGCGTAGTCATCAAAGGTGAGCCGAGTCGTGGTGCTATCACGGATCTAGACGGGGAGTTCAAGCTCCAGGGTCAAAGAGGTGAAGTGCTACAGTTTTCGCTCATTGGTATGCAGACTGTCGAAGCTACCTATGAGGGCACACCGCTTTTCATCGTAATGCATGACGACACCGAAACTCTCAATGAGCTAGTAGTCATCGGATATCAAACGATTAAGAAGGCCGACCTCACCGGAGCTGTATCGGTCTTTAACGTCGATGAGCTGAAAAATAAACCTGTGACCGGTACTATCGGTGATGCACTAGCAGGACTACCCGGTCTTAGTGTTCGCACTTCCGGTCAGCCTGGCGCCGAGGGTAAGGTGGAGATCCGTGGTACTGGCACCTTTGGTAATAGCAATCCCCTCTATGTGGTTGATGGGGTTGTCTCTGGTGCTAATAGGGACTTCAACTTCAACGACGTAGAGAGCATTCAGGTGCTCAAAGACGCCTCCGCTGCAGCTATCTATGGGTCTCGCGCAGGTAATGGTGTCATCATCATTACTACCAAGAAGGGTAAAGAGGGTAAGATGAATATAGATGTCTCTTCCCAGCTTACCATGCAGTGGCTCCCTAAGCACAATCTTGTCGGTAGGGATCGTTGGATCGAGCTGAATGATATGGCGTTTAGAAATGCTGGCAAGGATCCTGCCAACCACAACACTGCCAACACAGACTGGCAGGCTGAGGCATTCAAGATGGGATATGTCAACGACCACAATATCGCTCTCTCAGGTGGAGGTCAGAACAGCCGTTACTTCATCTCAGGGAACTTCCAGAACAACACCGGTGCTACCATTGGTACTAAGAGCGATCGCTATACCTTCCGTGTCAATACATCTGCTTCACGTGACTTTGGGGACCTCCGTTTTACTATCGGCGAGAATATGGCGCTTAGCTACTTCCGTGTAGATGAGCTAAATACAAATCCGGTATTGGATGTGATCCGGATGTTGCCTACTATTCCGGTCTTTGATCCTGAGAACCCCCTTGGTGGATATGGGTATGGCGACTCTGCCAAGGATGTGACCTTTGGTGTCAATCCGTTTGCTAGAGAGGAGTTTGAAAATACTACCAATAGTAATATCCGCATCCGAGGTAATGCCTTCACAGAGCTCTCCTGGAGCGATAAGGTGAAGTATCGAATGAACCTCGGCGTTGACGCTAGCAATAATAAGTACCTCTACCTCCGCAAGGTTGGTAACTGGTCTTACAATCAGCCTATTGACCCCTCTAGTCTTAACCGCAACCAATCTCAGTCGCAAGAGATAGTCTTTGACAATACTATAGAGTATGCAGATGTAATCGGCAAGCACGATATCTCGGTAGTGGCTGGAAGCAGCTACCAGACCTTCTCTCACGATATGGTATGGGGCCGTAAAAACGATGTCATCAAGTCCGGAGATCAGTACTTCACACAGCTAGATGCCGCTATGGGCAATCCTACTACCGGAAGCTGGCTCAATCAGAGCAAGCTCTTCTCCCTCTTCGCTCGTGCCAATTATACCTACGACAATAAGTATCTATTTAGCTTCACCGTACGTAGAGACGCTTCTTCCAAGTTCAACCCCGAGAAGAGGGTGGGCTACTTCCCATCTGTCTCGGGTGGCTGGCGTATCAGTGAGGAGGACTTCTTCAGCAATGATGTCGTCAATGAGCTGAAACTCAGAGCTAACTATGGTGTGCTTGGAACATCCAATATCGGTTTCTACGACTATATCCCTCTGATTGAGAATAATTTGCAGGTGATCTTTGGCGATAATGGTCTCCAGCCAGGTATGACACAGGTGAAGCTGGTCAATGAAAACCTCACTTGGGAGCGTCTCTCACAGACCAATATCGGTGTCGACCTCGGAATGCTGAATAATAAGCTGACCATCACTGCCGACTATTTCAATAAGGTGACCCACGACGTCCTGACAGCCAAGTGGATCCTCAATGCCACTGGTAACAACGGCGGTAACCCTACCGTTAATGCTGCTACCCTACGAAATACTGGTGCAGAGCTAACCATCGGGTGGAAGGACAACCTCTCTGAGACTTCAGGCTATAGCATCAATCTCAATACCTCTTATATCAAGAACGAGGTAGTGAAGGTAGGTAACTATGACGAGAAGGGCGAGGTGGCCTTTAACCAGTGGGATACTAAGACCATCATTGGCAATCCTATAGGCGAGTGGTATCTCATCAAGACGGATGGCATCTTCCAGACTAAGGAGGAGGTCCTTGCACATAAGACTAAGGATGGCAGGGTCATCCAGCCCAACGCCCGCCCTGGTGACCTTCGCTACGTTGATGCCAACGGTGATGGTATGATCACAGACCAAGACAGGCAATATAGCGGGCAGACTGTCCCCAAGTGGCATGTCGGTGGTAACATCGGTGCCTGGTGGAATGGCTTTGACGTCCAGGTCCAGTTTACAGGCGCCTTTGGTCATAAGATCTTCAACGGTGTACGCTCAACGATAGATCGATTTGACGACAACTCTAACTACCGTGCTGACTATGACCCCTGGACACCCGAAAATACTGGTGCTAAGGATCCCAGACCTCTCTATGGCGATGACCGCAACGCCCGTGGCGATCAAGACCGTTGGCTAGAGCCAGGTGGCTACCTCAAGATCCGCCAGATGGCACTCGGCTACACTCTTCCTGAGAATGCTCTGGGTGGCTTCTTCAAGAGTGTACGCTTCTACGTCAACGCTCAGAATATGATCACCTTTACTCGCTACACTGGCTTAGATCCGGAGTTCTTAAACGGCAATATCTGGGATCGCAGCTATGATGGTGGCGCATTCCCAAATCCTAAGGCAGTGACCTTCGGGACTAGGATCGAGTTCTAATTGACCACAATAAAGGAGTATATATAATGGAAAAGAAGATATTCAAGAGGCTTGCAGTAGCTTTTATCATACTGGCTGGCATGCTATCAGCGTGTGATCTCGATGTTCCTAACCCCAATAAGCTATCCAAGCAAAAGTTTTGGGTGTCTGAGGACGATGCGAAGAGTGGCACCAATGCGATCTACAATATGTTTTATAAGCCCGGTACCTTTAGCCGCTGGATGTGGTTCCGCCTGGATCTTACCTCCGACGAGGGTACGAGCAATAGCCCTTGGGCAGAGCTGCAAAATTGGACAAAGTTTAAGTACGTCAACTATAACTTCTGGGAGGGCAATGGTTGGCACTATAGGGACTTCTACGAGGCGATCTTCAGGGCAAATCAAGCAATAGCCTATATCCCTACAATTGAGGGGCTAAGCCAGGAGAGGGCAAATTTGTATCTCTCTCAGGCCTACTTCCTTAGAGGGTTTTACTACTACTATGCAGGTCTGCTTTGGGGCAGTACTACAAAGTCGCTCGTGATCTACCTAGAGCCCTCTCAGCCCGATGATGCTCTCGAAGGGCACACAGGCAAGGAGATCTACGAGCAGGCTATAAGTGACCTCAGCAAGGCTATAGAGCTTGGTCTGCCGGAGGTGTGGCCAGGAGAGGAGAAAGGTCGTGCCACCAAGGGCGCTGCGCTCGCATATAGAGCGAAGACCTATATGATGATGCACAACTATGAGGCTGCAAAGGCCGACCTCGCTTGGCTAGTAGAGGGTGAGGGCAAGAAGTATTATGATCTTGTGGCAGATTACTCTCACAACTTCCGCTACGACACGGAGAATAATGTGGAGTCTGTATTTGAGATCCAGTACTCTGACGTACACAAGGCTCCTGCAGGTGACGGTGACTTTGATGTCAATCCTAACCTTGGGCAGAACCGGGGTCAGTTTTTCGCGCCTCCCGGCATCGGCTGGACGGACGGTGAGCTACGCCCATGGCTCCTGGATGAGTTTAAGAAGGAGAAGGATGTCAATGGTAATTTTGATATCCGTCTGAAGTACACTGCCTTCTACAACGGTATGAATGATGACTTTACGGACAACAACCGTGTCTACAATCGCAACCTTAATGATAGGCCATGGGAGTGGGGCGATAGAGTATTCTTTAGGAAGTACTCCTCTCACCACTTTAGGGATTATGACGACTATCACAATCCGACCAACATCCGCTTGGTCCGCTATGCAGACGTCCTGCTGATGTATGCCGAGGCGATTGCAGAGACTGGTGGTACGCTCTCTAAGGCTGTAGCACAGGTGGATAGAGTACGCGCAAGAGTGGATATGCCACCTCTAGCTACCAATCATCCAGAGGCTGTTGCAAGTAAGGATGCGTTCTTAAAGAGGTTACAGATGGAGCGTGTCTTAGAGCTAGCGACTGAGGGTCATCGCTGGGCAGACATCAAGAGATGGGGCTTGCCAGATACTCCTGCAGGGGTGGCAGAGCTCATCAGCCGTGATCCGGACTTCGAGAACTTTGAGATTGGGAAGCACAATGTACTACCTATTCCATCCGATGAGGTCAATAACAACCCCAATATTGAGCAAAATCCTAACTATTGATTTATAGGTGTTAATGGTTAATTAGGAGGTATACTTAGGCGCAGTATAGCCTAGGTATACCTCCATTTGTTCTAAGCTCGACTCCAGCATAGCTGGTGGCGAGAGCTCGAGATAGCTAAGACCAAGCACCCGACTTTGCACAAAGATGATATGTGGAGTTGTAAAAAAGAGACCCCGATACTCAGGATCTACGGAGTTCCCAACTTAGCTGGATCGGAGTTGGGAGCTTAAGCTCATCTAAGTTCCCAACTTCGATATATCTAAGACCGGAACTTAGATTTTTTAAGTTCGGACTTAAGTCATGACCACTTTCAGAAGTCGCACGGAGTGGCGCTTCGCTTAATGTCCAGTTTGATACCCATTGGGATGCCTACTCAGCTTGGATCCGGGGCCTTCCTGATAATACTTTTTTATGAAGGTGCTATCGATATAAACGTGTATAAGGTATGGTTTTTTATGCTAGTCATAATTGACTAATTTTGAAGAGTCCGTGGTGTATCTACTTTGGATAGAGACCCTATATCGCCAAATCACTAATTAGATAATTGCTACAAGACCTTAGCCTCACATGTCTGTCCACACTCGGTTATATCTTCGTACACTCCTCATACTTGTCGGTGCCCTATGCCTGCTACAAGGTGCTAGAGCACAGGCTAGAGGGTTATCCTTCACTTCCCTCAATGTCAGTGAGGGGTTGTCTCAGAATACCGTCTATGCCATACACCAGGATCGGCAGGGCTTCATGTGGTTTGGGACTAAGGATGGACTCAACCGGTACGATGGCACAAACTTTAGGATCTATGACGCCCACGACGAGTCTCATGGACTGGATAATAATTTCATCACTGCTCTGGCTGAGGATCAGGAGGGGTATATGTGGGTGGGTACCGATACGGGGCTCTATCGGTATGACTCTGAGGAGGATCACTTCTACAGCTTTGACCTCACGAGTCAGCTGGGTGAGTCTATCGCCCATACGGTTACTTCGATTGTCACCCGCGGCGACGACCATGTCGTGATAGCTGTAGAGGAGCAGGGACTCTTTGAGTACGACATCTCACAGGAGGAGCTGACGCAGTACAAGTTTTCGAGCATTAGGGTAGGCTCTAATATCCAGTGCCTAGCCGTCGATAACTTCGGTGTGCTATGGGTGGGCTTTTATGGCGATGGGCTCTACTATGCACCGGGTGGTGCCAACTCTTTCGTGCCCTGCAGCATGGAGAAGAGTGGCAAGGAGGAGAGGCCCTTTGAGGGAGATGTGGTGACGAGCATTCTGGTATTGCCAGATAATCAACTACTTGTGAGCTCACAGAAGGGTGGTGTAAAGGCAATAGGGAGCAGCCGTGTGGAGGTGACAGATATCCTGCAGGTGGATCAGGGAGATATGAGCGATATCTTCTGCAGAGCACTGCTGTATACACAGGAGGGTGAGGTGTGGATAGGGAGCGAGCAGGGGCTTTTTGTCTACAGTACTTCGGAGCATGCCATCACCCATCACTTTACTTATCAAGCCGTAGACCCTGACTCTTTGGGCGATAATGCTGTGTACTCTCTCTATCAGGACCGCTTGGGGAGGATATGGATAGGTACCTACTTCGACGGGGTCAACTATATACCAAGCGATCGCCCACTCTTTAGGAGCTACAAGCCCCACGGCAATCCTAGCGGCCTGAGAGGTAGGAGGATCAGGGAGTTTTGTGAGGATGGGAGGGGTGTCATCTGGATAGGATCCGAGGACGCAGGTCTGCACAAGATGGACCCAAAGAGCGGAGAGATAGAGTATTTCCAGCCGAGTGAGATGTATGAAAACATCCATGGGCTATGTATGGTCACTGATGATCAGCTGTGGGTGGGTACCTTCTCCAATGGCATCCACGTCATAGACATTCACACCAATAGAGAGGTCAAGAGCTACACTAAAGAGAATACCGGAGGTGCGCTCAATGATAATAATATCTTCGCGATCTTCAAGACCAGTAGAGGGGAGGTGCTGATAGGGACACTCTTTGGGCTCCTTGTCTATGATCATGAGTATGATACATTTAGAGAGGTAGATGAGCTGTCGGGCTCCTTTATCTACGATATTGCAGAGTCTTCTGATGGCACTCTCTGGTTTGCCACCTATGCTCACGGGGCATATCAGTATGACTATCAGCGGGAAGAGTGGGTGCACCACACACATCGAAAGGGTGAAGGAGGCACAGGCTCACTACCGTACGACAAGGTGCTCTCGGTCGTTGAGGACAGTAGGGGAGATCTATGGCTGACTACGCAGGGTGGGGGTGTCGCTAAGTACCTACCTGAGAGCAAGTCTTTCAAGTCATACACCACTTCCGATGGTCTGCCCAATAATATCGTCTATCAGGTAGTGGAGGATGAGCAAGGATTGCTATGGATGTCGACAAATGGTGGGCTGGCACTCTTTGACCCCGCGACAGAGCACTTCCGCAGTCTTACTCATGCCGATGGTGTACCATGTGAGCAGTTTAACTACCGATCAGGTATTAGGGCGAGTAGTGGCGAGCTCTATTTCGGTAGTATCGATGGCTTTATGACCTTTGATCCCGAGCGGGTGATCCAGGAGAGGCATACGCCCACGATCGTCTTGACAGAGTTTAGTGTGCTCGGTAGAGAGATGGAGCCTGGAGCTGACGCCTCTCCACTCTCCAAGAGCATCACCCATACAGATAAGATCGTGCTGGGAGCGAGGCAAAACTCCTTCTCCCTCCGTATGGCGGATCTCTCATTTCGCACACCAGCCAGTACGCGGGTGCGCTATAAGCTCGAGGAAGCTGACAGCGAGTGGACCATCGCTAGTATCTCAGACCCTGTGATCTACTCAAATCTCTCACCCGGTCGGTACCGCTTTGTCGTGAAGTCGCTGGACGACGAGGAGGGTGTAGCACTGGGGGTGACCGTACGACCACCCCTGCTGAGGACTCCCGTTGCTTATCTGATCTATCTCCTCTTGATCAGTGGGGGCATTTACATGATATACATACAGGTGCGCAACAAGAGGCGTCAGAAGGAGGAGCAAGCGCGACAGCAGCTGGAGCGTGAGTCGGAGCGTGAGCTTTATCATGCTAAGCTTGACTTCTTTACCGATCTGGCACATGAGATCCGCACCCCTCTGACACTGATCAAGGCTCCCTTGGAGAATATCCTTGATGAGGGTGGAGATGAGCTGAGCGAGCAGACCAGTGAAGACCTGCAGGTGATGAAACGAAATACCGACCATCTGCTGAATCTTACCAACCAGCTTTTGGACTTCAGAAAGGCCGAAGTGCAGGGCTACAAGCTCAATGTGAAGCATACCAATATCACCTCCCTTGTATATGAGGTGCTGGATAGATTTACCTCAGCGATAGAGAACCGCAATATCTCATTTGTCAGTACCTTCCCTAAGGAGGAGGTATATGCCGACGTCAATAAGGAAGCCCTCTCAAAGATCATAAGCAATCTTCTATCTAACAGCGTTAAGTACTCCAAAAGTAAGGTGAGCATTGCTCTGACGAGCGATGAGACCTCGATGTATATCCGTACCTCTAATGATGGTGCTCTCATCCCTGTGGAGATGAGGGAGGAGATCTTTGAGCCCTTTGTACGACACCGCGGAGAGGCAGGAGAGTCGCACAGTGGTACCGGTATCGGGCTGCCTCTAGCACGATCGCTTGCAGAGCTACATGGCGGTAGCCTGGAGATGGATGGTGGGGACTCGGAGAGAAATACCTTTGTAGTGGTGTTGCCACTGAGACACAAAGAGGCGATACAGGTAGACTCGGCTGACGGTACCGCGGAGTCGTACACCTATGCAGATCCAGATGCCCCTCAAGCTGACGAGAGTGCCACTGAAGATGCACTCAACACGATACTCGTGGTCGAAGATAATATAGAGATGGCGCAATTTATCGCACGTCTCCTGAGCTCTGAATATCGAACACTCATTGCTCCGAATGGCAAGGCGGCGCTTCCCTTGCTCGAGCAATATGATGTGCACCTCATAGTTAGCGACATCGTGATGCCCGAGATGGATGGGCTGGAGCTGTGTAAAGCCGTGAAGACCAATGTATCTTACAGCCACATTCCTGTCGTGCTACTGACTGCGAAGAGCAACCTCCACTCCGTCGTTGATGGACTGGAGATGGGCGCCGATGCCTATATCGAGAAGCCTTTCTCTGTGAGTCATCTCAAAGCCCAGATCGAAAATTTGCTGGCAAATCGTTTGAGGTTACGCACCGCTCTCTCTCAAGATCCCTTCTTGCCACTTGATACAATAGCGCTGACGAAAGCGGATGAGGAGTTCATCGCACAGTTGAAGTCAATTACCGAAAAGAACCTATCTGATTCGGACTTTTCAGTCGACGAGCTGGCACAAGAGATGGGAATGAGCCGCTCAGCGTTTTACAGGAAGATGAGAGGTATCATGGATGTCACGCCCAACGAATACCTGCGTCTCGAGCGACTTAAGATGGCTGCCACACTCCTCCGAGAGGGCACCTTAAGGGTCAATGAGGTGTGTTACAACGTTGGCTTTAGCTCACCATCCTACTTCTCTAAATGTTTCAGAGATCAATTTGGGATCTCTCCAAAAGACTACTAGGTATGACTAAGCGAAGAATTTTAATCGGGTTGATGCTGCTGACCACCTTGTTTGTAGCTGGGGCTCAGTTCCCAACATTTGTCAATCCAGTACTCGAAGGGGTTGCCGATGTTGGCGTAATGAAGCATAATGGTCTCTACTACATCGGTGGTGTGCACACTGAAGGTGACTTTTTCTATTCATCGGATCTGGTGCACTGGTCAGAGCCAGTCCATGTAGTGGATATGGACAACGAATGGACTCGTGCGACTGGAGCTGGCAACGACCAGATACACTCCAACGACATGACTTACCACAATGGTCTCTTTCACCTCTATTGGTCTGTCAACTACTGGGGGACCGATAGGCACGTGGTCCATATAGCGCATGCTGTGTCTGAGTCTCCTACAGGTCCGTACTATGAGCCTGCTAAGCGGCACTGGCTGGAGAGCCGTATCGATCCTAAGCTCTTTAGAGACGACGACGGTCAGCTATACATGTATTACGTCAAGTTTACCTATGGCAATTGTATCTGGGTCAGGCCAATGTCGGACCCCGCTACCTTTTCCGGCGATTCACACTTGCTTATCGCCTCGCTTCCAGGCTCATGGGAAACTCTTGACAACCGTGTGGCAGAGGCTCCTTGGGTCCTAAAGTACAGAGGCAGGTACTACCTAGTTTACAATGCCAACCATACCGCTCCTAGCTATGGCAATTACATGATGGGCGTTGCCGAGAGCGATAGCCCGATTGGTTTTAATGAAGGGAATAAGTACTCTGCTCCGCTCCTCTTTAGCAATGAGTTTGCGATCGAAAACGAAGGTAAACCGGTAGGGGAGAAGCTCTTCACTCCAGGACAGCCAAATGTAGTACGGGGTCCTAATGGCTTTGAGTGGTGGATGGTCTACATGGCAAATATAGACCATCGAGAGCGAAGCCAGCATATCGATCGCGTGCACTTCTACGACACCGAGATGAAGATGTCGGGGATCACCGGTACTAAGCCTGTAGGCTATAGTCCAGCACCTGCCAAGCCGACAGTCGGGCAGATAGAGCCCTTCGAGCTCACAGACCCACTTCCAGAGATGCCTAGTGCCAGCTCCTACTTGATCGAGAGTGGTTTGCGTACTGACGGTCATGCCACCTTCATCCTTCCTCTATCCGAAGACGGTGCAGCGGTACAGGTAGGTTTCAATAAAGCTGATAACAGCTGGCACTATACCGAAGTGCGAAGTGATGGCAAGGAGATCTCCCACTCAGAGCCTCTCTATGATGGCTTTAGGTGGGATGTCTATCACCACATGCGTGTGGAGAAGGATCAAGACCTCCTCTCGGTGTGGCTCGATGATATGCAAGTGCTTCATAAGCAACCTCTCAGAGATGCTCAGATAGGAGGGAAGTTTAGCCCCTCACTAAGCGCGAGCGAGGGTACTACCTTTGCCGGCTTTTGCTATACGATCGGTTTCGACGCAAGAGATATCAAGCTCCAGCCCCATAGCACCCAAAGAGTGGGGGACCCCCTGTCTCAGTACGAGCTGACCTTTCGTTTGAACGCTCAAGGTGCAACTACGATCTACCCCTGCTACCAAGATCCGCAAAACCATGTTGCTCTGCGATTTAATGAGCGTGGCGAGCTAATGGCATCAGTGGTAAACGAGGGTGAGACCACTCTTCGCACCTCGGTCTCCCTCGACTATGTAGAGCGGCTCTTCCCAGATAGCAAGTACACCGATTTTATCGAGCATCATTTCCAGCTCCCTGCTCCAACACTCATCGATTGGCTAGAGGTCTCTACGAGAGATGCAGACGATCCTGAGCTGGTCGAGGGCGACATGTGGAGCCACTTCACACTAGAGTACCTGCTTGACGGTCAGTGGCATCCTATCGACCGATACCGGATAAAGGAGTCAGCGAGAGCTGAGGGGTACCAACGGCTCATCCCACCTGAGCCCATCCTCGTAGAGGCGATCCGTGCCACTAATGCTGAGCCTACAGACACTCGGAGACACATCTACACTATTGTGGCACACAAGCTATTTAGTCCTCAGAAGGACATTCGCTTGGTCCGAGACCGAGGGGAGCTGTATCTATATCACGATCAGAAAGAAGCGCTACAGCTCTCGCTAGAGCATGAGACCGGCTCGGAGGTGCTGATAGAGTCGGACGACACCCCTATCCAGCTCCAACAAGTGCTTTATTACCATTTGAACTACTAGAAAAGAGGATACAATAACTAAGCAAAAACAAACTGAAGATGAAACACTTACCCCAGACACTTGTGATGCTCATGCTTCTAATGGTCGTGAGCGCATGTAATAAGAAAGAAGAGACCACCCTGCCGTACGAGCTCGTAGATGTCGAGAGCTTTGATGCTGAGGTCGAGGGCAAGCAGGTGCAGCTGATCACGCTAAAGAATAGCAATGGCATGGCACTGCAGGCGACCAACTACGGCTTGAGGCTGGTCTCCCTCTTCGTACCCGACCGCGACGATAACTATGCTGATGTAGCTGTAGGATACGAGAGCATCGATCATTACCTCAATACTACCAAGGAGAGATTTGTAGGGCCGGTAGTTGGGCGATATGCCAATAGAATCGCGAAGGGCTACTTTGAGATCGATGGAGTTGGCTATCAATTGCCTATCAATAACAATGGGCAGACGCTCCATGGCGGGCTCAAAGGGCTCGACTCACGTGTCTGGGAGGTCATACAGCAGGATGAGCAAGAGGTACACTTCAAGTACGTCTCCCCTGATGGCGAGGAGGGATTTCCTGGTACGCTTACGATAGAGGTGATCTATCGGCTCACGGATCAAGATGAGTTTTGTATCGAGTACACTGCCACTACCGACAAGCCAACTGTGGTCAACCTATCTAGCCATGCCTTTTACAACCTTTCCGGCAGGAGCGATGCTTCGATCTTGGATCATGAGCTTACCATCTCTGCCCATGCGATCACACCGGTGGATGAGGTACTCATCCCTACGGGCAATCTAGAGCCAGTAGTAGGTACCCCCTTTGACTTCAATGAGGGCAAGCGGATAGGTCAGGATATAGCTGCGGACCATGAGCAGTTGAAGATGGGTCTCGGCTACGACCATAATTTCGTCTTAACGCGCGCCACGGAGAGTGATGTGGAGCATGTAGCTACACTTTATGAGCCTGTGAGTGGCCGCGTGATGGAGATCCTAACGGATCAGCCGGGGCTGCAGTTTTACAGCGGTAACTTCTTTGACGGAGAGGAGTCCGATAAGTATGGCAACCCCATCAACTATCGTTCGGCGATGGCTCTAGAGACGCAGAAGTTTCCAGACGGACCTAACCATCCTGACTTCCCCGATACGCGCCTCAATCCAGGAGAGGTCTATACGCACAAAGCGGTCTACCGATTTAGCACAAGATAATTAGCGATCAAAGCTAATCCGTATAGCCCTAGTCGTTCACTACCAGGTGAGTGGCTAGGGCTTTTCCCGTCCCTAATAAACGCGAGCTAGGGCGCACCTAGTGTTAATGCGGGGTGCGGATGGGGTGAGCCTTGACTTCGGAACTTGGAAAATCTGAGTTGGGAACTTAGAGTTGTCGAAGTTCGGAACTTAGGTGTATCGAAGTTGGGAACTTAGATTTTTTAAGTTCGGGTGTCGGATTTCTGGAGGGTGGTTTTCTCTTTTTGCGGATGTGGGGGTCGGCGTGTGATGAGATGGTGTTTGGGGTTATTCTGCACTTTGGTGGAGGTTATGGAGTAGGGAGTGAAAGATTATGGTTAATTTTGGCTTTAGGGGATGGGTGGGTAACTTTATTTTACATTAGATGCGTATATCGATGGATCAGCAATTGGTTTCCTCTGCTTATCGTACCGACCGAAAAGTCTCTGCCGGTTACCTCTTTTTTCTGCTTGGAGCTATGGTCATCTTTGCTGCAGTGCTGGGGCTTTTTGTCGAGCCGATTGTAAGGCTTCTGGTGCGGGACTCTGCTTATCAGGTCATTACGTCTCAGATCATTGGCTCTGTCTTGATCTTTTTCGTACCGCCTTGGGTGACGGAGTTTTATCATCGGAGGCGGAGTGAGAGTTTTCTCTACCGTCTGAGGCGTGAGGATACCGATCGGAGGTCGCTCCTTTGGGTGGCGGTGGTCTATTTGCTGGCGATCCCGTTGGTGGGTTTTCTCGCACATATAATGGAGATCTTGCCCGTTCCGCTAGGGCTGAGGGAGTACCTCGAGGCTTCTGAGGCGTTGATAGAGGAGACGATGGCTGTGATGATGGGTGATAAGCGCCCTTTGAGCATGCTCTTGGTGGTCCTGAGCTTGGCTGTCTTGACGCCTATAGTGGAGGAGTTTTTCTTTCGCGGTGCCATACAAGGGTGGGCGCTGTCACGGGCTCTCAACAAGCATCTCGTGGTATGGATGGTGGCGCTGATCTTTAGTCTGGTGCACTTCGAGTGGGATGGTATGCTCGCTCGCTGGGCGCTTGGTGTGATGCTGGGCTATGCCGCTTTGTATGGTGGGCTTTGGGCTTCGATCGTCCTTCATATGCTTAATAACTTTGTCGCTGTGCTGAGTCTATATTTCTTGGGTAGCGAGCTGGACTTCATCCCAAGGAGTAGGGGAGAGTTGCTCCTTATCTCACTCTCCTCCGCCCTTTCTATCATTGGCATTGCGCTGATTTTTAACTCGATGAAAAAGACCTTGTGTCAAAGAGGTGAACTTAATAAGATTGATAAAAGTGATGAGAGTGAGTAAGAGTAGTTGGATCGCCCTAGTGGCTCTCCTTTTGGTATCGCTATCTGCCTGTAAGCCAGGTGCGAATGAGGAGTATTATGAGCAGCATGTGACCTTCCCGGAGGGAGCGGATCTTGTGACTAAGGTGGATATGGCTTCGAGACTGGTGCCTTCGGAGCGTCAGCTGCAGTGGCAGCAGCTTGAGCTGACCGCCTTCATGCACTTTGGGATCAATACCTTTGAGGATGTCGAGTGGGGGAGTGGTGCGGCTGACCCGGCGCTTTTTAACCCTACTCTCTTGGATACAGATCAGTGGGTGAGGGAGCTGAAGGATGCGGGCTTTAAGATGGTGATACTCACAGCAAAGCATCATGATGGCTTCTGTCTGTGGCAGACGGAGACGACAGACTACAGCGTGCGATCTGCACCTTGGAAGGAGGGTAATGGCGATGTGGTGAAGGAGCTGGCTGCCTCCTGTCGTAAGTATGGCTTGAAGCTCGGGATCTACCTCTCTCCATGGGACCGCAACCATCCTACCTATGGTACTGGAGATGGATATAATGAGGTCTATCTGGAGCAGTTGCGGGAGCTCCTTTCTAACTATGGCAAGGTGGATGAGGTCTGGTTTGATGGCGCTAATGGTGAGGGTCCTAACGGCAAGCGCCAGGAGTACGACTGGGATCGGGTGCTGGAACTGATACGTGAGCTGCAGCCGGATGCGGTGACGGCGATCATGGGTGTAGATGCGCGCTGGGTCGGTAATGAGCGGGGGTATGGCAGAGAGACGGAGTGGAGCGCCACGGTATTGCCACCCAGCTCTCTCCCAGAGTCAAGAGAGATAACGGAGCGACTGGGGATTGAGGCGACTTCGATGGATCTCGGCAGCCGTGACCTCCTAGCTCAGGCAACGGATCTCTACTGGTATCCTAGCGAGGTGGATGTATCTATCCGCCCGGGTTGGTTCTATCACGCTTCGCAGGACAAGGAGGTGAAGAGTCTCCAACAGCTAGCTGATATTTACTTTAGTTCAGTAGGGATGAACTCCAGCCTTCTGCTTAATATCCCTCCTAATAGGGAAGGGCGATTTGCCGAAGCTGACGTGCAGAGGCTGAGGGAGTTTGGAGCTTTCGTGAGACAATTTAACGATCATAACCTAGTCAAAGGTGCGAACTCTGCGGAGCTGGAGGTGGGAGAGAGCCTAGAGGTGACCCTCGATGGGAGTCGTTACTTCTCTAGTGTCCTCCTGCAGGAGAATATAGCACGTGGTCAGCGGGTGGAGCGCTTCTCGGTCGAGGCGCTCATCGATGGCGAGTGGCACGAGGTGGCAGAGGGCACGACGATAGGATACAAGCGTATCTTGCTCCTTGACCGCCCCATCAAGGCAGAGTCATTGCGTGTTACGATCGAGCAGGCACGAGGTAAAGCACACCTCTCCTCTGTAGGGGCGCATCTGGTACCTGATATTGCTCCGAGCGTGGCACCGGAGCTACAGTCACTCCTCTCTCGTGATCTCGTGGAGGTAAGACTGGAGGAGCCACTGACACTTTATACGGAGGAGATTGGTCGTGTAGCCGGTTTTGTCTACACCCCATCTCAGGAGGGGACAGCAGATACCTTGCCTCTCACTTTTGAGTGGAGTACGAGTGCGGATGGCGAAGAGTGGCAAGTGGTGATGGTCGGAGAGTTTTCTAACATCATCAATAACCCCATCCCGCAGGTGCGTGTGATGGATGAAAGGGCAAACCTAGAGCAATGGCTGCGACTGCGTGGTTATGCTCAGAGTGGCGAGGAGGTGCACCTCGCAGGAGATGAAGTTCAACTAATAGAGAAAGATAAGTGATGCAGAAAAAACATATTGGAGCGCATGTCTCAGCCTCCGGAGGTGTACAAAACGCACCTCTTAATGCCGTGGAGATCGGTGCTAATGCCTTTGCTTTATTTACCCGAAATCAAAGGCAGTGGTACCCCAAACCGCTAGAAGAGGAGCAGATAGAGGGATTTAAGAAGAACTGTGCAGAGCACGGATTTGCACCGGAGTTCATACTCCCGCACGCCAGTTACCTGCTCAACCTTGGATCTCCAGACGAAGCTGGGCTCCAGAAGAGTAGGGGGGCATTTTTGGATGAGATGCAGCGCTGTGAGCTTTTAGGCCTAAAGTTGCTCAACTTTCACCCTGGTAGCCACCTCAAGAAGATATCAGAGGAGGAGTGCCTGAGTCGCATCGCAGAGAGCATCAACATAGCTCTGGAGAAGACCTCCGGTGTAGTGGCGGTGATCGAGAATACCGCCGGACAGGGCTCCAACGTGGGCTATCGCTTCGAGCACCTTGCAGAGATCATCGATCAGGTAGAGGATAAGAGCCGCGTCGGAGTCTGTATCGACACGGCACACTCCCTCGCAGCTGGCTACGACGTGAGTACCGGTGACGGCTATCACAAAGTTATGAAGGAGCTGGACGATGTGGTCGGACTGGAGTACCTCCGAGGTATCCACCTAAATGACTCGATGAAGGTACTTGGGAGCCGCGTAGATCGGCATGCTCCCTTGGGCGAAGGTGAGATCTCAGGTGGACTTTTCGAGGCACTCATACAGGACCCACGTACGGACAACGTGCCGATTATTCTCGAAACGCCGCAGCCAGAGCGATGGGCTGAAGAGATCCTCTTGCTCCGCTCTTTTGTCTCTTAAAGTAGCGATCTAGCGCAGTGCTGACCTCCCCTTGTGCCAAGCTCAACCTTGGACTACGCATACTCCGTAAGCGTAGTGATGGATACCATGAGATCCAGACCCTCTTCTACCCCATACCGCTCTACGATCTACTGGAGGTCTTACCTCACGACGGAGAGATAGCGTGGGACGATGGCGGGTGGAGCGGGTCTCCGAGCGAGGAGAACCTCGTATATCGTGCCTACCGACTCCTACAGCAGGAGTACCCCACATTGCCCTCGGTGAGGATCATCCTGCGTAAACGGATCCCCACTGGTGCGGGCTTAGGTGGCGGCTCGTCCGATGCTGCGTTTATGCTGAGATCGCTACAACGGCTCTTCGGGCTTCCGATCTCGGAGGAGCGCTTAAAGCAGTTGGCGACGACCCTAGGTGCGGACGTTCCCTTTTTCCTCACGCCACAACCCAGTATCGGAGAGGGCATTGGCGAGATTCTAACCCCCTATCCCCACCTGCCCGACCTTTCGGGCTGGCACCTAACATTGCTCCTACCTGGCATCCACATCTCTACCGCTCTGGCATACGCTGGAGTTGCCCCCTCGGACCAAGGAGAGGACCTAAGGGAGGTGCTGAGGAGACCGATTGAAGAGTGGCGCGAATGGCTACACAACGACTTCGAGGCATCGGTCTTTGCCAAGTATCCCCTCCTCTCTGAGCTGAAAGAGAGACTCTACCACAGCGGAGCCACCTACGCTGCTATGTCCGGCTCCGGTAGCACTCTCTTTGCACTGAGCCCCGAGCCATTGCCCCTCCAAGACCTTGATTGCGAATACAAAACACTCATATTATAACTCTATTTGATATGCAACAAAGCAGACTGCTCACCCTGATAGGAGCCATGCTATCACTCGCAACTCCTGCACTGGCGGAGTCGATACCCGACACCCTACTCATTCGGAACTATCGAGCCACCGCCCCCCAAAGTCACGCTGAACCCTTTTTCAGTGACTCCATCGACATCAATGGCAAGGAGTACAACTCCATGAGCCAGTTGGAGCTCCTTCCGCAGCTCGGTCTCAAGGATACTTCCCTTACCAGCACTACGACTTCGGATAGCGCAGGTCACCTCCGGCTAAGTAGCGGTGCCCAGGAGACCATGCACACGCTCTACACCTCTCTTGTCTCCCGTAGTTTTGAAAAGGGCGACCTGCTCGTCGAGTGCCCTGTCCCCTATATCCTCTACCTGGATGGCAGGGAGATAGCCCGCTCTACGACGTATCAAGAAGAAGGTACAGCTGAGCCGCGCAAGCTCCCCATACAGCTACTCCCCTCGAGCCACCACCCGATCACCCTACGCGCCATGACCAAACCTGGGGAGGATGCGACAGTAAGGCTCAGAGTTGCCCTCGCTCGCAGTGGCGCTGAGGTGGAGAACCGTGCCGATGCCCGCGAATATGTGAGCCTTCGCTACATGCAGACGGGTAAAGGCATCTCCTCCGTTAAGGTCTCCCCCTCGGGAAGGTTCACCACTCTGACTATCCAGGAGTGGCACAACGACAATCGCGAGTACCAGACCTATCTCTACGAAGGTAGCACTCTACGGAGTATACTACCCCAGGAGTTTAGGTTTGCCAGCTGGATGCCACGATCCGAAAAGCTCTATACCACGCGGATGACAGACGAGGGTCGCCAGCTCATCACCTACGATCCCTCCAGCCTCACCATTGAGGTACTGGTAAAGTCTATGCCCGCAGAGGTCAACTTTGTCATCTCCCCCACAGAGGAGCAGTTGATCCTACTCCCGAAGGTAAAAGGCCCAGACAAAGGCAAGAATGCTACCCAGGCGCTCGGTCGCTACGACCGCTTGGCAGGCTTCCGCGATCGCACCTTTATCGGTCTGCTAGACATCAAGACTGGCGAGCAGAGCCGACTCACCTTTGGCCATCGTGGCACATCGCTTCACGATATATCGGCAGACGGTAAGGAGCTAATCTTCAGCTCCAGCAGGGAGACCACCGAGATCCCATTTTCGGAGTCCGACATCCTCACGCTCCGCCTCTCCGATCTCAAGGTTGACACCCTCTTTGCTGCGAATAGCGACATTAACGCTGTCAATTATACCAGCAACCCCTCCTTACTGCTCATCGAGGGCACAGCCAACGCATTTGATGGCATAGGGCGCAACCTCCCCGACACCATGGAGGTCAATACGTACGACCAGCAACTCTTTCTCTACAATCGCACTACCAAAGCGGTGACTCCGCTGACCAAGGAGTTTGACCCCGCTGTTACACGAGTGCAAGTGCTAGCAGAGCGCGAGGGCGCTTACTTCACGGCTGAAAACGAAGACCGAGTCTCGCTCTACTATTGTGACTTCAAGAGCGGAGCAATCACCCAAGTAAAGGTGTCCGAAGACCTCGTGCGCAGCTTTAGCGTAGATAATACCGGCAAGAGACTTGCCTATGCCGGTCAGAGCATCATGAATTCGGATCGCTCTTATCTCATCGACCTACAACGAGGAGCAGAGACTATGCTCCAGGATGTGGCGACCAGCAAGATGGCAGACCTCATGCTCGGCACTGCTGAGGACTGGGACTTCACAATGCCCAATGGCGACAGGGTGCAGGGGCGTTACTATCTGCCACCCAACTTCGACCCGCAAAAGAAGTACCCCATGATTGTCTACTACTATGGTGGTACCTCACCCACACCGCGCTCCTTCGAGGGCTCCTACTCGCTCCCCATGTATGCGGCACAGGGCTATGTCGTCTATACGCTCAATCCCAGCGGATCCACCGGCTTCGGGCAGGAGTATGCCTCACGTCACATCAATGCCTGGGGCATCCGCACCGCTGATGAGATCATAGCCAGTGTGGCGGGCTTTTGCGAGGCGCACCCTTTTGTTAACAAAGAGAGGATCGGCTGTATTGGGGCTAGCTATGGCGGATTTATGACTCAATACCTACAGACCGTTACAGACCTCTTTGCAGCTGCAGTGAGCCATGCAGGTATCAGCGCCCTCTCCTCGTACTGGGGCGAAGGCTACTGGGGTGTCGGCTACTCTGCGGTGGCAAGTCTGGGCAGTTACCCATGGAATAACCCCAAGCTCTATACCGAGCAGAGCCCCCTCTTTAGGGCAGATAAGATCAATACCCCTCTCCTGCTGCTCCACGGTGATGCGGATACCAACGTCCCCTACGGTGAGAGCGTGCAGATGTACAATGCGCTCAAGATCCTAGGTAAGGAGGTGGAGTTTGTAACCATCCACGGAGAGGACCACGGCATTGTCAATCCGGAGCGGAAGCGCACCTGGACCTACACAACCTTTGCATGGTTCCAGAGGTGGCTCAAGGACGATCCTACATGGTGGGATACACTCTATCCACAGCCTAACCTCTAAGCCTGCCGAAAAAGATTTAGAACGCTGATTTTTAGGTCTGACCACGGTGATCTTCGTGTCGATCACTGTGGTCAGACTTTTCTATACCTCCAAACTTCATCTAAAGTAAATATGATCTCAAAAAGAGGCTGGTACTAGGTAAGGAAGCAATCCTATTGGCTCAACGAAAGCACCGGTAAGGTACAAAGATTGAAGCGACTTCGGATATGTCTCCCAACGGAGTTCCGAACTTAAAAATTCTAAGTTCCCAACTTCGATACATCTAAGTTC
>JAUNLH010000005.1 GCA_030532365.1 Porphyromonas sp.
GAAGCTCGGTAAATTTTAGTTGGGAACTTAGCGTTGTCGAAGTTCGGAACTTAGAATTTTTAAGTTCGGAATTCGGATTTTTCTCACCTACAAACTTGCTCCACCCGACCACCCCCTCCACGTGATTTTGCAACCCTTGTCCGTGTGAGGCGACGTCCGATCCCGTTGGTTGGTGCGTTGGTGGGTGTGTTGGGGAAAATTGGTTAATTTTGTTGTGTGATACATGACTTAACCATAAGATGAATAATAATGACTAAGACTCTTGTAATCGTAGGGCACCCCGACCTGAGTAAATCTAAGATCAATAAAGCATGGGTGGAGGCACTTCGCCCTCATGAGGGAGCTGACCTTAAGGTGCATCTCCTCGCTGAGGCAATCCGTGAGGATGGTACCTTTGACCTCGATGCTGAGCAGGCGCTTCTCTCGCAGTACGATAGGATCGTGCTTCAGTTTCCCCTCTATTGGTATATGCCACCTGCTATCATGAAGGAGTGGATGGATACCGTATGGGCAGAGGGATGGTCTTGGGGCGAGGGTGGCGATGCCATGAAGGGCAAGCTGGTAGAGTCGGCTGTCTCTTGTGGCGCTCCTGAGGTGGCGTTTTCTACCACGGGGGTCAATGGTACTTCGCTTGCTACTTATCTCTCCTTTGTGGGTGGCTCGGCTCAGTTTATGCAGGCTCGTGGGGGCGATCACTTCGCCTTTTATGGTTCGGAGTCTCCTGGCTGGGAGGAGCGTCTGGCGAAGAACTGCGCAGAATATGTAGACTTCATTATTCTAAAATAAATAAGAAAATACTGTGAGACCACTAAACATTTATGATGAGACCAGCACGCTCCGAAGCGTAGTGGTGGGGATAGGGAGTGACAATGGACCGATCCCTAGGCTCGAGGATGCCTATGATGCGAAGTCGTACGATACGATCATAAAGGGGATATACCCTACAGATGAGGAGCTCGACCCTGAGGTGGAGGGGCTTGCTAGGACGCTGGAGAAGGAGGGCGTAGAGGTGTTGCGCCCTCAGGAGATCTCTGGTATCAACCAGATCTTTGCTCGTGATGTCGCCTTTGTAGTGGAGGATAAGCTGATCAAGGCAAATATCATCCCCGACCGTGCCGCAGAGCAGCAGGCTTATGATGAGATCTATGCTGATATTGATCCGGATAAGATCATTGTGCCACCGGAGCATGTGCATATAGAGGGCGGTGATGTGCTCTTGATGCGTGATAAGATCTTCCTCGGTTGTTACTTGAGCCCTGACTACCCTGAGTACAACATGGCTCGCACCAATAAGTACGCTATAGGTTTTCTTAAGGAGCACTTCCCCAACAAGGATATCGTGCCACTAGAGTTGATCAAGCATGATACCGATCCTTACCAAGGTGTCTTGCACCTCGACTGCGCTTTCCAGCCCGTGGGCGAGGATAAGGCGATCCTCTTTCCTGGTGCTTTCCGGCACACGGAGGATTGGGAGTACATCTTTGATCTCTATGGCGCGAATAATACCTGTGTGATCACTAGGCAGGAGATGTATGAGATGAATACCAATGTCTTTAGTATCTCACCCACATGTGTGATCATTGATGAGACCTTCACACGGCTCCGTGACTGGCTAGAGCGAAGGGGCATCTCCTGTATCGGCATCCCTTACCGCCAGGTGAGCAAGTTGGGAGGACTACTGCGCTGCACTACACAACCTCTCTACCGCGAGTAGTTGTGTATGAGGTGGTTGCTGAGCTTGCCTGAGGAGACACTGGGCTACTTCGACGCACTCTACGGAGATGACCCTCATGTGAAGGCGACGACGGACCCGGGAGGTAAAAATATAGGGAGCGGTGGGGCGGTATGCCATCTGTTGGAGACTTTTGCTACAGAGGATGCGGGTGAAAGGACTGTCATCATCAATGCTGGTGGCGAGAGCCGACGGTTGCCGGCTTATAGTCAATATGGCAAGGCGCTCCTCCCGCTGCCGGTGATGAAGTGGTCGAGGGGGCAGGGCATCGATCAGCGCCTGCTGGAGCTGCAGAGGGAGTACCTGGCACGTATCGCATGGCAAGCTCCTAAGTCGCTCAGTGCCATTGTTGCTAGCGGAGATATCTACCTTGACCTGCCTGCCTACTTGCCACGTATGCCCGAGGCAGATGTGGTGTGCCTAGGGCTCTGGACGAAGCCGGAGGTGGCAACTCGCCATGGGGTCTTTGTGACTCCCAAGGAGGAGACCTCGCGACTGCTTAGGATGCTACAAAAGCCCACCATTGCTCAACTTCAAGAGGAGGCAAAGGATCATCTGCTGCTCGTGGACTCTGGGGTATGGCTCCTGAGTGAGCGGGCTCTCGAGTACCTGCGGAGTGAGGTATCGGCATCAACTACAGGCTATTATGACCTCTATTCAGACTTCGGAGCGATGCTCGGAGAGGAGGTGAACCGTGAGCTCTCTACTGCGGTATGGGTGATTGATGAGGCTGAGTTTTACCACTTTGGGAGTACTGCGGAGCTGGTGGAGTCTACCTATCGCCTGCAAAACAAGGTGCTCGACCAGAGGGAGTGGCACTCCAAGGGATGGGAGAAGCATGGCACACTCTTCGCACAAAATGCTCGTGTGGAGGTTGATTTTCAGCCTGATAACAGATATATATGGATTGAGAACAGTCATGTGCCACAGACCTGGTCGCTCACGTCGCGCCATTTGATCACAGGTGTGCCAGAGAATGACTGGGAGATCCGGCTGCCTGAGGGTATTTGTCTGGATGTTGTGCCCTTAAAGGGAGCACCAGAGCGGGTGGCGCTGCGTGTGTACCACTATGAGGATACCTTCAAGAGCCGTAGCTGGCTGGGTAGGGTGGTTGCACCTGAGGGGACGGATCTATACGACTTGCCCCTCTTTCCCATCCTAGAGAGCCCTGCCGAGGTGCCCACAGCACTGCAAAGTCTGCTGGAGGAGCCAAGGGTGCTAGATGCTGGATCGGGCATCTCGCCACGCGAACTCCTCTCGATGGTTGACTGGAAGCGGGTGGAAGGGCAGAGGCGTGCCTTTTTGCAGGACAACCTAAGAGCCATGCGAGATAATAGCGGTAGTGTCTTCTATCAGTCTGACCTCCAGAGGAGTGCGGAGATCTGGTCTGGCACTCCTCCGCAAAGGACTTCTGAAGCGTCGAGGGTGCACCAGATCAAGGACGACATCTTTATATACGAGTGGTCTCGGCTCCATGCTGAGGCGGATATTTCTGCCTATCAGAGAGCTAAGGAAGGTCTTGCCCACCTGCTCGAGGAGGTCAATGCTATAGAACCCCTGACTTCGCCTACTAGCTTGCACTCCGATCAGATCGTCTGGGCGCGCTCACCCGTGAGGATCGACGTTGCAGGTGCCTGGACAGATACTCCTCCTTACTGTCTCTATGAGGGTGGGGGAGTGGTCAACTTCGCACTCAATATCAATGGTCAGGAGCCTCTGCAAGCCTATGTCAAGCGCTCCGACAACCCTCATATCGTGCTGCGCTCCATCGATCTTGGAGCCTCGGAGGTGCTGAGTGAGACGGCGGAGATATTTGACTACGCCAAGCCGGGATCTCCCTTTGCGATCCCCAAGGCAGCGCTTACTCTTGCTGGGGTAGCTCGGAGAGGGGAGCGCTGGGAGAGCGTGATGGAGCGGATCGGAGGTGGGATGGAGATCACACTTCTCTCTGCACTACCGGCAGGCTCGGGACTCGGAACAAGTTCGATCTTAGGTGCCACTCTTCTGGGCGCGCTCAGCGACTACTTCGGGCTGCAGTGGAGTCTTGAAGAGATCGGAGCTAAGACTTTGGTGCTGGAGCAACTGCTGACTACGGGCGGTGGTTGGCAGGATCAGTTTGGCGGGGTCTACGGAGGGATCAAGTACATCACTACGGAGCGCGGGCTTCGCCAAGACCCTAAGGTTCAGTGGCTTCCGAATAATATCTTCCTTGACCCAGAGCTAGCTCCCTGTCATCTGCTCTTCTATACCGGTCAGACCCGAATGGCGAAGAATATCCTCTCCAATATAGTAGATAAAGTGCTTCTAAATCAGAGGGATACCCTCTCGCTCTTGCGACAAATCAGACAGCATGGTGCAGAGATGGCTCGCCATATAGCCCATGCCGATCTGCAGGCGTATGGCACAGCGCTCCAACAGTCATGGGAGTTGAATAAACTCCTCGATCCGGGTACCTCTACGCCTGAGATAGAGCATATTTTAAGTTTGATCCAAGACTATGCCCTCGGATATAAGCTACCGGGCGCTGGGGGTGGGGGATTCCTCTACATCGTAGCTAAGGACGAGGTGGCGGCACAACGGATCCGAAGCGTGCTCCATGCCCATAGCAGTGAGCTACCACGCACAGCTCGGTTCTGCACGATGACGCTGGCGGAGCGGGGAGTGATGGTGACAAAATCTTAAGACGATGGCTAAGAAAGATAAAAATAAGGTGGTCTACCTCTGTTCTGAGTGCGGGTCGGACTTCTCGACTTGGACCGGGCGTTGCCCTGTCTGTGGTGAATGGAATACGCTCAAGGAGTATACCGTGCGTGGGGATGACCCCGGACTTAAGATACGATTGGATCGGCAGTTACCGGAGCGTAAGCCCGTACCTCTGAGTCAGGCTTCTGGCGAGTCGGCACCGAGGATCGACCTGAAGGACGGCGAGTTTAACCGCGTCTTAGGAGGCGGATTGGTAAAGGGCTCGCTCGTCTTGATGGGGGGTGAGCCTGGCATCGGCAAGAGTACTCTGATCCTTCAGAGTGTCATCCGCAATCCGGAGCTTAAGACACTCTATGTGAGCGGAGAAGAGAGCATCGGACAGATACGGCTGCGTGCTGAGCGACTTGCCAATGCAGATCAGGTCGATAACTGCCTGCTGTACAGCGAGACACAGATGGAGCAGATCTTTGAGACTGCCATCGATGTCAACCCCGACCTGCTTGTGATCGACTCAATACAGACAATGCACACGACGCGGAGCGACTCTTCAGCTGGTAGCTTGAGCCAAGTCAGGGAGTGCACCTCTGCCCTGCTGGCTTTTGCCAAGGACTATGAGATATCGGTCCTCATCGTGGGGCACATCACTAAGGAGGGCTCCATTGCAGGGCCAAAGGTGATGGAGCACTTGGTGGATACGGTGGTGCGCTTTGAGGGCGATCAGAACCACCAATACCGCATACTGAGAGCTCTGAAGAATCGCTTCGGAAACACCTCTGAGATAGGGCTCTATGAGATGAGAAGCGATGGCCTGAGACAGGTGAGCAATCCCTCCGAGATGCTGCTCACCACTCAGCATGAGGGGCTGAGTGGTGTCTGTGTAGCCGTGACGGTGGAGGGCGTGCGCCCGCTCTTGGTGGAGGTGCAAGCCCTCGTGAGTAGCGCTGTGTACGGCAACCCCCAGCGCTCTGCTACAGGTAGCGACCTACGGCGTGCCAACATGCTGCTCGCAGTGCTGGAGAAGCGTGCCGGCTTTAAGCTGATACAGAAAGATGTCTTTCTCAATATTGCCGGAGGTCTCTATGTCTCTGACCCTGCGGTAGATCTCGCCATACTTGCTGCGGTGCTCTCATCGAGCCTCGACCTCCCCATACCTCGAGATATTTGTCTCACCGGAGAAGTGGGGCTGAGTGGTGAGATTCGAGCCGTCTCGCGTATCGAGCAGCGTATCAACGAAGCTCAGAAGATCGGCTTTTCTACCATCATCATCCCGAAAGATAATGCCCTCGCCCTCGAGCAAAAGAAAGAGGGGATCAAGATCCTGCCTGTAGCAAGGGTGGAGGAGGCTTTTAGGCTGCTATTCAAGGGTTAAGGTCAGAGTAACCAGCGAAGTGTGTTCCTTCTTAAAAAAGGAGAGACCTGTACAGACTGTACAGGTCTCTCCTTGCTTTTGTAGCGAGAGCGGGGCACGATCCCGCGACCTCAGGATTATGAATCCTGCGCTCTAACCAGCTGAGCTATCTCGCCATCCTTGCATTGCTCTCGAGTATCCCCTCGCAGTTGCAACGAGTGCAAAGTTAACAAAAACTTTCTAATGCCCCAACCCTCTTCTCTTTTTCATGGAAAATATATTCCGAGGAGAGCCCTTCTCGCTAAGGATGGAGTCAAAAGAAAGGGGCGACTCCACTGATACGGAGCCACCCCTCGCATGGTAGTATACTAGTCTATCTTATTACTCTTTAGGTACTTTAAGGTGCTCATAGCCACCCTCGTGTATCTGACGGTAGTACTCCTCAGAGTAGCCGGGCCAGTTGGGAGAGACCACAAGCCCGTTCTCAACGACAAACTTGCCGTCTTTCTCCTTCTTGACATTGCCATCGATGTACTTGACAAGTAGGTACTCTGCTAGCTGTTTCCACCTAGCAGTCATCGCATTGGCTACGTTGGAGGAGTAGCGTGTGAGGAATGCCACAGCAGCCTCTTCGCCCTCTACCTCAGCCAGCTCCATGGCATAGCGCTCTACGAGTGGTTGCGCACGGAAGTAGCCCCCCTCTAGCTCCTGCTGTACGGGTCGGATGTCCTCGATCATGTGGTTGTACTTAGCATAAGCCATGTTAGCCACCCAGTTTTGCATCCAAAAGGCGGAGGTGTAGGAGAAGTCGACCAAGCTACCATTGTCCTCGGAGTAGCACCAAGGCACCTCCGTAGCACAGCAGTAGACGGGTGTGAAGACGGTGGTATTGGCATCGTCAGTACCAAACCAGAGGACACCACCAGCGTAGTCGGGAAGATCCTTGCGGAGCTGAGCCACGAGGACAAAGCCGGTCTGCTGTGTCGCAATGGCGCGCTCATTGATATACTCCTGACCGTCCACGGTGAAGTTCATCGGACGCCAGCGATAAGGCACCTTGAAGGGGCCAGCACCGATGTCTTGAGTCATATCCATCGGAGTGCCCTCGTAGTGGTCACGCATCATATTTTGTACGTCAGCAACAGAGAGCTTACGGTTAGGCTTGATATAGAGCGGCATCGGCTCCGCATCCATCTCGTAGCCCATCACGAGTGGCAGGTACTTCTCCATACCGTCTGCAAAACGGTTGAAGAACGCCCAAACACGTGCTTCACAACCCCTTAGACCGCCAAAGTCGTACGGGTTGTAAGCCTTTTGAAAGCTAAAGTCCTCATCGCTGCCCTCGTAGAGACCCTTTTCTCTAGCAAAGTCTACCACGTCGGGAGAGTAGAGACAATTTTCCTTGTCGTCAAAAGGAATCTGCTGAATCCGAGCCTGATTGGCATGCCCTGAGATGCAGTCGTCGGGTATGCGGATAGCGACCCAGACAGCTCCGGTCTCGCCTACACCCTTGCCTGCCATCTCCATGATCCAGACCTCGTTTTTATCAGCAATGGTAAAGGACTCTCCGGTACTCTTGTAGCCATACTGGTCGACCAAGCCGGTGATGACATCGATCGCCTCGCGCGCCGTCTTGGAGCGCTGAAGGGCGATATATATGAGGCTACCGTAGTCCATGAGCCCCTCTGTGCCGATGACCTGCTCGCAGCCGCCCCAGGTGCTCTCGGTGATGGCTACTTGGTGCTCATTGATGTTACCCACCACATTGTAGGTACGCCCCACCTGAGCGATCTTGCCAGAGTACTGCCCTGAGTCCCACTCTGTGACGTCCAGAAGTGTACCCGGCTGCCAAGTAGCAGCAGGCCAGTGGTAAAGCTCACCGTATAATGTGTGACTATCGGCTGCATAGCTGATGATAATGCTACCGTCGGTAGATGCCTTGGGACCAACTATTAGATCCGAACAAGCATGCGCCTGATTGGGGGCTAATAGGGTGATGCCAAGAGCAAGAGTTAGAATAGTGCTGGTTAATTTTCTCATTTCTCTCTCAGTTGTGTTAAAGCAATTGGTTGTTATAATATCCCATTTACAGCTACAAGATACTATTTTTATTTAACCCACTTTCACACAAGCCCACTGCGCCCGAGTTCCGAACTCAGAATTTCTAAGTTCCCAACTTAGGTACATCGAAGTTGGGAACTTCGACAACTCTAAGTTCCCAACTAAAATTTACCGAGGTTCCGATCTCCAATTTCTCGCACCTCAAATTTGGGTGGGTACGACGTCCGACCTTCGTCGGAGTCGTGTTGGGTGTGGGTCGCAAGGTAATCCAGGGTGACGCGACGCCCTTACAGGGCATTGCTTACCCTTCGCTAGGGCATGCAACCCCGACAGAAGTCGAGGTTGTCATTCACCGGTCATCGGTATTGACTCGTCCCGTGAGCGGTGTCGCTTTTAGTCCCTTTGCGTATGAATCTGCGATGAAGTTTTTGTCAGCTTAATAGCGATACCCGCTTGAATGTGTGGCTTAGAGGCAAAAAAATGATACCTTTGCTTGGGGAGGAGGTGTGTTTTTTACAAAATAACTAGGTGAGAAAGATTTGAATTATGAAGAAAAAGATTTTACTAGGAATATTTGTCCTTGTTCTAGGTGGTGCATGGTTGAATAGTGCTCGGGCTCAAAATGTGATCGAGAAGGGTGTGGGACTTGTGAACCTAGGACTTGGTGTGACCTCTGATGGCGTGCCCGTATCAGTCAGCTACGACTATGGTGTGAATGGTAACCTGTGGGATGCCAACAGTGCGCTTACGGTTGGTGTGCTTGGTGGTACTACCTTTGCTGATAACTACTTCGGTCTTTACGTGGGTCCGCGTGTGGGGCTGCACTATCACTTTGTGCCAGAGCTCGATACTTATGTATCCCTGA
This sequence comes from Porphyromonas sp., assembly GCA_030532365.1. GTDB lineage: Bacteria > Bacteroidota > Bacteroidia > Bacteroidales > Porphyromonadaceae > Porphyromonas_A. The sequence goes on from JAUNLH010000005.1 coordinate 8,710, forward strand.
TGTTGGGCTTTAACTATCATCAGATTAACAATAATGGTCAGGGAGAGACAGTATCTAAGTTCAGGCCTGAGTGGGGCTCACACTTTGGTATGCGCTATCTCTTTACTCCGACAGTGGGCGCCTTTGCTGAGCTGGGGTATGGCTACTCTATCCTAAATCTTGGAGTGACATTCCGCTTGTAATAGTCGTGTAGCTCCTAGATTTTTTGGTACATTTGTACCACACACTGGCTTATAGCTCTTCAAGGTGCATGAGGTAGTGTGGCTTGGCCCGGTAGCTCAGTTGAATAGAGTGTCGGATTCCGGTTCCGAAGGTCAAGGGTTTGAGCCCCTTCCGGGTCACATGGGCTGTCAGCTGCCGTTGTAGCAGGAGATGGCTTGCCATGAGGCTTGAGAGCGATATAAGAGAATATTTACTATAAAGTTGGTAGAGACGTATGAATTTTTTGAAATACCTAGGGATCATATTGCTGCTCATCGGAGCAGGTTTGCTGATCTATCTCGGTGTAGCCGGTATGCAGTCCAATACTTTGCTGGTCGTTGGCTTTGCACTGACTATTGTTGGCTTCCTTCTCCATATCTTCTTGGATAAGAAGTACAATACCGACGCACGCGAAAACTGATACGCTCCATAGTACGGTCTTGTGCCTGCCAGTGCTGATGACAGGGGGCATGAGGTTGTGTCTGGTGGTTGGGCCTTGGATATAAGGACCAGCAGTGGGTTCTCTAGTCGTTATTAGCTAGAGCCGCGGACAGTGGACGCAATGAACAATAAAGAGAGGTTGGCTTATCTCATAATTTGAGAGGGTCAACTCTCTTTTCTTATAACGATGTAATTTGCTGATAGTAGGGATGAGACAGATATATAATAGTCGCTCCATACGTGAGATGGAGCAGCAGGCATGCCAAGGGGTGGGGGCGATGACTGATGAGCAAATCATGGAGACGAAGTCCAACGTCTTTTGCAACCGCTTCCGTAGGGACTTCCCTGGCAAGCACCGAGTCGTGGTCTTTGCAGGTGTGGGCGCCAAGGGCTGTATAGCGCTCTCTATAGCGGGCACTCTGCAGAGCTTTGGACATGAGGTGATTGCAGTGGCGCTCCGCCCTACCGAGCGTACGCTCTCTGCCACACAGGAGTCGCTCATCGAGGGTCTCGTGGCCGACGGTCTCCCACTGATGGAGGTGCGGAGTGAGTTTCGCCCTCCGGTTATCAACGTGGAGGACATCGTGATCGATGGGATTGCAGATGAGGAGGAGCTTCCACTACTCCCGATGTATGCTGGGGTGGTGCGCTATCTCAACGGTAAGGCTGCAATCAAGCTGGCACTCGATATGCCTACTGGACTGAGATCGGAGGATAATACTGAGACAGATAGAGAGCAGGTCTTTCATGCTCAGGTAACCTATACTTTTTATGGTCCCAAGCTCTCTTTTCTACTGCCCGAAAACGACGCTTTCGTTGGTCGATGGGCGATCCTACAGCTAGGGCTCGAGTGTGAGTCCAAAAAGGACGACTCACCCTATTTTCTCTTTGGGGAGGCTGAGATGAGTGGGCGCTTTGACAGGCGTGCCGTCTTCTCTCATAAGTACGACTATGGCAAGACAATGCTCATAGCCGGCAGTCGGGGCATGTACGGAGCTGCGATCTTGTCGGCGAGAGCAGCGTTAGCGGTCGGTGCCGGACATCTGACCACACATGTGCCCTGGGAGGCTGAGATGCTGATGCACGGTACAGTACCGGAGGTGCTGGTACAGAGAGACGAGTCGGACAGCATATTTACCAGCGTGGCTGAGGTTGAGGACTATGATGCCATCGCCATCGGTCCTGGCATCGGAAGAGATAAGTCGAGCGGAATCGCACTCCAGCAGCTACTGATGGACTACCGCCGACCTATGGTACTGGATGCTGACGCGCTCAACCTCCTCTCACTCGAAGGGCAGGGCGTCAAGGCACTCCCCGAAGGATCCATCATTACACCACATGTAGGGGAGTTTGAGCGGCTCTTTGGCCCATTTCAGAATCATTTTCAGAGGATTGAATTTGCGAGAGAAGTAGCCCGAGAGTCGCATATCTACATCATCCTAAAGGGCGCCTACACAGCGACCATCACCCCTATGGGTGAGGTGGTGTTTAACACTTCGGGCAACCCTGGGCTTGCTACAGCTGGCACTGGCGACGTACTTACCGGTGTGCTCCTTGCATTGCTGGGTAGGGGCATGTCCTCCTACGAGAGTGCTGTAGTGGGTGTATTTGTACATGGCTTTGCAGCGGATCTCTACCGCAGTGACTTCTCAGAGGAGAGCCTGACGGCAAGCGAACTGATCCGCTACCTGCCTCGGGTCTTTAAGAGCTTCAAGAACTGGTAGAGCTACTTCTCACTGTGCAGCTCCTCGAGCCGCTGCTTCACCTCCTGCATCTGCCATAGCGGGGTGGAGGTAGCTCCGCAGATCCCTACGTGCTCTACCCACTCCGGTAGGCGCCCAGTGATCTCTGCGGCAGAGGAGATAAAGTGGGTGTGAGGATTTGCCTTGAGGGCAGACTCATAGAGCACTCTGCCATTGCTACTATTTCGCCCTGCAATAAAGTAGATCCAGTCTTTGCTCTTAGCGAAGGCTACTATATCTGGGATCCGGTTAGAGACCAGCCTACAGATGGTATCGTAGTGCGTCAGGCTGCCCCCCTCCTTGAGGTGCGCCTCGATGTACTCTATGAGTTGGCGGTATGCCTCCCGGCTCATGGTCGTCTGGCTAAAGAGGTAGATAGGCTTGTCCAGCTCTAGCATCGTCGCTGCTTGCTCTGGAGATTGAAGCACAATGGCATTGCCCTCCGTCTGCCCTACCAGTCCGTTAACCTCTGCATGCCCCTGCTTGCCAAAGATCACGATCTGTGCATCTTCGTCTCTTGTCTCCTCGTAGGTCTTGCGGATCCTCTTTTGTAGCTTAAGCACGACCGGACAGGTGGCGTCAATGATCTCGATGCCCCTCTCCTTTGCTTCCCTATAGACCGAAGGGGGCTCTCCGTGGGCTCTAAAGAGCACTCTGCCACCACTCTTCCCCTGCAATCCCTCGTAATCGATGGAGTGGAGCCCCAGGTCGGAGAGGCGCTTTACCTCCTCTTCGTTGTGGACGATAGGTCCGAGAGAACTAAGCGCGTCCCCGCTCTTAAGCTCTGTCTCAGCCTGCTTGATGGCATTGATGACACCGAAGCAGAAGCCCGATGAGCTATCTATCTCTATATCTATCATTTCGTACCTTCCAATACTCGTTTTGCCTCACGCGTCACCCATTCCTGCTGCTCAGCAATTGTCATGGTCGAGTTGTCTAGTAGGAGCGCATCATCAGCGCGCTTGAGCGGTCCTACCTTCCTTGTGCTGTCGATCCGGTCGCGGGTCACCACATTATCCAAGATCTCATCGTAGGTCACTTGTTGTCCCTTGCTAGTCAGCTCTTTGTATCGCCTATCAGCGCGGACATCAGCGTCAGCAGTGACAAAGATCTTCAACTCTGCATCGGGCAGTACCACCGTGCCGACATCCCTACCATCCATCACGACACCCCTCTCCTTTGCCATCTCCTGCTGCTGTCGGACGAGAAAGTGGCGCACACTCGGGAGTGCCGCAATGGGGCTCACATGGTTTGATACCCTGAGTCCGCGGATCTCCTCCTCCACGTCCTCCCCGTTGAGGAGCAGGATCTGCCGCCCCTCCTTATGCGCAAATCGAAGCTTTATCTCTGGAAGTCGCGCTTGGATAGCCACCTCGTCGGGCGTTGCCCCATTCCAGAGCCCCTCTCTCAGCGTGTAGAGCGTGACTCCACGGTACATGGCACCCGTGTCTATGTAGGTATAACCAAGATCCTTAGCGAGTTGTTTTGCAATGGTGCTCTTGCCACAAGAGGAGTGGCCGTCGATGGCGATGTTTATCTTTTGCATGTCTATTATCGGAAATATCCTATTTTATAGCTGTAAATATCTTATCTGTAGCATGTTACTCAAAGCGTAGCGTGCTGGCAGGTGAAATCGTGGCAATGAGGCTCGTCGGGATCAGTACAAAGAGGTAGACCAGTAGGAAGACCCCCACATTGGTCCAGAGTAGTATGGGTAGATCGATCTCAACTGGTACAAAGGTCATGAAGTACTGCGAGGCATCTAGGCGTATCAAGTGCCACTGCTTCTGTATGAATGCTAGGAGCAGCGCGATGGCATTGCCCAGCAGGAGCCCCCGGAGGATGATGTTACCTGCCATCAGGCGAAATGACTTCTTGAGGGAGGAGTTGTCCTGTCCTAGACTCTTGAGTGTAGCGAAGGCGGGGACCTTCTCTAGCACCAGCACGATCACCCCAGTGATGATGGTCATGGCCACCACTGCAATCATGAGTACCATGATTAAGAGCACATTGGCATCCAGGAGATCGAGCCATCCATACATGTTGCTATTGAGCTCTTGACTGGTAAAGAGGGCATACCGCTCTTTGTACCTCGCAGTTCTATCAGCTAGGAGGTCGAAGGCTCTGTCGTAGAGCTCGCTGTCCCACTGGTCGCTACTTAAGTGCACCATCAGTCCGCTCGCCTGCTCCGGAGACCAGCCGAGCACACTCTTGAGAGAGCTTTCTCCGAGCAATACCATGTACTTATCATACTGCTCATAACCAGTCTCATAGATGCCTGCGATGGTGTACTTTCGGAGCCGGATCTGTTCGTTATTGCCGAAATAAGCGGTGAAATCGTCTCCAAGCGAGAAGCCTAGATAGCTTGCGAGTGCTTTGGAGATGATTACCTCATTGGTGCCACTCCGTGGCAGTGAGCCTTCTAGCAGATATTGAGCGAGATCGGAGTAGAGCTCTTCCTTCGGTTCATGCCTCAACTCACTGCGTCCCAGCATCATCACGCCCCGAAAGGTGGAGTCGCTCTTGAGTAGAGCCATAGTTTGGGTAAAACTTGCCACATATCCGGCTGGATCTAGGTCCTGAGCCACCTCTAACAGTTCTGCCATTAAGTCATCCTTTACTGTCAGAGGGATTGTGTACTGGTTGTAGGAGTTCTCTGGGTTGGAGATCCTGACATTCCCCGCCATTGCTGTGATCTTCCCTCGTATCTCCGACTTGAACCCCCTCACTACAAAGAGCGACAGCAGTATCAGTGCCACCCCTAGGGCGATGCCGATAGAGGAGATGAGAACTACTGGGCGAAGCCTTTGTCTCTGCCCTGGTTTCTTCGGTGACTGATAGAGAAACCGCTCTGCAAGTATCTGTTCAAGGCTCATCTGCGATAGTTGTACCGTAATGTGCCGGCTTTCAGGAGTTCATCGTGCGAGACCCTAAACCTCCGCATGCGTTTCCCTCCTAGCTCTATATCCTGTATGTACTGGTCGGGGCGATCGAGTGCTCCCTCTATCACTAGCCTGGTCGCACCCTTATGGTACTTCGGATCGAGATGGATCACTACCTTGTCGAAGACCGGTGCCGTGAGCGTATACTCTGGTACTCCGGGGCAGTCGGGGTAGAGCCCCATCATGTTGAAGAGCGCCCAGCAGGAGAGCGTGCCGGTATCGTCATTGCCTGGCAGGCCGTCTGGCTGGTCGGTGTAGTGCTCATTGAGGATCTCTGTCACCAGCTTCTGCGTGCGCCACTCCTCGCCACGTATGTAGCTGAAGAGGTGTGGGTAGGCGATGTCTGGCTCGTTGGTAGGGTCGAAGTGCCCTTCGTCAAAGACATGTTGGAGGTTGTTTACAAACTTCCTCTTGCCTCCCATTAGCTTCATCAGCCCCTGCACGTCATGGGGCACGAAGAATGTATAGTTCCAAGCGCAACCCTCATGGAAACCTGGATTAGGCTCGAAGTTCTTCCCCAGCTCTGGGTCAAAGGGAGTTAGGAATGAACCATCTGGTAGTTTCGGGCGAAGTGACTTATATTCAGGCGAGTAGTAGTGCTTGTAGCCCAAGCTCCTATTGTAGAAGTACTTAGCATCCTCATGCTTACCTAATGCCTGAGCGAGGAGTGAGAGCGCATGGTCAGCCACGTAGTACTCAAGGGCGTGTGAGACAGAGTTGTCAAACTCGTCCCTCAGTGGCACGTAGCCCAGCTGCATGTAGTCATCATTGTCCGGACGCAGGAGGTTTTCACTTCCTGGTGCTGTAGCTGATTTATACATCGCCTCATAGGCTAGCTCTACATCAAAGTCTCTCAGTCCCTTGAGGTAAGAGTCGACAAAGACTGGTATCGCAGGATCGCCCTCCATGGTTAGCGACTCCCTCCCGAATAGCTCCCACTTTGGTAGCCATCCATGCTCTCGATACATATCCAGCATAGACTGTAACATTTCTGTCTGCCGCTCGGGATAGACGAGGGTCATAAACTGATGGACGTTGCGGTAGGTGTCCCAGAGCGAGAAGACCGTATATCTATTGCCATCGGTGTGGAGTGTCTTGCTCCCCTCCATTTGCGGGTATTCTCCATTGACATCTTGTAGGATACTAGGGTGGACTAGTAGGTGAAAGAGCGCTGTGTAAAATGTACGACGCTGAGCGAGGGTGCCGCCAGTCACCTCTATCCTACCTAGATCGCGCTCCCACAGCTGCTCTGCTTCGGTGCGGATCTGCTCGAAGGTCTTGCCCGCTGTCTCTGCATCTAGGTTCTCACGTGCATTCTCAGTGCTTACAAAGGAGACCGCCAGCTCCACCACGATCTCCTCTCCCTCCTCAGTATCAAAGGTGAAGTACGCCCCTATGTCGTCGCCCGATAGCTCCTTGTCATATTTGGTATAGAGCTTGTAATTTCCTTGATCCGGATCCCAGTCTGCCTCAGCTCCGGTCATCGAGCGTTGTAACTTCCAATATCCGGTTGCCTTAGGTTCCCTACTCACCCTCATGACGAAGTAGATAGGGTAAACTGCCTGTGGTACGTAGCAAAAGTTACCCAGCAACTTGTGCCCCTCTATCTCTGTAGTACTCACACGCTTGACCATCGCACCGCTCTCATTGGTCAGTCCCTCACCCAGGTTGAGTAGGATGTGCGACTCCCCTTTAGGAAAGGTGAAGCGGCTCACCCCGGTGCGGAGCGTAGAGGTCAGTTCGCTCTTGATCCCATATTTGTCAAGGATATTGGTGTAAAAGCCAGGCGAAGCGGCTTCCTCACTGTAGGTTGAGCCGTAGTGATGGTAGTCCACATCTAGCGCTCCTGTCGAAGCCATCAGGAGCAGAGAGCCCATATCAGGACAGCCCACACCACTGAGATTGACATGGGCAAAGCCCGTCAGGTAACTATTGTGGTACTCGTAGGGAGTACTCCACCAGCTCGCATCCTTATCTCTCAGGTTGTCAGGCGATCCCATCACGTTGAAGGGTGTCACCGACATCAGCCCATGGGGCACCCTCGCCCCGGGGTTGGTAGTGCCGTAGTTGGTGGTTCCTACAAATGGGTCTACATAGTCTATGAGCTTCTGTGGAGGCTCGTTGGCAAACAGATTGACAGCCAGGGCACTGGCAAGTAATAGTGGTAATATCCTTTTTTGTATCATAGATCCTTTTTTCACTCAAGTTCATCTCGCTTCACAAATATACCTTTTCTCGATGATACTGCTGATTTCCCTCAGTACTTGGGTGTTCTTCCTCTGGTGCTGATGGGTAGATTGGAGCCCTCCTAGGTGAAGGGCTGGCTTTTGATTATCTTTGTCCTCCGCGCTTTTCAAGTAGATTGATGATGAAATGATCCTCTGTATCGCAGAGAAGCCCTCCGCTGGGCGAGACATAGCACAGGTAATAGGAGCTACCACCCGCCGTGACGGATACATGGAGGGCAATGGCTACTGTGTCACTTGGACCTTTGGGCACCTTTGCCAGCTCAAGGATCCTGCTGACTATACACCCTATTGGCGGGCTTGGAGCTTGTCGCGCTTGCCGATGATACCTCAAAGGTTCGGTATCAAGCTGATACAAGACTCTGGTGTCGAAGCACAGTTTCAGGTGATCAAGAGCCTGGTAGCCAAGGCGGAGTATGTGATCAACTGCGGTGATGCGGGGCAGGAGGGCGAGCTGATACAGCGCTGGGTGCTGCAGCTTGCTGAGTGCAAGATCCCCATCAAGCGTCTCTGGCTCTCCTCGATGACACAGGAGGCGATCCGTGAGGCATTTCAAAACCTTAAGCCTAGCCAGGACTACGAGCGTCTCTACCATGCAGGGCTGGCGAGAGCCATAGGTGACTGGCTACTAGGTATCAATGGCACACGGCTCTATACCCTTAAGTATGGGGGTAATAGCTACGATCGCCAGATGCTTTCGGTGGGTAGGGTGCAGACTCCCACCTTGGCACTCATCGTCGACCGACACGAGGAGATCACAAACTTCGTATCCGAGCCCTACTGGGAGATCAAGACCCTCTACCGGGGTGCCCTCTTCGCCTCTACCAAAGGTCGCTACCAGAGTGCTGAGGAGGCGACCTCGGTGATGGAGCAGATCGCAGACTCGGATCTCTACATAAGGGATCTGAATAAGCGTAAGGGGAGCGAGGGCCCGCCACGGCTCTTCGACCTCACCAGCCTGCAGGTGGAGGCGAATAAAAAGTTTGCCTACGCTGCCGATGATACCCTAAGCATCATTCAGTCGCTCTACGAGAAGCGCCTCGTCACCTATCCCCGTGTTGATACCACCTACCTCACTGATGACATCTACCCCAAGTGCCCTGGCATACTAGCTGCCCTCCCTGCCCCTTATGCAGAACTAGCACAGCCACTCAGGGGGCACAAGCTACGCAAGTCCAAAAAGGTCTTTGACGCTAGCAAGGTCACTGACCACCATGCCATCATCCCTACAGGTGAGCGACCTGGCGGGCTCTCACCTCAGGAGTATAATATCTACGATCTGATCGTGCGTCGGTTTATTGCCGTCTTTTACCCCGATATGAAGTACGAGCAGACGACAGTGATGGCTGAGGTAGAGGAGATTGAGTTTAAGGCTACGGGGAGGGTCATTCTCGATGAGGGCTGGAGAGTGGTCTTTGCCAAAGAAGAACCCGCGGAGGAGGGCAAAGAGGAGAACGAAGATACCAACAAGGATCTACCGCCTTTTGTGGTTGGAGAGCATGGTCCTCACAAGCCCGATCTCCTCGAGAAGCAGACCCGCCCACCGCGCTACTACACTGAGGCAACCCTCCTCACCGCCATGGAGACAGCAGGCAAGCTGGTAGAGGACGAGGAGCTACAAGAGGCGATGAAGCAGAAGGGCATCGGGCGACCCTCTACGCGGGCAGCCATCATAGAGACACTACTCAAGCGCCGTTACATCCGCAAGGAGCGCAAAAACCTCATCCCTACAGAGCTAGGTATCAGGCTGATACATACCATCAAAAACGAACTCCTTAAGAGTGTTCAGCTCACCGGTGAGTGGGAGTATAAGCTACGCCTCATCGACAAAGGCGAGTACAAGGCAGCCGACTTCCTCTCCGAGCTCAAGTCGATGCTCTGTGACATGGTTCTGGAGGTCAAGAATAGTTAGACTTGTAGTTAATACTCTGTTCTATTGCTCAATTGTATTGGGTCGGGGTATTGTAGTCTTTTGATATTTTGCTATCTTTGAAGGGTCTTTAGAGATAGCTCTCACTGAGCAGTAGCGATAATGGTAAATTGAAGAAGTATGAGTCAAGAACGGCGTCCCATCGTAGAGGTGAGGGACTTGCACAAGACCTATGACGGTGCGCAGCCTTTGCATGTGCTGAAGGGGGTCTCACTTACAGTGTATGAGGGGGAGATGGTAGCTCTGATGGGGGCTAGTGGCTCTGGGAAGAGCACGCTCCTCAATGTGTTAGGGCTACTGGATACGTACGATGAGGGGAGCTATCTCCTAGATAATAGACTCATAGAGGACTCTCTCTCAGAGGATGACGCAGCTGACCTGAGAGGGCATCATATCGGATTTGTCTTTCAGTCGTTCAACCTGATCCCATTCAAGAACGCTATCGAAAATGTCGCACTACCCCTTTATTACCAAGGGGTGCCACGCAAAGAGCGTGACGAGTTGGCAGCTCACTATCTCGACCAGGTGGGTCTGCTCGATTGGCAAGACCACCTGCCAAATGAGATGTCGGGCGGGCAGAAGCAGAGGGTCTCTATAGCACGGGCATTGATCACCAAGCCTACCCTTGTCCTTGCAGATGAGCCGACGGGAGCCCTGGATAGCAAGACCACCATCGAGGTGATGGACCTGCTGAAGAGGGTCAATAGGGAGCAAGGGGTCACCATGATCATTGTAACCCACGAGAAGGGTGTGGCTGAAATGTGCGAGAGAGTAATCCACATCAAGGACGGGCTCATTGTAGACGGTCAGGGGGAGTACTAGACGATGAGCCTTAAGCTAAGAGAACTGACCGAATCCCTACGGAACAATAAGCTCCGAACCTTTCTGACAGGATTTACCGTAGCCTGGGGCATCATCATCCTTGTGCTGATGCTTGGTGCAGGCAAGGGTGTGGAGAATGGGATCCGAGATATGGTGGCAAAGTTTGGTGGCACTCAGGTCTCTCTGAAGTACAATATTTATAGCACCGATATCGCCTATGCAGGCTTCCAAGAGGGGCGTGATCTCTACCTGACTCCGGAGCAGTTGAAGTATCTGCAGGAGACCAATGAGTTTCAGGTGAGGTCGATAGAGCCCTCTCTGACTGGTGTCAGGTTTAGGGAATTGACTTCTATCGCGGGGAGTGCCTATCTCAACTTTGAGATGCTGACGAGCCGCCAGCAGGACTACAACCTAGTTGAGTTGGAGCGAGGCAGGATGTTCTCTAAGACTGAGCACGAAATGGGTGCCAGAGTGGTCCTCCTTGGTAGCTCCGGTGTCAGTAAGCTCTTTGAGCAGGGGACGGATCCAATAGGTCAGATGGTGAGGATTGAGGGTGTGAGCTTTGAGGTGGTGGGTGTCATCAAGTCGTCTTCGCCCTTCTTCAGCTCCTACACCATCCCATACAACACATACATGACGCTCTATCCCAATGAGAGATTTAAGATTAAGAGCTTCGTCGTCTACCCCAGAGAGAACGGAACAGCGGCACTCGGCAAAGTGGAGGAGAGCATCAAGGCACAAATCTACAACATGCTTCGCATCGATCCCGACGATAATGGTGCTATGTGGATACAGGGGAGTGTGGACTTCGGAAAGACGATGGAGCAGATCTTTATCATGCTACAGTTGCTACTCTGGGTGATGGGTATTGGGAGCTTAAGTATCGGCACGATCGGGGTCTCCAATATCATGTATGTCACCATCCAAGAGCGGATGCGAGAGATCGGGATCCGTAAAGCCCTAGGAGCCAAGCCACGGCATATCATGACGATGGTGCTCGGAGAGAGCCTATTACTCTCGGTGGGTTCTGGCTTAATAGGGCTTGGGATCGGGTTTCTACTGATCCAGATCCTCGACTATGTCTCCGCTGCCAACAATTGGGGCTCCAGCTCCTTCCCTACCGGTTTTGGTGAAGAGATGACCTACAGCTTTTTTAGCAACCCAGAGATGAGCTTTTCAGTAGCCTTTGGTGCGCTGGTCGTGCTTGTAGTTGCAGGGCTGATAGCTGGGTATGGGCCAGCGAAGAAAGCAATTAAGATACCAGCCATTGAGGCAATGAGAGATACGAAATGAGACGACTCTTTGGTAAAGAACAGTGGGATGAGCTCTGGTATACACTCAGGAGCAATAAGAAGCGAAGCCTGGTCACTTCTCTGGGCGTCTTCGCAGGTATGTTTTTCTTCACTGTACTGATGGGGTTGGGTATTGGGCTCTCCAACTCTGCGATGTCGGTACTCGATGGTGTCTCCCATGAGGCTGTTGTCTACACGCCTGGGCGCACCACCATGCCCTACCAGGGATACAAGGCAAAGCGGACGATTATGCCCAACTACAGAGATTACCATAGCCTGCTGTATAATGCCAAGACAATCAAGGATTTGGCAGCGGTGGTCAACTATAACGAAGCGGAGGCATTTGGTGATACCCAGGTGCGTATCGGCAATAAGAGCAAGGATGTCCAGGTGTTCGGCTTATCGTACAGCTTCAGCACTAGCATCATTACAGTGATTGTACTGCACGGTAGATACATGAAGGAGGAGGAGATCGAAAATGGCGTGCCAGTCTGTGTGATAGGGGTGGATGTTGCAGAGGTGTTTTACCCTGATGATCCGACCCAAGTGATTGGTAAGTACGCAGATATAGGGGGCGTCGCCTACCGTGTGGTGGGGGTGGTATCTCGCTACTCAGATGCTGTGAAGATGGGCTTTGACATCAACGAATCCATACAAATTCCGCTTAAGAATGCGGTCAAAAACAACTACGACAAGTTTGTCATGCTGATGGCAAACCCCAAGCCTGGAGTCACGAAAGATGAGATGGTCGATGAGATCTTCAGCCACCTCTCCCGCCAGCACCACATCCATCCAGAGGACACCGACTCCATCATCCCTCTCGAAACTGGGACATCTATAGAGATGCTCAATATGATCCGGAGAGGTATCTTCATCCTCATCTGGATTGCTGGGCTGGGGACCATCATCTCTGGTGTCATTGGGGTTTCAAACATCCTCCTAGTGACTGTGCGGGAGAGACAGCGCGAGATAGGTGTCCGTCGAGCTCTAGGAGCCAAGCCTCGTGATATTACCCTACAGTTTATGGCAGAGTCCGTTGCGATCATTCTGATGGCAGGTATCGCTGGGACACTTCTAGGTATCATTCTTACCCTAGCCATAGGTCAGGTGGCGGAGATGACACCCATAGGCGACTATCTATCAAGACCTTATCCCACCCCAGCTGTGCTGGTATTCTCTGTCATGCTGATGATATTCTGCGGGGTACTTGCAGGTCTCCTGCCTGTGAGGCAAGCGCTGAAGATCAAAGCGATAGATGCTATAAGAGACGAATAATTATAGTTAGATAATAATCATGTCAGATCTCAAGAAAAAAAAGAAAAAGAGGAGCAAGACCTTTGTATGGATCATCGGTGCCGTGTTCGTGATAGGCCTGGTGGGTATACTTCTTAATAAGACAAAGCCTACAGGCACTGAGTATCAGCTTGTAACGCCGACCTCCAATGATACCATACGCTGGACTACGGTCCTTACGGGCGCCATCGAGCCTCGCGATGAGGTGATGGTCAAGCCGCAAATGAATGGCATCGTCGCGGAGCTCCTACACCAGCCAGGCGACTACGTAGAGGTGGGCGAACTGCTTGCCCGCATACAGCTTGTGCCGGACGTTGCTATGATACAAAATGCCTCTGCGAGGGTCGAAGCCGCCCGCGTCAAGCTCAATCAGCTCAAGGAGGTATACAACCGTGACAAACAGCTCTTTGAGGAGGATATCCTCGCACGTGAGCAGTATGAGCAGAGCTACTCTGCCTACAAGAGTGCCGAGATTGACCTCAACTCTGCCATCGAGGCACTAGAGCTTGCCACTAAGGGCTCTAGCGCTCGCACTGCCAACCAAAATAACACGCTCGTCCGTGCCACCGTCAGCGGTACGATCCTAGAGCAACCGGTCAAAGTGGGTACCAATGTGATTCAGGCAAATAACTTCAGCGAGGGTACGACCGTTGTAAGCATTGCGGACCTGACCGACCTCCTCTTTGTCGGCGATGTCAATGAGAGCGACGTCAATAGTGTGGAGACGGGTGTCGAGGTAACCATCCGCATCGGAGCTCTGCCAGACCGTTCTTTCCCCGCGGTGGTGGAGTACATCTCTCCTAAAGGGGTAGATAAGAGTGGTACCATCCTATACGAGATCAAGGCAGCACTTACTAGCAATGACCTAGAAGGCATCAGAGCCGGCTTCTCCAGCAATGCTGAGGTGGAGCTAAACCGTGTGGAAGGCGTGATGAGTGTCCCTGAGAGCTGTATCACCTACGATGCGGGTAGGGCGTACGTCCATGTCTCTACCAATGGAGGCAACAGTGAGAAGGACTTCGAGCCTCGAGAGGTGGTGCTAGGACTGTCCGATGGGCTTACCGTCGAAGTTAAGAGCGGGCTCAATGGCGATGAGCAACTGCGTGGCAATCGACTAGGACTATAAAGTGAGATCAGCCATGAGTAAGAATAGAGTTTATAGCCTCCTCACCGCACTACTAGCGCCGTTGTTGCTCCTCCAAGCACAGGACAAGGCGACCCTCCCGCCTACCATGTCGCTCTCACAGTGTATCGACTATGCACTCGATCACAGTCCACTCTTACTGCCTGTGGAGCAGCGCATTACACTTCTTGAGGTTACATATAGTGCTGCCCGCCAGTCGTTTCTCCCAAGTGTGGCAGCGTCAATTGGGGAAAATGCCTCCTTCGGTCGCTCGCAGGGCAAGGATGGCGTCTACCGAGATATCTCCAGCGCCACTACTGGCTTTCAGATCGGAGGTCAGGTGTCTCTCTTTGAGGGTGGGCGCAAGTGGTATGAACTGAAGCGGAGCGAAGCCGCCCTAGAGACCGCAGGGTATATCATGAGTGAGACATTCGACCAGATACAGCTACAGGTGACTTCGAGCTACATCTCACTCCTCTTGGCGAAGCAGATCGCACTCATTGCGGAGGAGAACTTATCCCTCTCCAAGACCCAGCTCCAGCAGGTGCAGAAGCAGGTCGAGCTGGGCAAGCTACCCCGCTCCCGCGAGATAGAGCTGGAGAGCCAGATCGGGCAAGACCAGCTCAACGTAGCACAGACCAAAGCCGACGTAGAGCGGGCGCGCAAGACCCTGCTCCTCGACATGGGGGTCTACGATGCGGAGAGAGCCGCAGAGACGACCGTCTTTACCGAGACAGAGCCAGAGCTACTTATCCAGCGCCTGGAGAGACAAAAGCCTATCGTGCAGGATGAGGAGTGGGTACTCCCCACTACCTACTTGCTACAAAAAGATGTGGAGATGGCTACCTACGACGTCAAGCGTGCACAGGCGCTTTACTACCCAACCCTCTCTCTCAGTGGTGGTTACTCCAATAATTATTACTACAACCTCAACAATCAGGAGACCTTTCCCAATATCCCCTTTGCCGATCAGATCAAGCAAAATGGTCGCTCATACGTCGGCATCACACTGCAGATCCCTATCTACCAGCAGGGACAGCGACAGATGCAGGTGCGCCAGCAGAAGTTGCAGCAGGCAAACCTCCAAAGCAAGCTGATACAGAGGAGATTTGAGGATGAGCGAAACATCACGCTCGCTGAGACCGATCTTCAGAAGGCACGAGAGCAGTACACTATCTCTCAGCGCAATGTGGAGCTGACCACAAAAGCACTCGATATCGCAGATAAGGAGTACAAGGCAGGACGCATCACCACTTACGAGTGGGATCAGGCAAAGAACCGCCGTGCGCAGGCGCAAGCCACCTACATGCAGGCGATCTACAACCGCCTGCTACGCACCATCAATCTTACCTACTTTAGGACTGGGGAGATACCCCTCTATCTCGCTGAGTGATAACTGAAAAGGAGCCTTCCCCGACTACCTAGGCAGACGACCGAGGAGTTCGCCTACGAGGAAGTTGCTCCCACCTACAAAGAGTGTCCCTACACCTAGCTCCTTAGCTAGCTGTAGGGCATTTTTGTATGCCGTAAGCACATCCGGCTCCACCAAGAGTGGGGTAATGCCTGCTTTTAAGGCATGGCCTGCTAGCTGCTCCGCAGTCATGGAGCGCTCTCCCTGAGCGTGACTGATCACAAGGCGTACCCCCTTGGGCAGGCGCCTCAATACCGAGTCTACATCTTTGTCGGCAGCCATGCCCAGGAGCACCATCAGCCCGCCATCCTCTTGCCATTCGCTCATCATCCCTTGAAGGTAGTTCCACGCGCCCTCATTGTGCCCTGTGTCGATCAGCACACGAGGAGCCGACGCTTGTAGCACCTCTAGCCGACCTCTCAGCCCCACTTGTGCCACCTTTGCCATACCACGAGCCACCGCATCGGCAGTCACCTTGAGACCTTGCTCATCGAGGAGCCTTAAGGAGGTGAGTACGCTCTTCACATTTTCCACTTGATGACCACCCGAGAGCGGGGAGAAAAAAGTGCCATAATGGACCGTCTCGTACTCTACTCCTGCATCGTGGTGAAGCCCAGTCTCGTGGTGCTCTATCACCTCATCGCTCTGGTCTGCCAGCGTCAGAGGCGCCCCCAGCTCCTCAGCTCTCGCTCGGATCACTTCGAGCACCTCCTCCTCCCGACTACGCCCCAGCACCACAGGGACACCCGGCTTGATGATGCCTGCCTTTTCGTGTGCAATCTTCCCCAGTGTATCACCCAAGTAGGCGACATGGTCCATACTCACGTTGGTGATGATAGAGACGAGCGGCGTGATCACATTGGTACTATCAAGTCGCCCACCCATACCTACCTCTATCACAGCTATGTCCACACCCTGATCACGAAAGTAAGAAAAAGCCATCGCAGTGGTAAGCTCGAAAAATGATGGTGCCAAACCCTCTGGGATGCGTGGACGGAACTCCTCCACAAAGGAGACCACATACTCCTCGCTGATCATCTCGCCATTGATGCGGATGCGCTCCCGAAAGTCAATCAGGTGTGGCGACGTAAAGAGCCCAACCCTCCATCCCATCTCCTGCAACACCGAGGCGAGCATCGAGCTAGTGGAGCCCTTGCCGTTGGTGCCTGCGACATGGATGGTACGGAGGTCTCGCTCCGGATGGCCGCACAGTTCGAGTAGGGCATCCACCCGCTCCAGACCGGGCTTATAGGCGCTGCCACCTATGTTTTGAAAAACAGGTAGTTGCGTAAAGAGATAATCAAGAGTTTCCTGGTATGTCATAGTATCATCAATCTTTAACCAATGTAATACCGCAAAGTTATTTCTTTTTCTCCATACCCCCTCCCCATCACCTCCCAATCTCGCATTTTACCGAAATTAGGTACAGAAAAAACGATAGAGGGAGGTGCGAAAAATCGGAGATCGGAACCTCGGTAAATTTTCGTTGGGACCTTCGACACATCTAAGTTCGGAACTTCGATGCACCTAAGTTCCCAACTTAGATTTTTTAAGTTCGGAGGTTGCGGAGTTTTCCGTTCGGTACTGGCTTTGGTGGAGGGTGCCAGCTGGAGGTGTTTTTTGTGCGATGGGAGGCAATAGAGGTGTGCAAGGTGTCGACTTGTGACATAGGGATGAGATGAGGTGGCAGTTGGTTCTTTTTGCAATTTTGATGGGAGGAGAGAGGGGAACTCCTTCGAGAATGGGCAGAATATTGAGTACATTTGCAAGAATATCAATGTGCATAAAAATTTGGTACAAGATACGGAAGGGAGTACCTACTTATGAAGAATATAGATAGTTCTAGCTCAAAAGGATACTTAACCATAGAGGGTGCACGGGAGCATAACCTACGGGACATCAATGTCCGTCTCCCTCGCCATAGCCTTAGTGTGATCACCGGTCTGAGTGGTAGTGGTAAGTCGTCCTTGGCTTTTGATACCATATATGCGGAGGGTAACCGCCGTTACTTGGAGACCTTTACGCCCTACGCGAGAGGTTTTCTGGGCAAGCTGGAGCGCCCTGACGTAGATAAGATCACGGGGCTCTCGCCGGTGATATCTATTGAGCAGAAGACGACGGTCAATAACCCGCGAAGTACGGTGGGGACCACCACGGAGGTGTATGACTTCTTGCGCTTGCTCTATGCTCGCACTTCGACTGCATACTCTCTGACCACCGGCAAGAAGCTGGTGAGCTACACCGAGGCGCAGACGCTTGAAGCGATACTTTGGCACTTCGAGGGGCAGCGTATCTATATGCTGGCGCCGATCGTGAAGGATCGGAAAGGGCACTATCGGGAGTTGCTGGAAAATATGCGGAAGCGTGGTTACCTGCAGGTGCGGGTCGACGGTGAGATGCGTGACCTAGTGCCGGGGATGTCGCTGCAGCGATACAAAAATCATACTGTGGAGGTGCTGGTAGATAAGCTGAGGGTGGAGCGGGACGCCTCTTCGCGTCTGAGCGAAAGCCTTGCTACATCGATGGAGCTGGGGAAGAAGGCGGTGATGATCTTTAACCCCGATACCGGTGAGGAGCGACACTTTAGTAAGGAGCTGATGGATGAGGATACGGGGATGAGTTTCTTAGAACCTGCCCCGCACACCTTTTCATTTAACTCCCCACAGGGTAACTGTCGCACCTGTCGTGGACTAGGAACGGTGCCGGTGGTGGATATCCAGAAGATTGTGCCCGACCCGACACTGAGTATCCGCGAGGGTGCACTGGTGCCGCTTGGTAAGTACAAGCCCAATATGATCTTTCGCCAGCTCGAGGCGATCGCTGAGCACTACGACATGACGCTCGATACCCCTTTTGAGGAGTATCCGGAGGAGATGCGCGATGACATCATCAACGGTGTCGATGACTACACCCTTTGGATTGAGAATAAAGGGACGAAGCAGAGGGAGCGCCTCTTTGACTACGAGGGGCTGGCGGCTTATATCGAGTCGCTGGCAGAGGATGAGGACGTCTCGGCGAAGGCGCGTAAGTGGGCAGATCAATTTAGTAGCCATACGGAGTGCCCAGCTTGTCATGGTAAGCGGCTCCGCCCAGAGGCACTTGCATTTAAGATAGATGGAAAGGACATCTCGGAGCTCTCTATGATGACTCTGCCTCACCTGCTGGAGTGGACGAAGAGAGTGCCCACGATGGTGGAGCCGAATAGGGAGCTGGTGGCGCATGAGATCTGCAAGGAGATCATCAGCAGGCTGGAGTTTTTGTTAGAGGTAGGGCTAGGGTATCTGACGCTCAACCGCACCACGGGCACGCTCTCGGGCGGTGAGATGCAGCGGATCCGCTTAGCTACGCAGCTGGGTAGTAAGCTGGTAAATGTGCTTTATATCCTAGATGAGCCGAGCATAGGTCTGCACCAGAGAGATAACGACCGTCTGATACGGTCGCTCCGGCAGTTGCGAGATCAGGGCAATACACTCATCATCGTCGAGCACGATAAGGAGATGATGCTGCAAGCCGACTATCTAGTGGACTTGGGGCCGGGTGCCGGGCGCAAGGGAGGTAAGCTCTGCTTTGCCGGTACCCCAGAGGAGATGATGCGGGAGAGCGACACCCTCACTGCGCAGTACCTAAAGGGGGAGCGGGAGATAGAGTTGCCGGAAGTGCGTCGTAAGGGCAGTGGCATGAGCATCAGCCTGCTAGGCGCTTCGGGTAATAACCTCAAGGGGGAGCCGTTGACCATTCCTTTGGGTACCTTTACTTGTATCACCGGTGTCTCTGGTAGCGGTAAGTCGTCTTATATCAATGATACACTCTACCCAATACTCTCCAAACACTTCTATCGGTCTCACCTCACCCCACTTCCGTATCGCGGGATAGAGGGGCTCGAGCATGTCGATAAGGTGGTGGCGGTAGACCAGTCGCCCATCGGCAGGACGCCGAGAAGCAATCCGGCGACCTATACAGGCGTATTTACCGACATCCGCAATCTATTTGTGGAGATGCCAGAGAGCAAGATACGTGCGTATAAGCCAGGGCGTTTTTCGTTTAACGTTAAGGGCGGGCGGTGCGAGACCTGCAAGGGCAATGGGTACAAGAAGATAGAGATGAACTTCCTCCCTGACGTCTACGTGCCCTGTGACACCTGCAAGGGGATGCGCTACAATAGGGAGACGCTAGAGGTGCGCTACCGGGGTAAGTCGATCGCCGATGTGCTGGATATGACGATCAATATGGCTGTCGACTTCTTTGAGCATACACCTCAGATACAGCGGAAACTGAAGATCATCCAGGAGGTAGGTATGGGATACATCCGTCTGGGTCAGCCCTCAAATACACTCTCTGGCGGTGAATGTCAGCGCTTGAAGCTAGCAACGGAGCTGATGAAGCGGGACACCGGTAAGACGATCTACTTTCTCGATGAGCCGACAACTGGACTGCACTTCGAGGATATAAGGATATTGATCCAAATTGTGCAGAAGCTCGTGGATAGGGGAAATACGGTGGTTATCATCGAGCACAACCTAGATGTCATCAAGGTTGCTGACTATATCATAGATATTGGTCCGGAAGGCGGTGAGGGCGGAGGTCATGTGGTCTTTAGCGGGACACCGGAGGAGATGGCTGCGCAAGATGCGGGCTACACGGCTAAGTACCTGCGTGAAGAGCTGGATAGAATGGGAGCTAAGTGAGATGATAGATAGAGAGAAACTACTAGAGAGACTGAATGATGAGCAGCGCGAAGCTGTGCTCTACCGTGGCGGTGACAGCCTAATTCTCGCGGGTGCGGGTTCGGGTAAGACACTCGTCCTTACTACGAAGGTAGCGTACCTCCTCACCCAAGGAGTCGCTCCCTATCAGATACTTGCGCTCACTTTTACCAACAAGGCAGCTCGAGAGATGAGGGAGCGTATTGCCAGCTTAGTTGGAAGTGAGCTGGCACAGATACTGACCATGGGGACTTTTCACTCCGTCTTTGCACGCTGGTTGCGTACGTATGCCGAGTATCTCGGATACAGCTCTAGCTATACGATCTACGACACCACCGACTCGCGAGCTCTGGTCAAGATCATCATCAAAGAGCGAGGTCTGAATGATAAGATCTACAAGGTCAATATGATCCATGGTATGATCTCGCAGGCAAAAAACGACGGTCTCTCACCGTCCGATGTTTCGAGTGATCTCACCTTTACCAAGCGGTTAAGGGCGAAGAATCTCCTGGACTTCCCCTCGCTCTATGCTGAATATAACGACCGCTGCAAGCGTGCCAACGCGATGGATTTCGATGATCTCTTGCTCAACTTCCATCGACTTCTCAAGCATCATTCCGACGTCCAGGAGGCACTGCAGGAGCGTTTTAAGTACATCTTTGTTGATGAGTACCAAGACACCAATTACATCCAGCACGAGATTGTCCGCCTACTCAAGAGCCCTGGATCTGAGATTACAGTGGTTGGCGATGACGCACAGAGCATCTACTCCTTTCGGGGGGCGGTGATCGATAACATCCTATATTTCAATAAAGCCTTTGCCGGTGCTAAGCTCTTCAAACTTACGAAGAACTACCGCTCCTCCAGCAATATCGTACAGCTCGCCAATGGGCTGATAGCGAAAAATGAGTTGCGTATCCCGAAGGAGGTGGTTGCGGTCTCCGGTGAGGGGGAGAAGGTACTCCTGATGGGCGCCTTTACGGCATCGATGGAGGCGCAGATGGTAGCGGCACAAGTCTTTAAGCTGATCGAAGATGGCACCGACCCCGAGGAGATCGCTATCCTCTACCGCAATAACGCCCAGAGCCGACTCCTAGAGGAGCATTTGCGGATGTTCGGTATCAACTTCCGAATCTATGGAGGTCTCTCCTTCTTTGACCGCAAGGAGGTCAAGGATGTGCTCGCCTATCTCCGCCTAGCCGTCAACCCCAACGACGACGAAGCGATGCGACGCGTCTACAATGTCCCTACACGTGGCATCGGTGCGACTACCTTTGAGGGAGTGGCTCGGATCGCAGATGAGCAGAGCCTGCCCCTCATGTCGGTAGCGCTGCAGCCCGACTTGATGGCGACAGCCATACGCCCTGCAGGGATCAAGAAAGTCACAGCTTTTGCGCAGCTCTACACCGACCTCATCGAGCAGAAAGAGGAGCTGGAGGCAGAGGAGTTTTTGAAGTACACCATCCACCAGAGTGGCATAGCGAAGAGCTATAGCGACGGGAGCGTGGAGTCGGAGGGGCGGCTCGAAAATATCCAAGAGCTAATCAACACCCTCTCAGACTATACGGCAAGAAAACTAGAAGAGACCGGAGAGTCGCCTGACATCGAAGACTTTGTCCGAGAAATGGCGCTCTACACCGACCGAGATGAGACCGAGGACGACAATACCCCCAAGGTCACCCTCATGACCATGCACTCCTCTAAAGGCTTAGAGTACCGCCATATCTACTGCACTGGGCTCGAGGAGGGCATCCTACCCAGTGAGCGCTCCACAGGGCTTGCAGGCATAGAGGAGGAGCGACGGCTCTTTTATGTCGCTATCACCCGAGCTAAGGAGTGCTGCACCCTCAGCTTCGCCCGCGAGCGCACCACCTTCGGCACCACCCACCGCAGTGGTCCGAGCCGTTTCCTCATGGATCTCGACGCACGGTACATCGAAGACGCTTCGGGGCTGCTAGAGCACGAAGTACCACTCAAGCCCCATGCACCGACCCCGCCAACCTCCATGCCAAGCCGAGCGAACGGTGCCCCCAAGCGACGTGTGACCAAGGTGATACGGCGCCGATCGGTAGGGGTCGATGGGCTCAAAGGCAAGGAGGTCGAAAATATCTCCAACCAGAGCCTAGCGGTAGGCAAGGAGAGCGGACTCATGCGAGGAGACATCGTCTACCACGACTCCTTTGGTCGGGGCGAGGTCACCGACATCGTGGATAGCGTCTCAGGCGAGAAGCTGGTCATCGACTTTGAAAAGGCCGGCACCCGACAGCTCATTGCTAAGTACGCACGACTTCGTAAGGAATAAGCACGAAGAAGTCAAGAATAAAACCTAACTTTACCGAAGTCTTAATCAAAAATAGAGATGATGAGCAGAGAAAAGGTTGTAACGATAGCTATCGCAAGCGATGTACACCTGATGGCACCCTCACTCTTGATCCAAGAGGGAGAGGCATTTCAGCGGGCACTTGAGGCAGATAGAAAGCTCCTTTGTGAGTCCGAGACTTTGGTAGATAAGCTCATCGAAGAGCTACAGGCGCATGCACCAGACCTCCTCCTGATACCAGGAGACCTTACAAAGGATGGTGAGCGGCTGAGCCACGAGCTCTTTGCCGAGAAGCTGCAAGAGCTACGCGAGAGTGGTATCCAGACACTTGTCGTTCCCGGTAACCACGACATCTACAACCCCCACGCACGCGTCTACGATGGCGATAACCACGCTCCCACAGATCAGGTATCCCCCGAGACGTTTGCCGAGATCTACAAAGACTATGGTTACGGAGGTCCGCACCTCATAGAGCGGGGGCCACGACTCTCCTACGTCGCAGAGCCCATCGAGGATCTCTGGGTACTTGCCATCGACTCCTGCCGGTACGAGACCAACAACGAAGACCGATACCCCTATACCGGAGGTGAGGTAACCCTAGAGACCATCCTGTGGGTCGAGAAGATCGCAGAGCGGGCAAAGAAAAAGGGCAAGAGGCTCCTCGCCATGATGCACCATGGCATCTTAGAGCACTTTCCCGTCCAGACACTCCTCGCACGTGAGTACTTGGTCAAGGACTGGATCAAGGTAGCTTCCAGACTTGCCAATGCCGGTGTCCGGGTCGTCTTTACAGGGCACTTCCATGCCCAAGACGTGGCAGCACTACGCTTCCCCAAAGGGCTCCTCTACGATGTCGAGACCGGCTCCATCGTCACCTATCCCTCACCCTACCGGATCGTACACTATTACCCCGATCGGCTCGAGATAGAGAGCCACCACATCGCACTACAGAGCGAGATCACCAATGGGCTCACACTCCAAGAGTACGGTTATCAACATCTTGAGGAAGGGCTCCCCCACATGATCGCCTTTATCATCGGATACATACAGAAGTATTACCCCGGTAAGATCAGCGACGAAGTAGCAGCAAACATCCTCGAGATGGTGCCACATTTCACCAGCCTACTCATGGACATCTACAGCGGGCACCTAGAGGGCGACGAGGTCGGACTTGCCTACAACCACAACCCCGATGAGGAGAGCGACACCCCATATAGTGGTGATCAGTTCAACGAGCTACGCCAGTTTGTCTCCTCGATCATGCCACAGTATGCCCCCATCTTTACACTCATCGAAGGGGCGCTCCACAGCACGATCCTCCCCGACAACGACCTCACGATCTCCCTCACCTAAGAGCTCCTACCAGCCAGAGAAATAACATCCCGAAATACGGGTTGCGGACCCAGTGATTTCCAAGTTCCGAACTTAAAAAATCTAAGTTGGGAACTTCGGTGCATCTAAGTTCCCAACTTCGACAACTCTAAGTTCCCAACTAAAATTTCTCTAGGTCCCGGTATCCAATTTTTCGCCCCTCCCTCTATCGACTCCGACGCATATCGGATATCGCACCAACTTGTAGCGGAATCGAACGTTAAAAAGTGGAATGCCAGCAACGGAGGAGATCCTATCTCCTGAGCAAATTAGTGTGTAGATCCTTCGTCTTACTCATCCCAAATTTGTATCTTCGCCTTAATAGGGAATAGTAGAAAGAGCAATAACTATAAGCAAAGGATCATACAGGATTGAGAAATGTTTTTATCCAAAGATAATGCTACAATAGAGAATATTCGAATATCTGATGCAGCAACATTCCTGTCCGTATCTAATGCGACAATTCGAAATTGGATAAAAACAGGATTGCTAGAATCTCCTAGTCGTGGATATATTTCTGTCAAATCCTTAGAACACGTGAAGCATAATTTGATCGGCGACTCTAAACTAACTTCGAGAGCCAATAAGAGCTTCAAGAGTCATGAGGATCGTGAGTTAAGTCACTTTTCAATTGAGAAAGAGCTGAATAACGATGCGTGGAATGACAATATTGGTCGGAAATATGAGACTTCCCTAACAGAATCTCATCGAAATAAGGAGGGGATTTACTACACCGACGAAAGTATCGTGGCTGATATGATGAAGGACGTCAAGATCAGTAGGCAGACCACTTTTCTAGACCCATGTTGTGGTAGTGGTAATTTCATCATTCAAGCGATAGACAAAGGAGTAAGGGTAGAAAATATTTATGGATTCGACACCGATCCGGTTGCTGTAGAAATAACAAGGAGACGGATTTACCATAGAACTGGGGTGTGGAGCGATCACATCGTGTGTGCAGATTATCTATCCGTAGCCGGCAGTTTGAAGAAAAAGTTTGATCTAATATATACAAACCCTCCCTGGGGTAAAAAGTTACCTAAAAGTAGAAAGGAAGAGCTGTCTCTTTTTTATAATACGGGGAAAAGCAAAGACTCATCTTCTCTTTTTGTTTTTGCTTCCGTGCGATTACTTACTAGAGGTGGTAGTTTAGGCTTCTTATTGCCAGAGTCTGTATTGAATATTGCCACATTTCAGTCTCTCCGAGAGCTGTTTTTGTCGTTATCAATACAAGAGATCAAAAACTACGGTAAAGCGTTTGAAGGTATTCAATCAAGAGCCTACTCTATTATTGTAGAGCAACTTAGCCCTCGTGAGAACCATCAAGTCCGATGTGTCGAAGAAGAGTCGCATTTTAGATTGCAATCTTCATTTTCCAAAAACCCTAATAGGATCTTGAATGTTTGGACTACTAACGAAGAACAACAAGTAGTAAACAGATTGTTAGAGCTACCTCATTATTCCTTAAAAGGCAATGCGGACTGGGGATTAGGTATCGTAACGGGTGACAACAAAAATAAATGTAAGTCTCAATTAGAAGATGGCCTAGTGCCGGTATATAGAGGGAAAGATATCAATCCTGACAAGCTAAACCCTCCTACAAAATATATAGATCCTGATCTATCTCAGTATCAACAGACAGCCTCCCCGAGCGTCTATTATGCGGAGAAAAAGATCATTTACCGTTTCATATCTGATCGCTTAGTCTTTTTCTGTGATACAGAGCAAATTTTGATACTGAATAGTGCAAACGCTCTAGTCCTGAGGAGGGATTTCCCTATCTCGAGTGAACAGCTAGTCTCCTTTCTGAACAGTAGAATCATGAGTTGGCTCTTCAATAGGGTGTTCAGAACTCATAAGGTACTCCGAAAGGATTTGGAAGTTCTCCCAATATTTACATTTGGATATATTGGAGATCTATTCAATGAAGAGAGATTTTTAATCAAAAGCAAAATAATATACACCAATGGAACTTTCTCAATTGAAGGATAGGATATGTGAAGCATATAAAGGTGAAGCAGAAGAACTAGAGAAGCTATTGGCTTTCGTTGAAAAAGACAGTTCTATTTTTCCATTTAACGAATACGAGCTATTGTTATTCTCGATGTTCTCCCAAGATGGGATTACGTATGATGATTACATGAGTATCCGCTCTGAATACATATCTAAAAACCCTAACCTGTGGGTTTTTGAGATCTCAGCTCCACGAAAGTTTGGTGAGGGGTATGGGCAAACTCTGTTGCAATCGATAAGCAATAATTTGAAGATTCCTGATAAAACACTAGATCCTGAATATAGAGGTGAATATGATCTTTGGTTTGATGGAATTAAAATTGAGGTGAAAGCATCTAGGGCAACAGATAGGAATAGTAAGGAACCCTTATACAGAAAAGCCCTTTCATCAGATACTAAGAAAGACTTCTTAATGAACTTCCAGCAGTTAAAACCACAATGTTGTGATGTATTTGTATGGATCGCTGTTTATAGAGATTGCACTACAATCTGGGTAATGAATAGCGAGGAAGTGAGATCTCATCCTGATTATTCTGTCGGGCAGCACCGAGGAAATAAGGGTAATGAGGGGCAGTTACATATTACGTCAAAGAATATCAGTACTCTTGATAAATATATTACACAAGGCTCTGACATAGAAGTGGCAATAAAAAACGCCGCACAGCGAAAAACGATTTAACTCATCTAACCACTTGTAGTTGGGATAAAAGGAAGGCTCCCCACGTGCAGCTGCACGTGGGGAGCCTAAACATTTATTACCTATTAAGCCTTGGTTTACTTGTTAAGGAAAGAGACAAGCATCCATGCCATCTTTTCGCGTCCTGCGAGGTATCCGGTGATCAGATCGTTGGTAGTGATGTCACCTACCTCATCGGTGAGGTCTAGGATCTCGCGCTCAAGCTCGTTGAGGACCTTGGTGGTATCGAGGATGTACTTGACTATCTCTACTGAGTCAGTGGTCACCTCTACCTCTGCTACCTTTGAGAGCTTCTCGATCTCTGCAAACTTGCGTACGGGGTTGCCGTCGAGCATCAATATACGCTCAGCTACTGCATCGATCTGCTCAAATGCCTCGTTGTACAGCTCCTCTGTCTGCTCGTGGGTGACAAAGAAGTAACTGTCCTTTACGTGCCAGTGGTGAGTGCGTAGGTTGGCATAGTGTACGTGCAATGATGCAAGATATACGTTAAGAATCTCGTTTACCTTCTTTGCATCGCTGTCCTTGATATTTGTATACTTTGTAACTTTCATATTGTAGTCTATCTAAATTGTTAATTCAATCGTTTTGCTACTGCAAGTCTAATGAAATGTTTTGAATTATGCAAATATTTGAGTGCTTCAATTGTTAATGTATATTTATAAGACGGTCATCTCTCTTCCGGCGGGCTATTTATTTGTATCTCCTAGGAGAGCTATCTAGAGAGAGTGTAAAATTGGTATCTTTGCAGTGTATCAATATGGTGGACATTGATTTAATCTAAGATATGCAGAAGTGGGTTAAAACTCTTTTGATCGTCCTATGGTCGCTCTTTGTGCTGGGTGTGCTGGGGGCGGCTCTATTGTTTCATGCGATAGCAAGCGGATGGATAGGCTACATGCCGCCTATCACTGATCTGCAAAACCCGATTGATAAGTATGCATCACGCTTGATCTCGGAGGACAATGTGGTGCTTGGCTCATACGCACTTAAGGATAACAATCGTGTGTATGTCTCGTACGAGGAGCTCTCACCTGAGCTGGTGCAGGCTCTGGTGGCGACCGAGGATAAGCGGTATGCCAATCACTCTGGAATCGATGTGAATGGTGTGATGCGTGCCTTCGTGAAGACCGTCATACTCCGACAGAAGGGCTCGGGCGGTGGTAGTACCATCACGCAACAGCTCGCAAAGCAGCTCTACTCGCCACAGGCAGCTAACATCTGGGAGCGTGCCCTGCAAAAGCCGATAGAGTGGGTGATCGCAGTGGAGCTAGAGCGCTACTATACTAAGGAGGAGATCATTACCTTTTACCTCAATAAGTTTGACTTTCTCTACCAGGCAGTGGGGATCGAGTCGGCAGCACAGACCTACTTTAATACCACTCCGGCAGAGCTTAGGGTGGAGGAGGCTGCCACGCTGGTGGGGATGTGTAAGAACCCTTCTCTCTACAACCCCAAGAGATTCCCCGAGCGCTCTCAGAAGCGTCGCAATACCGTGCTGATGCTGATGGAGCAGCAAGGCTACATCTCCCGAGCAGAGCGAGACAGCTTATGGCAGTTGCCGGTGGAGCTGGACTTCCGTCGACAGAGCCATCAGGCTGGCTTAGCTCCTTATCTGAGGGCACATGTCAGCAAGATGATGATGGCGAAGGAGCCTATTCGAAAGAACTATCGTGGCTGGCAAAAAGATCAGTATGTGCGTGATAGCACGGAGTGGGTTGATAATCCCCTCTATGGCTGGTGTAATAAAAACCTTAAGGCGAATGGCAAGCCCTATAACATCTACACCGATGGGCTGAAGATCTACACTGGGGTCAACTCGAAGATGCAGGAGCATGCCGAGGCAGCGATGCTGGAGCACTTGGCAGGGTGGGCGCAGCCTACATTTGACAAGGAAAAGGCAGGACGGAGCTATGCCCCTTTCTCTCGACTGATTAGTGAGGAGGAGCGTAAGGCGCTCGTGCAGCGGTCGATAGAGCAGAGCGATAGGTACCGCCAACTGCGCCAGGGAGGCATGTCGGAGCGTGAGGTGCTCGCTACCTTTGATGAGCCGACAGAGATGGAGGTCTTTGTCTACAGCAAGGAGGGTGACCGCTATATTACAGCGATGAAAGATACGATCATGACACCGCGGGACTCTATCTTGTACCACAAGAAGTTTCTCCGCTCGGGCTTCATGGCTATGGATAACCTCACTGGGGTGGTGCGTGCCTACGTAGGTGGTGTGGACTATGGTACGTTTCAGTACGATATGGCTTCGCAAGGGCGACGCCAGGTAGGCTCGGTGATGAAGCCCTTTCTCTACGCAATGGCGATGAATGAGGGCTTCACACCGTGCGATGAGATGCTCAATGTGCAGCCACACATTCGTGACGAGAACGGTCGTATATGGTCGCCTCGAAACCCTGGTAATAAGCGGGTGGGGGAGATGGTGACTGTCAACTGGGGGTTGCAGAATTCCTCTAACTGGGTGACGGCGTGGCTGATGAGCCAGATGTCGCCCTATACGTTTGTGGATCTGCTGCATAGCTTTGGCGTGACTGGCACACTGGATCCGGTGGTCTCCATCAGTCTGGGTACACCAGATATATCGGTGGAGGAGATGGTGACCGGCTTCTCGACCTTTGCCAATGCGGGCATCCGTGCCGAGCCGATCTACGTGACGCGTATCGAGGATCAATATGGCAATGTGGTGGCGGAGTTTGTGCCACACCTCTATGAGGTGCTCTCCGAGGAGGGTACCTACAAGACCCTGCACATGCTTAGAAATGTGATGAATGGCGGTACCGGTAGCCGTGTACGCTTTCGATACAATATTCAGGCAGACATGGGAGGTAAGACCGGGACAAGTCAAAACCAGTCCGACAGCTGGTTTATGTGTTTCACGCCACGCATCAGTACCGGCTGCTGGGTCGGGGGTGAGGATCGCTCGATCCACTTCGACACCATGGCAAATGGTCAGGGCGCTGCGGCAGCATTGCCAATTAGTGCGCTCTTCTTTAAGAAGGTCTTTGGCGATGAGGAGCTGAAGGAACGTGCTGAGGTGCTTGGGATCAACCCGGCATTGAAGTTTGAGGTCCCAGAGCAGTATGCCGACCCCTGCAAGAGCGAAGGGAGGAAGGTTTTTGCAGATATTCAACAAGAAGAGGGAATTGACCCGCTTTTTGAGTAAATTTGCACACAAATCAACTTTTGATGCATAAATAATACAACGGAGCAAGAAGATTTTTAATAACTAAATAGAACCATAAACATGTCAAAGAAAAGAGTCTACTTCTTTGGGAACGGTACGGCTGAGGGAAAGGCCGACATGAGACTGCTACTTGGCGGTAAGGGAGCCAACCTA
This sequence comes from Porphyromonas sp., assembly GCA_030532365.1. GTDB lineage: Bacteria > Bacteroidota > Bacteroidia > Bacteroidales > Porphyromonadaceae > Porphyromonas_A. The sequence continues at coordinate 38,603 of JAUNLH010000005.1, forward strand.
GCAGAGATGAACCTGATCGGAGTGCCTGTGCCACCAGGATTTACCATCACTACCGAGGTATGTAAGGAATACTATAATCTAACGCGAGATGAATTTATAGCACTTCTGAAGCCTGAGGTAGAGGAGCACATGGCTCATGTAGAGCAGTTGGTGGGATCAAAGTTTGGCGACAATGAGTCTCCACTGCTTATATCTGTCCGCTCTGGAGCACCCGCTTCGATGCCTGGTATGATGGATACGATCCTTAACCTTGGTCTAAATGACAAGGCTGTGGAGGGTCTCGCAAAGAAAACGAATAACCCACGCTTTGCATGGGACTCCTACCGTCGTTTTGTACAGATGTACGGCGATGTGGTGCTTGGTATGAAGCCGACCGACAAGCAAGCAGCAGACCCATTTGAGGAGATCATTGATAAGAAAAAGGCTGAGCGTGGCGTAAAGCTGGACACTGAGCTCGGTGTAGAGGATTTGAAGGACCTCGTACGTCGGTTTAAGGCTGCTGTGTTATCACAGACCGGTAAGGACTTCCCAGAGGATGCTTGGGAGCAACTATGGGGTGCTATCGGTGCTGTCTTTGACTCTTGGATGAACGAGCGTGCGATCATCTATCGTAAGATGGAGGACATCCCCGAGGAGTGGGGTACCGCTGTCAACGTCCAGGCTATGGTTTATGGTAACATGGGTGATACAAGCGCGACAGGCGTATGCTTTTCTCGCGATGCTGCAACTGGCGAGAGACTCTTTAACGGTGAGTACCTAGTCAACGCGCAGGGCGAGGACGTGGTAGCTGGTGTGCGTACACCTCACCAGATCACTAAGATCGGCTCTGAGCGCTGGGCTAAGCTCACAGGAGCATCAGAGGAGAAGCGCAGCACAGAAATGGCATCGCTAGAAGAGGTGATGCCGGAGATCTACGCAGAGCTCGACTCAATCCAGAAGAAGCTCGAAGCGCACTATCGCGACATGCAGGACATGGAGTTTACCGTGCAGGAGGGTAAGCTATGGTTGCTCCAGACAAGAAATGGTAAGCGTACCGGTAAAGCGATGGTCAAGATCGCTATGGATCTGCTCTCAGAGGGAGTCATCACAGAGAAAGAGGCACTGAAGCGCATCGATCCTAATAAGCTGGATGAGCTCCTTCACCCAGTTTTTGATGCACAAGCAGAGCGCAATGCGAAGCTGATAGCACAGGGCCTGCCTGCTTCTCCAGGTGCAGCTACAGGTATGATCTGCTTCTTTGCTGAGGACGCCGAGCGCCTTAAGAAAGCTGGTGCTCACCGTGTGATCTTGGTACGCAATGAGACCTCACCAGAGGACTTGGCTGGTATGCAGGTGGCTGATGGTATCCTGACCGCTCGTGGTGGTATGACTAGCCACGCAGCTGTAGTAGCGCGCGGTATGGGTAAGTGCTGCGTCTCTGGTGCAGGCTCACTCGTGATTGACTATAAGGCACGCACCCTCTCCGTGGATGGAAACGTCTACAAGGAGGGCGACCACATCTCTCTAAATGGTACACTTGGTACCGTATATGAGGGCGAGCTACCTACGCAGGTGGCTACCATTGATCCTGACTTCCAGGCATTGATGGATCTGACTGACAAGTATGCAAGACTTACGGTTCGTACCAACGCCGATACACCACGTGAGGCTAAGACAGCTCGCCAGTTTGGTGCTACCGGTATCGGTCTTTGCCGTACAGAGCACATGTTCTTCGAAGGCGAGAAGATCAAGGCGATGCGTAGCATGATCCTGGCTGAGGATCTTGATGGGCGACGCAACGCACTTAAGAGACTGCTCCCACTACAGAAGGAGGACTTCAAGGCGATCTTCCGTGAGATGCACGGCCTGCCAGTGACAGTTCGCCTGCTCGATCCACCTCTGCACGAGTTTGTACCCCACGATCTGAAGGGCCAAGAGGAGATGGCTAAGGAGATGGGCGTATCTGTAGAGAAGATCCAGGAGCGCGTGGCTAGCCTGAGTGAGCAAAACCCGATGCTGGGTCACCGTGGTTGCCGACTTGGTAATACCTACCCTGAGATCACTGAGATGCAGACCGAGGCAATTCTCTCTTCATGCCTTGAGCTGAAGCAAGAAGGCATAGAGACACACCCGGAGATCATGGTACCTCTGATTGGTAGTGTGGACGAGTTCAAGGAGCAGGAAAGAGTAATCCGTAATACAGCTGAGCGCCTCTTTGAGCGTTTTAATGACCGTGTCGACTACACTGTTGGTACCATGATCGAGGTGCCTCGTGCTACGCTGACTGCCGATAAGATTGCCAGCTCTGCTGAGTTCTTCTCCTTCGGCACCAACGACTTGACTCAGCTTACCTATGGATTCTCACGTGATGATATAGCTTCATTCTTGCCTGTGTACCTAGAGAAGAAGCTCTTGAAGGTTGACCCATTCCAAGTCCTTGATGAGGAGGGTGTTGGCAAGCTAATCCGCTACGCCACTGAGAATGGTAAGCAGATGCGTCCTACGCTGAAGTGCGGTATCTGTGGAGAGCACGGTGGGGAGCCACATAGTGTGAAGTTCTGCCACAGAGCAGGTCTAGACTACGTATCATGCTCGCCTTTCCGTGTGCCCATCGCACGCGTAGCTGCGGCACAAGCTGCTGTCGAGGAGGCATAAGTAGAATAACTTTGACCTAAGCTAGGAGATCTCCAGCATAGAGCAACGATTTTTGAGATATGAGAGGCGGCGACATCCTAATTGGGCGTTGCCGCCTCCCGTTCTTGGGCGTGATTGGAGACCTAATATGCTACTGGATTACACTTTTTTGTCTAGATTTGCAGAAGAGACTACGGGTCAATCATGCCCGCAAGTCCTATGGACTAATATTTTATAACTACTACACGATAAGGAGAACGGGATGAGTTTGGATTTTATGACTGCGGATGAGGCTGCGCGCTTTGTCCACAATGATGACACTGTTGGATTTAGTGGTTTTACGCCTGCGGGTTGCCCTAAGGTGTTGCCTCATGCTATAGCTAAGTACGCAGAGGAGGAGCATCAGGCAGGAAGACCGTTTCAGATAACGATGGTTACCGGTGCCTCTACGGGCGATCGGACAGATGGAGAACTGGCACGCGCCAAGGCAGTGAAACGGAGGTTCCCCTACCAATCCAATAAATCTCTACGTCAGCTCATCAATAGCGGGGAGACCGAATATATCGATATGCACCTCTCCATACTGGCACAGGAGCTACGCTATGGATTTTACGGTAAGGTGGATGTCGCTATCGTCGAGGCTGCAGAGGTGACACCCGAGGGTGAGATCGTCCCGACCACTGCTGTCGGTATCTTGCCGACGATTTGTGAGATGGCAGACCGCATCATTGTCGAGCTTAACGACAAGCATCCTAAGGAGATCCGCGGTCTTCATGATATATGCGAGCTGGCAGACCCTCCCCATCGACAATCCATTGATATTAGCAAGCCGGAGGATAGGATAGGTCGTGACCATGTAAAGGTAGACCCCAAGAAGATCGTCGCTGTCGTGCGTACTTCTGAGCCAAATGATGACTCTGCATTTACACCAGTCGACGAGGTGACCGCAGCGATTGGTACGAACGTCGCCAACTTCCTTGCCAATGAGATAAGAGAGGGTCGTATACCTGAGAGCTTCTTGCCCCTCCAGAGCGGCGTTGGCAACGTAGCAAATGCCGTCCTCGGTGCGATGGGGGACAATGAAGAGATCCCTCCATTTAAGATCTACACTGAGGTGATACAAGATGCAGTGATCCGTCTGATGAAACAGGGAAAGGTGACCTTTGCCAGTGGGTGCTCCCTCTCGGTCTCACGCGATTGTATCCTTGATATTTACAAAGATCTGCCCTACTTCAAGGAGCGGCTAGTGCTCCGTCCACAGGAGTTCTCGAACAACCCTGGAATAGTCAGGCGATTGGGTGTCATCTCGATCAATACTGCCATCGAAGCAGATATCTATGGCAACATCAACTCTACCCACATCACCGGCACAAAGATGATGAATGGTATCGGTGGTTCGGGCGATTTCACTCGCTCTGCCTATATCTCTATCTTCACCACTCCATCTGTGGCAAAGGATGGCAATATCAGCTGTTTCGTACCTATGGTTTCGCACACAGACCACACTGAGCACTCTGTCAATGTGATTGTGAGTGAGCAGGGTGTCGCTGACCTGAGAGGCAAGTCTCCGCGTGAAAGGGCTGAGTGTATCATAGAGAATGTGGTGCACCCTGACTATCGTGAAAATCTACGTCAGTACCTAGATATATGCGGACCGGGTCAGACCCGTCACAACCTTGCTGCTTGCTTCGAGTACCACAGACAGTTTATGGATAAAGGTACTATGAAGGATGTCGATTGGAGCAAATTTAGATGACGCACCCACTGCGCATACTACTCCTCTTGATACTGGTCTCCTCTAGCTGTAAGGCTGAGCAGCAGTCACCAGGGCGAGTAACTCCTACCTTCCCGACACCTCCAGAGACCCTTACGGAGCCAGAGAGTCGAGCTTCGTACGTGGTGACTGAGGTGTGGACTCCTTGTAGCGAGGTCGATACTCTCGACTTTGCCAGTGCTAGTGAGCGTGAGCAGTTTATTGTGGATTACCTAGCTCTGGGCGGGATTGCATCAGAGGATGCCTTTCGCAGCTCCATCTCCAAAGCATTTGAGATCGGGACAGAGCCGTTTAGCCAGGAGCTAAAACAATTGGCGATACGGTACCTCTCCCATCGCAGATCACCGCTCTACAACATGGATCAGTACATCTATGTGATGGATGCAGCCCTCGAGTATGGCTTGCTGGATGAGGCAGAGGAGATCCGGTATCATGAGGAGCGTACCCTCTGGTCGAAGAATAGAGTAGGGGCATTGAGCAAGGACTTTGCCTACGTTACGCCCAGTGGGGTGGAGCAGACACTTCACACGACGCCTGTCACTAAGTCGCTTCTTGTCGCTTTTTATGCGCCAGACTGTTCGATCTGTAGCTCCATCTTTGCTTACATCGAGCAGAGCAGTCCACTACAGGAGGCACTCGAGCAGGGCGACCTCTCACTTCTCTGTATTGATCCGTATGGCGAGGAGAGGTCATTTCAGCGAAGTCTAAGCGAGGTGCCACATGGTGCGATCGTAGGGCTAGACTCCGAACGAATAGTCCTAGAGCAGAGTCTCTACGATCTTCGCAGTGTACCTACGCTATATCTGCTAGATGAGGAGTATAGGGTACAGATGAAAAACCTAGAGATAGACCAATTGGAGCAGATGTTCCGGGAGAGGTACGGTATGTGATGAAAGGGATCGTCCTAGCAGGTGGCTCGGGGACAAGGCTGTACCCCTCTACCATTGCGTTTTCAAAGCAGCTACTACCTGTGTATGGTAAGCCCATGGTTTACTATCCACTCTCAGTGCTCATGCTTGCTGGGATTCGCGAGATATTAGTCATCACTACACCCGACGACCAGCCCCTTTTCCAGCGACTACTGGGCGATGGCAGCCGGATAGGCATTGAGCTAAGCTATGTGTCACAGCCGAAGCCCGAAGGGATCGCACAAGCCTTTGTACTAGGGCGAGACTTCGTAGGCGACGACGATGTTTGTCTCATATTAGGCGATAATATATTCTACGGGCAGTCCTTTGGAAGGACCCTTGAGCGAGCACAGCAAACAGTACTCGAGCAGAGGCGAGCCGTGATCTTCTCATACTATGTCAAGGATCCTGAGCGGTACGGTGTTGTGGAGTTTGACGAGCAGCACCAGGCGATCAGTATCGAGGAAAAGCCGGCACGCCCCCGAAGCAACCATGCGGTGGTAGGCTTGTACTTTTACCCCAATGATGTGGTAGAGCAGGTCGCGCATGTGACCCCCTCAGCACGAGGAGAGCTCGAGATCACTTCGATCAATGCCCAGTACTTAGCTGAGCAACGATTGCAAGTTGAGCCCCTCGGACGAGGCTTTGCATGGCTCGATACAGGTACCTATGAGTCTCTTTTTGAGGCAAGTTCGTTTATTAGAGCCATCGAAAAGCGACAAGGGTTGCAAGTCGCTTGCCTAGAAGAGATTGCCTACCGACAGGGGTGGATCTCTAAGGAAAAACTGCAAGAGATAGCTGATAAATACAAGGGGAGTAGCTATGGAGCCTACCTCTCAAGTATGTTCACAGAAGAGCGTAACAATATGAAATAGATATTGTTATTTAACTTCTTATACAAGAAAAGTAATAATTTAGTACTGTGTTTTTGCGGTATTCTCAGATTTATTCTTATCTTTGCAATGAGAAGAGACCTTTCTTGGTAGTTTAATACAAAATGAGAGGTCGCATGAAACAGGAAACTGGATCGTGAAATATAATAAAAGAAAACGATTGTTGAATTTAGACAGATTTAATTATGAAGACAAAAGTACTAGCACTTTCATTGGCGAGTGTACTGGCTCTTTCTGCTACTGCACAGGAGGTAACTTCTTACACTGTACAGGAGCCTGGAAAGGACGTAAGCTTTAAGCGCGAGAAGGGCAATTGGTTCATCTCTCTACAGGGTGGTGGCAATATGGCTTTCGCTCTCGGTACAGACGCAGCCGTTGCTAACGATGTAGAGTTCCAGGATCGCCTTGGCGTATCAGCTGGCATTGCACTTGGTAAGTGGCACAATCCTTATTTTGGTACCAGATTGATGGTTGACTACAATTGGATTGCCAACCCTTACGTAAGTGCTGATATCGATAGGACTCACAGCCTTAATCCTCACTTCGACTTCATGTTCAATACAAGCAACTACTTCGGAGTGTATGACCAGGCTCGCGTCTTCTCCTTCATCCCATACGTAGGTGTCGGCTATATGGCATCTCAGGTTTCTACTGGATCACAGGATGCAAACAAGAAGTACCTCGACGAGATGAATCTTAACCACTCAGTTTCTGCAAACTTCGGTTTTGATCTTGCATTCCGTCTTGGTGAGCGCGTGTCTCTAACATTCGGCCCAGCCGTAACAGTGACCAACCTTCTTCACACTCCTAGCAAGGGTACTGACCTCCACATGCCTAACGACCTACTAGCTCAGCTACGCCTTGGTCTTACCTTCGATACTGGTAAGGTTGGCTTCGACGCTGTAGAGCCTATGGACTATGCACTGCTTAACACTCTTCAGAGCGAGGTTAACTCTCTCAGAGCACAGAACGCTGAGCTCAGCAAGAGACCAGTTCGCTGCCCAGAGTGCCCAGAGCAAATTGTTGCTGAGCCTGCTAAGCCTGTACACATGAGCGTTGTGAACTTCCGTATCGACAGCTCAAGAGTAGACCGCAACCAGCTCATCAACATCTACAACGCAGCTGAGTTTGCAAAGGCTAACAACGTAGGTCTTACAGTTACTGGTTATGCTGACGCACAGACTGGTTCTGCAGACTACAACATGCAGCTCTCTGAGAAGCGTGCCCGCGAGGTTGCACGTCTCCTCACTGACGAGCACGGTGTTCCATCTAGCTTGATCACTATCGACTACAAGGGTGCTTCTGAGCAGCCATACGGTGTCAACGCTTGGAACCGCGTAGTTATCATGCAGTCAAAGTAAGCAGAGACTTACTATGACCACCTAGTAATAGGTGAGTGATAAAGAAAAAAGGGTCCCTTATCGGCTATGCCGGTAGGGGACCCTTCTTTTTATTGTAATATGCCGTTAGCAATCGTGTGCTATTGCCTTTAGATCCCAATACAACCTAGAATTATCGCCTACTACTTACCTCGACAAGGTACGACGTCCGACTGTCGTCGGAGTCGTGTTGAGTGTAGGTCACGATATAATCCAGGGTGGCGCAGCATCCCTTGCGGGATGTGCTTACCCTTTGCTAGGGTATTCGATCCCGACCTCCGTCGGGATCGTCTCGATACGTCACTGCATACACATATCAAATGGCACCCCACTTGACCAAAATGCAGGTCAGAGTAGCACCCCACAGCACCACACTTCTACTCTATACGATGTCCGACCTGTGTCGGAGTCGTGTTGAGTGTAGGTCACGATATAATATCAGGGTGGCGCACCATCCCTTGTGGGATGTGCTTACCCTTCGCTAGTGCATTCGATCCCGACCTCCGTCGGGATCGTCTAGATACATCACCGCATACACATATCAAATAGCAACCCCACTTGACCAGAATGCAGGTCAGAGTAGCACCCCACAGCACCACACTTCTACTCTATACGATGTCCGACCTGTGTCGGAGTCGTGTTGAGTGTAGGTCACGATATAATATCAGGGTGGCGCACCATCCCTTGTGGGATGTGCTTACCCTTCGCTAGGGCATCCGATCCCGACCTCCGTCGGGATCGTCTAGATACATCACCGCATACACATATTAAATGGCACCCTCTCCCGACTCCGACGTAGGTCGGATGTCGTACCCTACAAGAAGACAACTAGGGCAATGAGCGTACGGAGACGATCCCGACGTATATTGGACGTCGATCTCCTACAAATCACAATTCGGAATCGACAAAATACCAACAATTCCGACGTTGGTCGGGGTTGAAGAGCCCAGCGAAGAGTAAGGGGCGAAGCCCCGCCACCCTGGTAATCATACCGTCACCCGCTACGCGACTCGGACAATAGTCGGATGCCGAACTCCACCAAAATACAGCTTGGTTATGAGCGCAATGCAAACAACCCCGACAACCGTCGGGGTTGAAGAGCCTAGCAAAGGGTAAGGGGCGAAGCCCCGCCACCCTGGATAAAGGTGCCATCCTCTTAACCCGACTCCGACGACAGTCGGATGTCGTAGCTCCCTAAATCTGGAGTGGGTAAAAAACGGAGTTCGGAACTTGGAAAATCTAAGTTCCGAACTTCGATGGATCTAAGTTGGGAACTTCGACACGCCTAAGTTCCCAACTCGGATTTGTGGAGGTTCCGGTCTCTGGTTTGTCGAGGTCCCGGTCTCGGATTTTTCGCAGTCCCGATATTCGATTGTTTGCAGTTCCGGTTTTCGGTTTTTTGCAGATTTATCTGTGGGTGTCTCGTAATCGAGATTCGGTAGGTGCCGACGTTCGGCTTGTGTTGGAGTCGATTGGGAGGGGTGTGGATGGTTGTGTGGGGGAGTTATCTGTCGATGCCCTCCCTAGAGAGTACTCCTGCTTGGTAGTAGTGCTTGACTTCTTGCATCTCCGTGACGAGGTCGGCGTACTCGATCAGCTCGTCTGGTGCATAGCGTCCGGTGATTACTACCTCTATGCTTGTCTCTCGTGTACGTAGTGCCTGGATCACTGTCCCAACCGTGATGAGCTTGAAGTGTAGGGCGATGGTTAGTTCGTCCATAATGACCACGTCATAAGCTCCCTCTCTCATCAGCTTTGCACAGTGCTCAAGCCCTGCTGTAGCCAGTCTTTGGTCTTGCTCTGATGGGGTGTGGGTGAGGAAACATCCGGAGCCCAGCTGTTCGATGGTGAGTTGGTCTGGGAAGTACTCTTCGAGTCGCGTCTCGCTGTACTTCATACTCTTGACAAACTGCCCTATATAGACGCGCTTGCCCGCACAGAGGGCGCGCACAGCAAGCCCGAAGGCGGCTGTGGTCTTTCCCTTACCGTTGCCGGTGTATAGGTGTACGTAGCCGCTCATTCTTCTTTACGGCGCTTTAGCTCTCGCCGGATGGGGATGTAGATGAGGGCACCACTCATGATGATGCTTACGACCACAGGGCCATCTATCCGATCGGCATTGGTGAGCATAAGGTAGAGGAGGAAAAACCATAAGACGACGATACTGGTGATCTGACTATTGCTTAGTCGTCCGTGCCGTCTCTTGCCTTTCATGTCGGGTCGCTCCGCACTCATGGTGTTGGCTGACCTATCGCTCCTTGGAGTTGCACGTAGAGCGCGAGTAGCAGTAGTACAATGGCTATGACCAGGAGGGTACGTGCGATCTTCTTTTGGTACCACTTCCGCTCCTTGTCGACCTCCGCAAGCGGATCGGAAGTGTCGGCAGGTACATATCCTGCCTCTTGCAGTCTTTGCCTGGCGCCCACTGCCTGATCCTGTGGAACCATAAGCGAAACGGCTGTGGCACCGCCTAGTACTTGACTTGTAAGCTCGTGCTCTACCGATACGGTGAAGCCCTCATGCTCTAGGAAGGTCGCTGCCAGCTGTACTTGAGAGCCCTCGCGAGCAGAAAACACCTCGACCATCATCTTATCATTCATACATCAACCTCTTTTAATTGTTTTGAAATAGTCCTCCCCAGCTGCATGCCCTGGGTGATGCGGTGTGCCATGCCGATCCCATCTTTCATCCCACCTGCAAGGTGTAGCCCGGGGTGCTCCGTCTCGAGGTGCTCGATCGCCTTGTGGCGCTCCTCGGTCTGTAGGTCGTACTGCGGGATCGCCTTGCTATAGCGCTCTATGTGCACCATATCGGGCTTGATCTCGGTGGGGATCTTTATCATCTCATAGAGTTCAGCTAGGGCGATCTCTATCTGCCGCTCGGGGCTCTCGCTTACCACCTCTGGGTTGCGTAGCCCTCCCATGAAGATGGTGAAGAGGGCGCCATCTTCGTAGGGCACACGACCCTTGAAGCAGGAGCTTGGGAAGAGAATGCCCAATATCTTACGGTGCTCTACGGTAGGTACGAGCCCCCCAAAGGAGTTGCGTGGCACCTGCGGTAAGTGGTCAAAGCCGACGCATACCTCGGTGACGGGAGCGTAGGGCAAGGTGGCGATTACCTCCAGCTCCTCTGCCCACTGAGATGGGAAGAGCTCTGGCAGAATATCCGCTCGCACTGTGCTTACTACGTGACTGCATGTTACTTGGCGAGCCAATCCCTCGTGGTCTGTGTAGCTCACCTGCCATTCGTGAGACCCGAGGGGCGATATGCGCACCTCACGTACTGAGAGCCTGATCTCTCCATGCTGGCTGATCTTTTGCCCCACCGCTTCGATCAGTTGGCTGAGACCTCCCTCTGCTGAGAACACTTTTTTGGTTGCTTTCTTGTCCCGCTCACTCTTCTTTTCTGATGCCTTCTTGATACTTCCCCCAATGAAGCTACCATAGGTCTGCTCTAGGTTGTAGAGCTTTGGCAGAGCCAAACGGGTGACCAGCTGGTAGGGGTCGCCGGCATAGACTCCACCGACAAAGGGATCAACGGCGTACTCCACCATGCTCTTTCCCAAGCGGCGCTCAGCGAGCTCTCCGACCGTCTCGTTGGGGTCATCACCTCGCTTCTTGAAAGGCTCGAAGGGGATACCTAGCTTGTCGCGCCATGAGAAGAGCTTGGTACGGAGCCCCGACCAGATGCCACTTGGCAGTGGATGGAAGCTATCGCCCTTCCAGATCCAACGGTTTGCCGCTGCTTCATTTGCCTCCTCGAGCACTGCAGAGGGGGCAGCGTAGTCAAAGAACTCCACCACCTCCGGCGTGGAGACCGTGCCTGTGTTGGGCCCCACCTCGTAGGTGTACCCATGCTCATGCAGTGTATGTACTTGCCCCCCTAGGCGGTCTTTCTGCTCTAGCAGGAGGAATGGGATCCCCTCCATATCCAACTGTGCGGCAAGAGAGAGTCCTGTAAGTCCCCCACCTATGATCACTACCGGCACGCGCCCTGTATTGTCTTCTTGCATGTCTGACGATAAAATGGTTTGCTCTTCGATACCCAACAAAACTACCAAAAAAGGAGCTGATACGAGAGGCGAACCTCCAGTATCAGCTCCTGCTGGTCGTGCGTCTGACGTATATTCAGACCTTCACAGTGCTATGAGGGTCACCAACCTGGGTTTTGGGTAATCTTGTCATTCATCGTGATCTGACCGGTTGGGATCGGATAGAAGTAGTACTTCTTATCAAATCGGCGTACCTGTGTGAGCGTGTTAGACCCGATCATGTAGCCCTCTGGGGTGACGTCTACCTCTGGGTCGGGGACATTCTTAAGATTAGCTCCTAGGTAGATATTTGGATACTTCTCAGAGTCCATGAGGTGTAGCTGGTGCCAACGGATGAGGTCCCAGTACCTATACCAATTGTCAAACATCAGCTCGCAGCGACGTGCACGACGGATCTCCCAGATGATATTGCTCACACCCATGTTGTTAGCAGGGTCGGCCTCAGGGTTGACGGTCATTGGAGGAAGTCCGGCACGGTCTTGGAGCTTATTGATACTCATGTCGAGATCGGCCTGTGTGAGTTCATTGAGCTCAGCCTTAGCCTCTGCATAGTTGAGGTAGATGACAGAGAGCCAGAAGAGCGGGCTATCTGTGTACTGCTTACCGATGTTATTTCGGTCAGAAGTAGAGATCTCAGCTGGGTTGTCGTACTTAGCCACACCGTAGCCGGTGGAGGAGGTAAACTCGTTGGAGCCCTCACGAGAGTACGGATGTCCCTTAAAGGTGAGCACCGGGTCAAGGATGACGGAGAGGCGCTTATCGCGCACAGCAAGGATCGGTGTCAGGTCGTACTTACCGTCAGCATTGAGCTGAGCAGCATCGTTGGTATCCATGCCAGTGGTAGCCTTTGGCTTACCGTCGAGGAAGAGGTAGGCATCAAATGCATCCTTAGTCATACCGCTCGTACCACTCGTATTGATCGTGTAGTCGATGGTAGAGTGCATGAGGACATTCTTGGAGTAAGGCTTGTAGAAGATTATCTCAGGATTGCTACTCAGGTCGATAGAGTTGTAGATCGCCTTGTAGCTTGGGCTTAGCTTGTAGCCCTTCTTCATCAGAGCTTGGCTCGCTTTTACGCTCTCCTTGAGGTACTTGGCGGCACGAGCAGTGTCCGGACCCTTGCCAGCATTGTCAGCGGCAGTGCGGTACTTGCTGTATGTGCCCTCGTAGAGCGCTACTTCAGAGAGTACAGCTAGAGCCATATCGGCTGTGAAGCGTTGTTTATTGGTACCCTTGATATGCTGAGATGCGAACTGCAGGTCCTCCAGCACCCGATCCATCACCTGGTCGCGGTCGGTGCGAGGTGCGTAGAGGATCTCATCGTCATCGGTGCTCACTACCTTATCCACCCAGGGCACATCGCCATACATCCTAACGAGCTGATAGTACTGATATGCTCTATTGAGTCGAGCGATGCCTTCGAAGCTCTTCTTCTCGTCCTCAGCGAGGGTCGAAGTGGAGAGCCCTTCGATGATGTAGCTGGCTCTTCTGATCTCCCTGAGTGTACCGTACCAATTGTTGTCGTCACTGACGGTATTGGTATAGGTCCAGAGATTAAATTGATAGCCTACTTGGTCGTCACTGAGTGACTTGAAGTAAAACCATCCTGCGCCACCACCATTGCCGTATCCTACAAAGTTATTGAGGAACGTATTGGTCTGGTTTTCGAGGTTGCTTTTGTTACTCCAGTATTCTGGAGTGTTGGTAAATCTGTCGTGCGGCGCTATGTCTAAGAAATCATTACAGCCTGATAGCAAGAGCAATGATATAGCGCTTATGATAAATATTTTCTTCATACTATGTGATCTTCCCTTATATGTTATAGTGTCAGCTGTATACCCAATGATAGAGTCCTAGTGATAGGAGCAGTACGTCCCCATCCACCGTAGCTTACGCCCTCACCGGTATTGACCTCAGGGTCTACTGGGAGTTGGTGTCCCTTGTAGAGCAAGAATAGGTTGTCACCACTGAAGTATACACGTGCTGACTGCATGTGAACCTTCGTCATCAACTCCCTAGGTAGTGTGTAGCCAATTGAGAGGTTCTTTAGTCTTAGATAAGACATATCTGTCAGGTACCTCGTCTGTGGGTAGTAGTTATTGCTACCGGCAGAGATGCCGGAGATCGTACCTCGCAGGTCATTACCTGGGAATAGTCGAGGATAGGTGTTCGACTGATTGATCTCGTATCCAGTGATAGTCTTGTAGTCGGGAGAGTAGAGTACTCTATTGTAGCTGTGCTGGTGTGAGTAGATAGCCAGGTCGGCTGCGCGCATCAGCGGGAAGTTCATCGATGAGATCGTCCATGCATCGCGCTTGCCTACGCCTTGGAAGAAGAGACCCAGGTCGAAGCCCTTCCAGCTACCACCGAGACGGAAGCTATACTCAAAGCGAGGTAGGAAGTTACCGATCACCTTAAGGTCACCATGGTCATCTGCAGTACCCTTACCGCCGTCAATGACACCGTTACCATCTAGGTCGGCAAACTTGATGTCACCAGGACCGTAGTGGAATGATCCCTTCTCCAGACCTTGCTGTGAGGGCACACCACTAGCGTAGTTCCAAGTCCCGTCGCTATTCTTCCCAGTGAAGTCCTTCTCCTCAAAGTACCTATCGGTCTCAAAGCCCCAGATGTCGCCGTATACCGCACCTGTGTAGTAGGAGTTGAGCTGCTTGGTGTCATTTTTCCACTGGGTCACCTCTGTCTTAGAGTCATTGATGTTGAAGTTGGCATACACGCTCACTTCGTCAAAGGTGTGGTTCCAGTCGACATTAAACTCCCATCCACGGGTACGTAGCGTACCGGCATTTTCGTAAGGAGCTCTAGCACCTAGCACGTCGGGAAGTACCTGAGCGGGAGCTAGCATGTTGCGGTTTTCGCGTTGGAACCAGTCGAAGCTCAGGTTGAGCTCATTTCTAAGGAAACCTAGGTCAAAACCTACGTTTGTGGTACGAATTCGCTCCCATGTAAGTGAGCTTGCCACTAGGTCTGGCATCTGGTACATGATGAGCTTATTGGCGTTCTCACCGTTGTTCTCGACCCAGTTGACACTGCTTGGGCTGAGTTGGTTGATCAGCTCTTCAAACATGTAGCTACCCACAGCCTCATTACCGATCTCACCAAAGGAGAAGCGGACCTTACCGTTGCTGACAACGTCTTTCAGTGGCTCGAAGTAAGCCTCCTCTGAGAAGCGGTATCCAACGGAGAAGGATGGGAAGAATGCCCAGTGATCGTTGTGTGGGAAGCGCGAAGAGCCATCGTAGCGACCGTTGAGCTCCAGTAGATAGATGCCCTTGTAGTCATAGTTGATCCTGCCGAAATACCCTGCAGTGGCTCTTGAGCTGTGAGACCAGCCAAGGGTCTGCCCCTCCTGAGAGGCGAGGTTTAGCTCAGGTCGGCTCTCGTCGTATAGACCTGATCTCTTGCCTTGTAGCCAGATGAAGTTTTCCTTCTCAGCGTTGACACCTGCCATAGCCTTGAAGTTGTGCCCTTCGCCAAAGGTCTTCTCGTAGTTGAGGAAAGCATTGAGCGTCCAGGTGTCCTGCTTTGCAGAGTCACGCATGATCCCAGTAGAGCTCGGAGACACTATGTAGCTAGGCTTAGCACCACCCCAGTTGATGCCGTAGATCGAGAAGTCCTCAAATCCGCTATTGACATTCCTTATAGAGTAAGTGTAGTCGGCATTGAGCGTCAGCCCATCTGTAATATTAGCTACAGTGTAGGCGTTTAGGCGAGTAAAGTCGACTGTACGCTTGCGGTCTGATGCTTGCTTGATCATAGCGATGACACGTGAGTCATGACCATCGATCGTACCCGATGGGATAAAGAATGACCCCCAGCGCCAGACGTACTGGTAGATATTACTCCAAACCTCAGGACGGGCGTACTCCTTGCGGGCAAAGCTCACGCGCGACCCCACGGTCAGCCAGTCAAAGACCTTGCTGCTCAGGCTCAAGGAGGCATTGTACTTATCCATCTGGTCAGGGCGTATCTTCATCATACCTTTCTTGGTATTGTACCCCACAGATAGGTAGTAGTTGATCTTGTCAGAAGATCCTTGGAAAGATAGGTTATGGCTCTGTGAGGGTGCAGCCTTGTCATAAAAGATATCCTGCACATCCCAGTCGGCATAGTAGTATGGTGTAGAGCCAAGGACTATGTAGTCACCCACGTTGTTCTCGTCTACATAAGGGCGCATCTCGCCGTAGCCGATCTTGCCACCATTCTGCTGTTGCCACTTCTCAGCCTAGGGGAGTAGCTTATCAAAGTACATACCGAAGAGCTCCACCTCATATTGCCCAGCATTGGCCTTACCCTCGAGGGCAGCTCTCAACTGCGAGGGCACGTCGGCGTAGTCAGGCAGATAGGTCGCCTTGTCCCAGGAGAAGTTATTATTGTATTTCACAGTCATCCTCTCCACCTTCTCTGCCCCCTTTGTAGAGATCAGGATCACACCAAAGGCAGCACGTGTACCATAGATCGAGGTAGAGGCGGCATCCTTAAGCACAGAGATGCTCTCGATGCTTTGTGGGTCTACGAGCGACAGGTCGTCCATAGGCACACCATCCACCACGATCAGAGGATTACTCACTGTACTATTGCTCAGAGTACCCACACCACGGATGCGCATAGATACATCCCCATCAAGGGCGCCGCTGCTGGTGGTGATGGTAAGACCTGGCACAGAGCCCTGCAGAGCCTTTGCTACGTCATGCTGAGGACGCCCAGTGAGTGTCTTGCTGACATCGACTGTAGAGACGGCACCAGTGAGGTTCGCCTTTTTCTGGGTGCCATACCCCACGACCACCACCTCATCTAGTAGCTCGGTGTCGTCTTGTAGCACAATCTTAATGTATGTGCGACCATTCACCGGTACGTCTTGTGTTTGTGAGCCAACATAGGAGACACGCAGTGTGGCGTTGCTTGGCACATCATTAAGGACAAATTCTCCATCAAGATTAGTGGCAGTACCGCTCCCAGCTTGGTCAAGGACCTGGACGGTAGCACCGATAATAGGCTCCTCAGAGGTAGTGACTACCACACCCCTTACGGTAATCTTCTGAGCCCAGACTGTACCTGCCAAGCTAGCTGCTCCCATGAAGAGCAAACAGAGCCACAGGCATCTGGATAGTAACTGTTTTTTGTCCATCATAAATGTAAGAATTGATTATAATTCGGTTAAGTTAATTTTTTCAAGCGGTGGAGGCGCACCGATGCCCCCGTCGTATATCGTTCTCTCCCTTAGATTATCTACCGACCAGCCCCCTCTCCAAGCGCCCTGATCGTGTCATTCTCGTGATTTCTCTTATCTATTCGACCAAAGGTAGTCTATTTTTGTGATTATGCAAAGCGTTTTTCCGATATGATTGCATATTTTACCGATTATCTCCTTTCTCCTTACTATTTGTTGGGTGAAAATTGACTAATAACAACTTTCTTCCCAAGCAATAATTCACCAAAAATGGGGAGCGCTCAAAACTGTTTTACCCTATGGCTTGTTATACAAGCAGATAGAGCAACTCTAATTATTTATCATACAAAAGAAAGAGAAATTTGAGCATTATGAAACATACATTTATATCCAGACTCACCACTACCCTAATGGCAGGTATCGTAGCAATAGCTTTAGTATCCTGCAACACCAATACCTCACAAAAGGAGGGCAACAGCGAGCAAAGCCAGACAACAGAAGAGACAGCAACTGTAGCAGCCATGCCGCTCAAGGTAGCCATCGAAGGGAAGTTTCAGCTACCCGACCTCCCATACGCAGCAGACGCCCTAGAGCCAGTGATGGGCAGAGAGACCGTAGAGCTCCACTATGGCAAGCACTACGCGGGATACCTCAAGACCCTCAACGCACTCATCAAAGATACCGACTTCGAGCAGATGACACTCGTAGAGATCGTCAAAGCATCAGAGGGTAAGCTCTTTAACCAAGCAGGGCAGAGCCTCAACCACTACTACTTCTTCCTACAGATGGCACCCGAGGAGCAGGCAAAAAAGCAACCCGAGGGCAAGCTGGCAGAGGCGATAGAGAAGACCTTTGGATCATTCGAGGAGTTCAAGGAGAAGTTCCAATCCGAGGCAGCCTCAGTCTTCGGCTCAGGGTGGACTTTCCTTGCATACGACAAGGAGGGCAACCTCGTGATCACCAAGACACAAAATGCGGATAACCCCGTGACCAAAGATCAGGAGCCACTGCTCGCGGTAGACGTGTGGGAGCACTCCTACTACCTCGACTACCGCAACGTCCGCGCCGACTATCTCAAAAACATCTGGAAGATCATAGACTGGTCCGTGATCGAACAGCGCTACGACGCAGTGGCGAAGTAAACTGAGATCATACACAGCCGTCCAAAACGGCAACATACGGGAGCCCAAGCATCAACGATGCCAAGGGGCTCCCTTTTTTTTTTACGACGAACCACCCAAGAAAGCCCCAACCACCGACCCGCCAACACCCGAACTTAAAAAATCTAAGTTCCCAACTTCGATGCACCTAAGTTCCCAACTTCGACAACTCTAAGTTCGGAACTCAGATTTTCCTAAGTTGTAACCTCCCACTCTCTCACCCACAACAAAAAAGACAAATCACCCGCCCCTCCAGAATATCCCACACCACACTGCATTTCCGTACGACATCCGACCTGGGTCGGAGTCGGGAGGGGGTGCCATTTGATATGTATACGCGGTGATGTATCGAGACGATCCCGACCTTCGTCGGGATCGAATACCCTAGCGAAGGGTAAGCAACATCCCGCAAGGGATGGTGCGCCACCCTGGATTATATCGTGACCTACACTCAACACGACTCCGACGCAGGTCGGACGTCGTACTGAGGGAACGTGTAGTGTTGTGTGGTACAGCTCCAAACTTTGACCTTCAGAATACTTTTACCAGACACCAATATAATTAACTAATTAGGAAGGAGCCTCGTCATCTCCTCTGAGGTGATGTTACTCTTGCCTTTATTCTTTTTGCCCCAACGGTACTGTATCGTAAAGAACGCTCCGCGGGTACCTCCTTTAGAGAAATCTTCACGCACTATGCTATTGGTATCCAGCAGTATGTTTTCGTATCCTGTGTTTAGGATGTCGGTAAAGTGTAGTTGAGTCGTCAGCTTGTTGCCCAGCCAGTTCTTTGACAGTCTGAAGTCTAAA
>JAUNLH010000055.1 GCA_030532365.1 Porphyromonas sp.
CCGCCTTTGCTTCGTGTCAAAATCTAAAAAGGATAAATATACCTGAGGGGATTACTGTCCTGACGAACACTTTTTCTTCTTGTGTCCGGCTAGAGCATATCGATTTGCCCCATAGCCTAAAAGTAATTGATGGGGCATTTACTGACTGTCAATCCTTGGAGCACATTGTAATCCCTGAAGGTGTAGAAGAAATACGCAATAAAGCATTTCAGGGGAGTGCGGTTCGTCATATAGAACTACCTTCGACCATTCACCTTTTGGATGTTGCCTTTTATTCTTGTCAGGCATTAGAGGTAGTCAAGTGGGAGAAGCTGCAAAGTGAAGATGTGATTATAGTGAGTAACACTTTTGCATACTGCGAGAATCTTAGGGAAATAGAGCTACCCGATGGCATCAAAGAGATACAGGCTGGTGCATTTACCTCATGCAATGTGCTCCAAGAAATAGTGTTACCTAAATCTTTGAAGGTTCTCGGGGTTCCTCTCTTATGGCACCATAAAGAAGGAACGATTATAAGCCACTCCGAAGAGTTTTTGGTGGAGAATGGAATGCTAATGAATAGACAAAAGAGCTCCTTAATGGCTTGCTTTAATAGGAATCCTATTATTGAGATCCCTCATTCGGTTGAGAATATTGAGCAAGGAGCTTTCTCAGACTGTGATACTATTGAGCATATTTCGATTGGAGCAGGATTGAAGTGCATTGGACAAGATGCGTTTTACGGCTGTATAAATCTGACAAAAATAGACTTCCCTGCGAGTTTGAGAGAGATAAAGCAGGGTGCATTTGCCGAGTGTAATAGTCTGACAGAAGTTGTACTGCCTGATGATGTAGTGACTATAGGTGCGTTTGCTTTTTTCAATTGCAGGTCACTTCATCGATTAGTACTGCCGCAATATCTCGAAGATATTCAGTATGGATTGGTACAAGGCTGCGAAAAGTTGAAGTTCCTTGAAGTCCCCATCAATACTCAAACTATTGAAGATTTGAGCTTTAGCGGACATAGATATATTGAGGAAGTCGTATTGCCAATAAACTTAGAAAAAATAGGAGCGGATGCATTTAGTGAGTGCTATGGTCTGAAAAGGTTGCGTCTCAATGATGGTATCAAACATATAGGAAGTAGAGCCTTTTATAATTGTTACTCATTGCTTATAGACCATCTTCCGAACTCCTTGGAGTATGTAGGGAAAGGTGCGTTTTATGGCGCCCAAATGACAGATGATGTGTGTGGAGAGTTGCATGCACTATTTCCACATGCACTTGCTCCTGCATTTCGAGAGTTCGAGAGCAATGAGTATGAAGACTAGTAAGAAAGGACCTAGTCTTCATACTCGATTACTGTTTCTAAAAATAAAGATACTCGCTGAGGATTTCAGAGATCTTTGGGGCATTTTCGTTTGAATAAAGTGATCCAGATCTTTGCCATCCATGATTGGGAATGGCAAATACTTCACGACCTTGGCATGTACCTCTTTTTACGTGTGCTTTTACAACCTCAATGGAGTTTATTCCCATCCATTCTAGTTTTTTATTATCTGTAAAAAGAAAAATTATTTTTCTTGGATTGAGGATCTCTATGAGTTCTTGGGTGAGAGGTGCACAAAAATCCCATATCTCTTTGTTCAAGCCCCTTTCATTCTTGGTATTGAAATAGCAAGCGTTGATACCTGTTATGCGATCGTTCTCGATGTATTCCCGAAGTATCTCAACCCTTCGGAGCGTGCTGGACTGCCTGTTATTGGCATCAGAACATTTATAGATATTGAATCCCTGGACTAGGTCATCAATGGTCTCCCGCTCTTTACCCTTCTCTGCAATATACTCACTATAGCGCTTAGAACCTCCGGGATTGATGCCCACAAATAGTAGTTCAGGGGATTCTTCTGGGAGCTCGGTTTGGAAGACATAGAAGTCTTGATCCGTCTTATTCTCTTTGATAAGTGCTCTGCACTCTTTGCAGACTTTTTTGCCCCATTCTTGGAGTTCTTCTTGTAGTTTATTCATGACTTACGAATTGAAATATAATTACTTAATACTCTTGCAAAGGTATCTCTGGTGCATCCGTTGGACTTTATCAGCTATTTGATGGCGCAACCAAAGTGGTTCGAGCACCTCTACCTGATCTCCATATTTGAGTATTTCTTGCTGGAAATCATAAGTTGGGCAAACTTCTATCCTAAAAATACTGAACTCATCGTTGCTCTCCTTCTCTATCTGAGAGCTATGAATAGGTAGATCTCGGAGATAATTGGCTTGGGAAGCAGTAACCTTTAGTTCCACATTTGCAACTTTCTGCTCCTGATCTACAAATACCCCATAGAAGCCATTGAAAAAAGAGTGGGGATCAAAGTCTTTGGGATATTCAAATTCATGAGAAGATTTACGAAAGTCTTTTATTCTATCTAGGCTGAATACCGCTGTGTGTCCATTAGCCCACACTTTTCCCACTAAGTACCATCTTTGCCGAAATAGTTTTACACATAGTGGTATCAGATAGTGTGGACGTGAGTCTCCACTCCAATAACTATTATAGGTGATATGGATCATCCTATTCTCCTTCATCGCTTGGATTATCTGGTCAAGGTACTTCAATCCCGATGGTACACTCTCCAAGATGATCCTATTCTTGATAGACTTGCTTGTAATCAGAGAGTTACTCACAGTGAAAGTTTCCAAAAGCCACATCCCGATCCCTCCATCTTTCAAATCTTCGGCATTACCAATATAATACCGATATTCGCCCCCTTTTTCACATACTATTTCCAGACCAAAGGTGTCGAGAATGTTGTATCTCCATTTGTGAAAAGTGCGTTTCAAAAGTTCCTCTCCTCCGCTGAAGTCAGTTGCCTCCATCCATTTCTGATTCAGTTCCTCAAATGAGATCTTTCCTGAATTTAAGATGGTTTCAACGACCCAAGCCAGCTTATTTGTTTGATTTATAGGCATATTCTAATTATTCACTTGTTTCTATTTGTATTTAGACAAAGATAACATTACCGTGTGAATTCTATGGGCACACAAAATAGTGAAAAGAGACAAGTAAAAGATGAATGTCGGAGTAGAGTTGACTAGAAAATGCAAACAATACTACTCGAAGTATACAAATCTCAGCTTGCAGGATTCAGGCATTTTAATGGGGTGCAATTGTTCACGTCATTTTATCTATCTTTGTACGAAGAGTTATTGGCTATTGAATGAAGCTGGAGAGCTGACCTGATGAAACAACATCGTCGCAGCATCGCTATATATACTTTAGTACTTGGGTATATCATTCTTTCGTCTCGCCTATCTATCATGGGCATGACGAGGAGTGGGGCTTTGCTATTGCAAGAGTGGCAAGTGCCCAGAGACTCATTGCTTGCTGGGCGTGATAGTATCGTGGGGGATAGTCTTAGGAGCGACCTGCAGGCACCTATCTCCTTTGAGAGTACCGACTCTATCGTGGTCTTGCCTAAGCGTAGTCTGGTGCGACTTTATGGTGATGCGAAAGCGCAGTACGAGGGTCAGGATCTGCAAGGTGACTATATGCACCTACAGACCGATAGTGGTACAATCTTCTCGACCTACATCGACTACCCCGACTCGCTCAAGCGTCCTCGTATCTATGCTAAGATTAAGAGGGGTGAGGAGGAGTATGAAGCCAAGTCGCTAACCTATAACTTTCACTCTGAGAGAGGCTATATCACGGATGTAATCACGAGGCAGGGCGATGGCTTCATCACAGCTAAGCGTACCAAGAGGATGGAAAATGAGGACCTCTTTATGGAAGATGGTCGATACACCACTTGCGACCTCCACGACCACCCTCACTTCTACATAGCACTGACGCGAGCCAAGGCACGCCCCGAGAAGGACGTTGTCTCCGGTCCATTGTACTTGGTGCTGGCAGATGTGCCACTCCCTATCGGACTTCCTTTTGGCTACTTCCCTTTTACCACCTCACGCTCATCGGGTATCATCGTGCCGACCTATGGCGATGAGATGGATAGAGGGTTTTATCTGAGAAATGGTGGCTACTACTTCGCTATCAATGACTATGTAGACCTGCAGCTCACTGGAGATATCTACACAAAAGGATCGTGGGGGCTTAGTACTCAAGCTACCTACCGCAAGAGATACCGCTACTCAGGTAGCCTCAATGCCAACTACATCGTTACCAAGCGAGGAGATAAGGTGGCAGGCGACTACTCCAAGGCTACCGACTTCCGCATAGCATGGAGCCACCAGCAGGATCCTAAGGCTAACCCCTATAGGACACTGAGTGCTAATGTTAACTTCTCCACCAGTTCGTACAACCACAACAATCTAGAGAGCCTCTACAATCAGGCTGTCATGGGTGAGAATACCAAAAGCTCTAGTATCAGCTTTACACAGCGCTTCCCGAATAACCCGTGGAGCATCTCTGGTTCGATAGATGTGACCCAACGGTCGCGTGATAGTGCTATAGCAGTGACATTGCCCAACCTCTCCGTGACCATGAGTAGGATATATCCCTTTAAGCGGAAACAACAGGTGGGGCGCGAACGCTGGTACGAAAAGATCTCCCTCTCTTACTCCGGTCAGCTGCGTAACTATATAGATACGAAGGAGGATAAGCTGCTGAAGTCAAATCTGATGCGTGACTGGCGCAATGGTGTGAACCACTCTGTGCCGGTGAGCGCCTCCTTTGATCTCTTTCAGTACTTCAAGGTGACGCCCTCCTTTAGCTATCAAGAGCGGTGGTATACCAGCAAGATAGAGAAGGCGTACGACCCAGAGAAGAATAGGGTGATGACGACCGACACCATCCAAGGCTTCAATCGTGTCTATGACTTCCGTGGCTCGGTAGCTCTCTCCACCACTGTGTATGGCTTTTGGAAGCCTATGCCCTTCCTGGGCAATAAGGTCGATATGATCCGCCACCGCATGGAGCCATCGGTCTCGATCAATTATCAGCCTGACTTTGGAGACCCCCGCTATGGATATTGGGAGGAGCTTAACTACATCACACGCGACGGTCGACGTGAGACGCACCGATACTCCCCTTTCGAGGGGCAGCTATTCGGTGTGCCATCGCCTGGTAAGAGCGGGAGTGTCAGTATGAGTGTGAGCAACAACGTGGAGGCGAAAGTGCGGAGCAAGAAAGACTCTACCTCCTTTGACAAAGTAAGTCTGATCGAGGATCTGAGCTTCTCGACAAGCTACAACTTAGCGGCTGACTCCTTTCAGTGGAGCGACTTTAGTGCCAGGCTTGCCATCCGACTATCGGACTCCTTCACACTGAGGGTGGGGGGCTCTTTTGATCCTTATCTCTATGACTATCACGAGCATGATGGACGTATCAGTCCTTATCGGGTTGACCAACTCCGAATCATGAATGGTAAGGGCTTTGGACGCTTTAGGGGCACGAGTACCTCTTTCTCCTACACTCTGAACCCTCAAAACCTCAAGAAGCTATTGGCGATCTTCGATAGGGAATCGGACAAAAATGATGGTGATGAAGAGGGAGATCGTGACAATGGCAGAGATAGAGGAGATGGCTCCCCACGAGAAGATGGGATGGGCGCTCCAGCTAATAGTGGAGGGGGATCGCTCTTAGGTCAAAGTGATAATGCCCTAGGTGAGTATGACGCTGATGGCTACCTGGTTAATAAGATTGACTGGAGTGTGGGCTTTAACTATGGGCTTTCGCTGGGGTGGGGTGACTTTGACCCGAACATCAGGGAATATAAGTACAAGTGGAGGCACGACCTGAGCTTTAATGGGAGCTTCCGGCCAACTAAGAACTGGAACTTTACCTTCTCTGCCAACTATAACTTTGACGAGAAGAGAGTGACAAATATGTCATGCAATATCACACGTAACCTACACTGCTGGAATATGTCAGCGAGCTTCATACCAATAGGGCCCTATAAGTCCTACAACTTTTCGATCCAAGTCAACTCTCAACTGCTCCAAGATTTGCGCTATCGCAAGAGTAGTCAACCAAGCTATGGTAGAGGATCGACTTGGTATCAACGGAGATAAAATAACCTGATAAAGATGATGCAATTATGAAAGAGAGAGAAAAGGTATTGTTCTTATTCGACCCCTCGTTTGAGTCTGGTCTTGAGGAGCTTTATGAGCGATATGAGGTGGTAGTCGTGCCCTTGCGCCGTGGTGACTCTCTCCCTGAGGAGCATAGAGATGCTACTGTGGTTGTTCCACCCTTTACCATGCCTATGGGTAAAGAGGAGATTGACTTCTTTCCCAATGTGAGGCTGATAGCCAACTATGCCGTAGGGTACAATAACATTGATGTAGCCTATGCACATCAAAAGGGTGTAGCGGTGGCAAATACACCTCAGTCGGTGGTTCGTCCTACAGCGGAGCTGTGTGTGGCGCTCCTCCTAAGCCTATCGCGCAGAGTCTCTGAGTGGGATCGCCTCCTGAGGAGCCAACGCTCTAGCCGTAAGGGGGGTATGATGACGCGCATGGGTGTTGACCTTAACGGTAAGACATTGGGTATCATAGGATATGGCAATATAGGTCAGTGCGTAGGTAAGATACTGCACGATGGCTTTGGGATGAAGATGCTCTATAACAAGCGGATACGCCTCTCAGCTGACCAAGAAGAGCATCTTGATGCCACCTATGCGACAGTCGATGAGATTTTTAAGACTGCTGATGTGGTCTCGCTTCACACCCCATACAATGCTGACTCCCACCACCTAGTCAATTCGGAGCGACTTGCGATGATGAAACCAACTGCTATGCTCATCAATGTAGCTCGAGGGGCGGTCGTTGACGAGGCTGCACTTGTAAAGGCACTGCAAGAGGGTACTATCGCTGGAGCTGGGTTGGATGTCTTTGAAAATGACGACCGTCCACTGGACGCCCTATACGACCTAGACAATGTAGTGATGACACCGCATGTGGGTACCCAGACCAATGATGCTCGGATCGCAATGGCAAGGGAATTAGCTAATAATGTAGTGGGCTTCTTGGAGGGAGACCGCCCAGTCTCTTTGGTGAAGTAGTAGATGCAAGCAGAGATCTTCGGCATGCGTGATCCAGAAACCTTTGTCCGTACAGAGCTCTTGCTCGGACGTGAGAAGATGCAAAGGCTGAGGGGGAGCTATGTCATGGTCATTGGGCTAGGTGGGGTCGGTGGATATGTCGTAGAGATGCTTGCAAGATCCGGAGTGGGTCGTCTCACTATTGTGGATCCGGATGTGGTGCAGCCAAGTAACCTCAACCGGCAACTGATAGCTACTCAAGACAATATAGGTGAGAGCAAAGCGAGCCTTTGGAGGGAGAGGCTTCGGTCTATCAATCCGGAGCTGAAAGTTGATGCAATGGTACTCTTTGTACGTGATGAGCTAACGGACGAGCTATTGCAGGAAAAGGAGCCTGACTTTGTAATAGATGCCATAGATACACTCAGCCCTAAAGTGCACCTAATCAAGAGTCTTCAGGAGCACGAGATCCCCTTTATCAGTGTGATGGGTACGGGTGCCATGGTAGACCCTACGCAGATCAAGATTGGGAGGATGGACAAGATGAAAAATTGCCCTTTGGGTAGGATGATACGGAAGCGACTTAGGAAGTTACAAGTGCCCCTTAAGTTTCCAGTCGTATACTCCGAAGAGCTCCCACTAGAGCATGCCATCTTACTCACAGAAGGGGAGCAGAATAAGAAGTCGACGACAGGTACCATTGCTTACAATCCGGCAGTGGCGGGGTGTTACGCTGCTTATTTTGCCATTGATCAAATAGTCAATAGAGAGTTACCGCATGAAGCATAAGGAGATAGTCATAGAGGCAAGGGATCTCACAAAGAGCTTTGGTGAGCTAGAGATCATAAAGGGTATCTCCCTCAGTGTCAATAGGCGAGAGATCATAGGTATCGTAGGTGCCAGCGGTGCTGGTAAGACCACTCTTCTACAGCTCCTAAGCACTCTGGATCGCCCTGACAGTGGGACTGTAGTCATAAATGGTACGGATATCAATCGATTGAGCAGTAATGAGCAAGCCACCTTTCGTAATAGACATATTGGCTTCGTCTTTCAGTTTCATCAGCTGATGCCGGAGTTTACCGCACAAGAGAATGTCGCTATCCCTGCTATGATAAAGGGTGAGAGTAAGTCAAGGGCTATGGAGCGTGCTCGGCAGTTGCTTGAGCAATTGCACCTCGGAGAGCGGCTAGAGCACAAGCCGGCTGCCCTAAGCGGAGGAGAGAAGCAGCGTGTTGCGGTGGCACGTGCGCTGATCAATCAGCCCTCGATCATTTTTGCTGATGAACCAACAGGAGCCTTGGACTCTGGTCATAAGGAAGAGTTGCATGAGCTTTTCTTACAACTGCGCGAGGAGATAGGGCAGACTTTCATCATTGTATCCCATGATCCAACCCTTTCGGAGATTGCAGATAGAACCGTCCTGATCGAGGATGGGAGGGTGAAAAGTGAAACGGCTAGAGCATGAGTAGACGACGTCTGAACAAAGCTGACAGAGGAGTACTAGTGGTACTAGTAGTGCTATTGTTGCTCTTTGTTGTGCATCTGTGGTGGCGCAGTGATAGGAGTGACTCCGAGGTCTTGGCCGCAAAGGCACAATCGTCCGATACCTTACCGGTAGAGCCTGCTGAGCAACTGACGATAGTGGCGGAGCCATCAGTGACTGCCTTGTCACCACCGGATACTCTGCCGGTAAAGACTGATAAGTATCCTGGACCACCCAAACGCGCTGCATATCAGCGTAAACTCCAGAAAGGAGCGCAGATAGACCTCAATAGTGCTGATACCCTCTTATTGCAGAGAGTTCCCGGTATAGGACCCTCTTTTGCACGGAGGATTGCGAAATATCGTCAATTGCTTGGTGGGTACTATTGTGTGGAGCAGTTGCAAGAGGTCTATGGGGTTGATCGCCCAATGTATGATAAGATAGCACCATTTTTTAAGGTTGACACGAAGCCAATGAGGCTTGACCTCTCGAAAGACACCATCCCACGCCACCCGTATCTAAGCTGGCAGATGATGGATGTTATCAAGAATCTTAGCGACCAGTATGAGGTGCTTACTTGGTCGATACTGATGGAGAGTGGTGCCTTTACCCAAGCGGACTCCATGCTCCTCGATAGCTACCTACCACTTCCTTATACGAGAGTGACTGAAGAGCAGTCTGTAGTGGAAGACGAGTAACCACTGAAGTAAGGTGTGAAAATGCTCCAAAGTGGATAAAAGTGGATGAAAGTGGACGAAATAGGATG
>JAUNLH010000006.1 GCA_030532365.1 Porphyromonas sp.
AATAAGGAACTAGTTATGAAAAGGACGCTAATGATTTTTGCTGTGTGCCTGCTTTGCTTGGGTCTGGCTGACGCTCAAGGAATAGATAAATCTAAGTTCTTCCTCGGTGGTGGTATCAACGTCGGGACGCACGAGTATGCAGATGAGATGATCAAAGCTATCAACCCCACCGTCGGTTATAGGGTTAATGATTTTCTCTCGGTTGGTGCTACATTCAATCTGCCCATTAAATTTAAGGAGAGCTTCGATGACGCGCTGCACGCCACAGGAGGAGAGCTGTTTAGCTATGTGGGCTATTCAGTGTGGGACGGCAGGCTGAGTTTTGGGGGTACTCTAGTTGGGGCATTGTATCTGCAGGGGTACTATAAATTCGATCAAGATCTGGATTTTGTGGTTTATAAACCCGGCACACCAGAATATGAAAAGTGGGATAAGAATCGTAAGCCATATAAGTTGAATAAGATCCGTTGGCAGGTAGGGGTGCGACCAACAGCAGTCTTCAAATTCTCAAGCAAGAGTTCGCTCTATGTAACCTACGGCTTCTTAGGAGTTAGGGCTCCAGAGAAGTTCCATGATATTAGTACGGATGCTGCTAAAGATGTTAAGTTTGGTTGGGACGGTTCTGGCCCGTTTGCCAACGGTCTCCGCGTAGGTGTCCTCTTTTCTCCTTGGCGGTAGATGACCACCTTTCTACTACTAGGCATGATGCCAAGGTAAATTACGACTGTGTATTAGTCGGTTCTGATTTGGGCAACGGAAGACCTGTGTGCGTTAGCGGAATTAGCCAGAATAATGTAGGGCAAGCCTCTGTTTGCGACGGATCCACATCTGATAATAGAATATCGTATAATATCACACGGCGTGGTTAAAAATTGAGACAATAATGGATTAGATAATCAATATGAAAGAAGTTATGAAAAGAACGCTATTGATTCTTGCCACATGCTTGCTGAGTCTTAGTGCTGTGCAAGCTCAGGAGGATAGTAAGTCGAAGATCTTCTTTGGCGGAGGTGTTGCAACTGGTTCGCAGGAGGATGCAGACAACTGGATCACAGCTATTAACCCAACCTTTGGCTACAAGGTTAATGACTTCCTCTCTGTTGGGGCTACCCTTAACTTGCCCATTAAATTTCAAAAACGGTACGATAATATGTATCAGTCTACTGGAGGCGAGTTGTTTAGCAACATAAGTTTTTCAGTCTGGGACGATAGGTTGAGTCTGGGGGGTACTTTATTTGGTGGGCTATATTTGCAAGGGTATTATAAATTTAGGCAAGAGCTGGACTTTGTGCCCTATCCTCCAGGTACCCAAGAGTATGAGGAGTGGCAGAAAAACTTCTTCCCACTCAATAAGGTCCGTTGGCAAGTTGGTATACGACCTACTGTAGTTGTCAAGGTTTCTAGCAAGTGGTCTCTCTATGGGAGTTATGGCTTCTTAGGTATATGGGCACCTGAGGACGTGCTCCGTGTTCGACGAGGTGCGGCAAAAGACGTTAAGTTTGGATGGAATAGCTCTGGCTCTTTTGCCAACGGTCTCCGCGTAGGTGTCCTCTTTTCTCCTTGGCGGTAGAAGACCACCTTTCTGCTACTAGGCATGCCGCTACAACATCAATTGATCGAATATGAATTTGTATAACAATCAGAAAATAAGGAACTAGTTATGAAAAGAACGTTGTTGATTCTTGCCACATGCATGCTAAGCCTTGGTGCTGTGCAAGCTCAGGAGGATAGTAAGTCGAAGATCTTCTTTGGCGGAGGTGTTGCAACTGGTTCGCAGGAGGATGCAGACAACTGGATCACAGCTATTAACCCAACCTTTGGCTACAGGGTTAACGACTTCCTCTCTGTCGGGGCTACCCTTAACTTGCCCATCAAATTCCAGGAGCGTTACGATGATGAGTTTCGGTCTACTGGAGGCGAGTTGTTTAGCTTTATAGGTTATTCAGTCTGGGATGGTCGGATGACCTTAGGAGGGACTCTCATTGGAGGGCTGTATCTGCAGGGTTATTATAAATTCGATCGACGGATACTCTTTGTGCCCTTCGCTCCAGGTACTCCAGAGTACGAGGAATGGTCAAAGAACAATACGCCATATAAGATGAATAAGATCCGTTGGCAGGTGGGAGTGCGACCTACAGCGGTTTTCAAGCTCTCCAACAAAAGTTCCCTCTATGTGAGCTATGGCTTTTTTGGGGTCAGGGCACCAAAGATACCTTATGATGTGACCACGGATGCTGCCAAGGACGTTAAGTTTGGTTGGAGCAACTCCTCTTCGTTTGCTAATGGTCTCCGCGTAGGTCTCCTCTTTTCTCCTTGGCGGTAGATGACCTCCTTCTGCTACCAGGCATGATGCCAAAGAGGTGATGGTCTGAAGCCCCATGGAGCATCTATGATAGGATAGCGATATTTTACTACATTTGTGGTGGGAACCAGAACCAAAGGGGTGGAGATATAGCTCTCCACAGGTGTCTTATTTAACTGCCTATAGGATGAGTAGTAAACGTCGTATCTGGAGTGCCCCGTGGGGCTATGCTGAGGCTTGGTTGATCGTCTGTGGGCTATTGCTGGTGAGTTACCTTTGGCAATGGCTCAAGGGATCTATCCCTCAGGGTGGGTTTGTGCACCCTGTGAGCACGCTGGTGATGTCTCTCCTGCTGGTTGTCTCCGTATGGATCGGATGGCGGGCATCCAAAGGGGGGAAGATGCCTGCTCTTGTGCGATTTGTCGTATCGCCGGCGGCCACGATCACTTCCTTGGTGCTACTGATGGCTCAGATGCTAATCATGGGGTTCTCTACTCAGATAGATCCCCGCATGGCGGCTGGGCTGGGCGGTCTCTTTCATAGCTCCGGTTGGAGTGCGATGATCCACTCCTATCCGTTCAATATCTCCTACTTGTACCTGCTCTTAGTGCTTGGTGCAGTGACGGTTAGGAGAATGGCGCGGATGAGGCTGGATGTGCATGATATCGGCTTTATGCTCAATCACCTTGGGCTCTATGGGTTCTTAGCCTTTGCTCTTATCAGTGGTAGCCATACAAAGCGCTACACCATGAGTCTCACCCAAGACGAGGTGGAGTGGAGAGCCATCCCTCAGGGTAGTACCGATATGGCGGAGCTCCCTATTGCTCTAGAACTTAAGCACTTCACCCTCGAGGAATACCCACCGAAGCTGATGCTTCTAGATGGAGCGACGGGCGAGGTCTTACCCGTAGGCGCTCCTGATGTGATCCATATAGAGGAGACCCCGATCAAGGGGCGGCTCGCGGACTGGGAGGTAGAGGTGGAGGAGTTGATACCCCTTGCTGCGCCTATTGTAGGTGATAGTGCGATTGTATTTAGTAGGTTTGCTAGTATGGGTGGTGCTCCTGCTGCTAAGGTGCGGGCAGAGAAAGGTGGTGCCGTATACAGTGGATGGGCGAGCTGTGGGAGCTACCAATTTCCCCACATAGCTCTGACGCTCGAGGGCGACCTAAGTGTCGTGATGCCTTATCCCGAGGTGCGACAGTACTATGCCACCCTTAACTACTACTTGCAGAGCGGGGAGGCGGGAGAGAAGACTATCTCTGTCAACGACCCGCTGAGGGTAGGGGACTGGTATGTGTATCAATTGAATTTTGATCAAGAAAAAAGGCGGTGGGCGACCTCTACGGAGGTGGAACTGGTGTATGATCCGTGGCTGACACCAGTCCTAGTCTCTATCTGGGTTCTTTTTGTTGGAGCTCTATTCTTGTTACTAGGCCCAGCCAATTCGCCTACAAAGGTTGGGAGAAAGGAGGAGAAGCGATGATGGCATTTCTAAGCACACTAGACTGGGAGCTATTTCCACTCTTTGGCATCACAACTATAGTGGTGGGGCTGGTCGCTGCCTATCTGGCGTGGCGAGACCATCGGAGGAGCGCAGTGTGGGTGATGGTACTGGCGCTGCTGATCTACTCGCTCTTCATCGCAGGTATGTGGCTGAGCCAGGAGCGACCACCCATGCGTACTCAAGGCGAGACGAGGCTTCTCTACTCTTTTTTCGTCCTACTGTCGGGGTTGCTCGTTTATGTGAGGTGGGGGTACAAGTGGATCTTTACCTTTAGCACACTCCTAGCTGCGGTTTTTATCATCACTAATATCGTGAAGCCGCAGATCCACTCCAAGAGCATGATGGCAGCCCTGCAGAGCTATTATTTCGTGCCCCATGTGATCTCATATATGTTTTCGTATGGATTGCTTGGGGTCGCTCTATTGGTAGGGCTTTATGTGGTGTGGAAAGGGGCTGAGAACGACCGACATAAGCTCTATGTGATGGACAACCTCGTCTACACCGGGCTTGGATTTTTGATGATTGGGCTATTGTTGGGAGCGCTCTGGGCAAAACAGGCTTGGGGTACCTACTGGGGCTGGGATCCTAAGGAGACCTGGGCTGCGATCACTATGGCGGCGTATCTGATCTTTTTGCACCATAGGCGGTTTCATCCCAAGCGGGTCAAGCAGTCTGTCTGGCTCTTGGCTGTCAGCTTTATCTTCCTGCAAATGTGTTGGTATGGGGTCAATTATCTCCCTTCTGCATCGATGAGTGTGCATACTTATGGTATGTAAGTATTTGTAAATTTAGATTACTTTGTTTAACTTTCGCCTATCATTGGTTTGATCTGTTAAGTGATGGGCTATGAAGTTAAAGCATAGATGGAAAAACCTGGTCAATTCGCTCCTCCCGACCTATAAGAGCAAGGTAGCAGCAGTGCTACTGCTAGGAGCGGGGGCTGGCCTATTGGGTTACTTGGTATATATGTCAAGGGTCTGGAGCTATCTGGGAGATGATCCAGCTACTTGTATCAACTGCCATGTCATGGATAGCTACTATGCGACTTGGATGCATAGCTCGCATGGTAGAGATGCTACGTGCAATGACTGCCATGTGCCTCACGACAATATCTTTAGTAAATATTATTTCAAAGCTACAGACGGGCTGCGCCACTCCTATGTATTCACGATGCGGGGCGAGCCCCAAGCCATGAAGGCGATCCCTGCGAGCCAGCGTGTGATCTATGGTAATTGCGTGCGTTGTCATGACCAGCTCAATACCGATATGGTCAAGACCGGACTACTCGCAGGAGATCAGATCAGTGATGGCTCCAATGCTCCCTGCTGGAACTGCCATAGAGATATCCCGCATGGAGGAGTGACGAGCCTAAGCCGTACCCCCAATGCCATTACGCCACTTCCCAAGAGCCCTGTGCCAGAGTGGATAGATAACATGAGAAGCAAGAATAATAACTAACAATCATACATTGTAGGACTATGGAGAAGCAACGCAAACTTAAACCTTGGGTGGGATGGCTGCTATTTGGAGGTGCCTTGGTGGTCGTATTCCTCCTCGGATTGATGGCTGCATCAGTGACGGAGCGAAGAGCTGAGATCCAATCTATCTATGCCAATAAGAAGATCGAGATCGCTGAGGGTGAGTCTAAAAATGAGATCTACGGCATCAACTATCCTCGTCAGTTTGAGACCTGGCAAAAGACTGCTGATACTACATTTGTGAGTGAGTACAATAGCAGTGATATCGTGGATGTCTTGGCTCAGCGACCCGAGATGGTCATCTTTTGGGCTGGCTATGCCTTCAGCCGTGAGTATGGGACCCCTCGTGGGCACATGCATGCGATAGAGGACATCCGCAATACCCTCAGGACAGGACACCCAGGGGTGGCAGGAGCCAATGACCTCCAGCCAGCGACTTGCTGGACCTGCAAGAGCCCAGATGTGCCTCGTATGATGAACCAGAAAGGTGTTGCTGAGTTTTATGATGGTGTGTGGAGCGAGCTAGGCGATGAGATCGTTAATCCTATCGGATGTGCCGACTGCCATAGTGCTGAGAATATGGAGCTGCGGATCTCTCGCCCTGCACTGATAGAGGCATTTGAGCGACAAGGTAAGGACATCTCCAAGGCGACGCACCAGGAGATGCGGTCGCTCGTCTGTGCTCAGTGCCACGTAGAGTATTACTTCAAAGGTGATGGTAAGTACCTCACCTTTCCATGGGACGAAGGGATGGCTATGGAGGATGCTGAGGCTTATTATGACGCTGCCGACTACTACGATTACATCCATCCATTAAGCAAGGCCCCTATCCTTAAGGCTCAACACCCTGACTATGAGATAGCACAGCACGGCATCCATGCTCAGCGTGGCGTGGCATGTGCCGACTGTCACATGCCCTATATCAGTGAGGGTGGCGTGAAATTTAGCGACCACCACGTTACCAGCCCGCTGCGAAACATAGATCGTACTTGCCAGACCTGCCACAGAGAGAGCGAAGAGGTGCTGAGGCAAAATGTATATGACAGACAGTCCAAGGCGGTGGAGGTGAGAAACGCGCTTGAGCATCAGTTGGTTAGGGCACACCTCGAGGCTGAGTTTGCTTGGAAACTTGGGGCTACAGCGGAGGAGATGGCACCAGTGCTCCAGCTGATACGTGAGAGCCAGTGGCGATGGGACTACGGTGTGGCAACGCATGGAGGGTCTTTCCATGCTCCACAAGAGATCACTCGGATCCTCAGTGCAGGTATGCAGCGCGCTATGGATGCTCGATTGGTGATTGCTCAGGTTGTCGGCAAGCATGGCCATACGGGTGAAATACCTATCCCCGACGTCTCTACAAAAGAGAAGGCGCAGAGGTACATCGGACTCAACCCCGAGGAACTGCAGCAGATGAAGCGAGAGTTTAAGCAAACAGTTGTGCCTCAATGGGTACAGAGTGCCAAGGCTAAGGGCAACCTAGCGGTATAGGCTTGAGTCTCTGATAGATCATAGATTATGGCGCTGCACTGTCTGAAAGTGCAGCGCCATTACTTTAATTAAGAGACAAGCTCTTTTCTGCTCCATGTATGGCAAGTTTTACCAATAATCCCTTCAACTCTCACCATGTACTAAAAATCTGCTGCGACTCTCAGGTCCGTAAGTGCCTAGTTTCACATTATTTGTCTATATTTGCAGTCTTGAGTGGGACGAGTGCGATAGAGGTCGCATGCGTTGTCCTGCTTTGTTGTAGAATCTAGAGAAGATAAGTAAATATAATTTCACTATCAGATGCAAAACAAAGGTTTAGTTAAGTGGATTGCTATAGCCTTGGCGCTGGTCTGTGCGTATTATCTGTCGTTTACATTTGTATCGGCACACTACACACAGCAGGCAAAAGCCTACGCTGAGGGAGATATAGCTAAGGAGCAGTGGTACTTAGACTCGCTTGCTACAAAAAAAGTATGGCTCGGGAGCACCCTTAAGGAGGTGCGTGAGCAGGAGATTGGACTAGGGTTGGACCTCAAGGGAGGTATGACCATTGTTTTGGAGCTTAATGCTTCAGACGTGCTGGAGACCCTCTCTGGTCACAGTCCAGATCCAACATTCAGGTCAGCTCTAGAGGCTGCACAGAAGAAGCAAGACAGCTCCCAGAAGGACTTCATTGCGCTCTTTATCGAGGAGTTTCATAAGCTAGATCCGGGTGCAAGGCTTGCAGCGGTATTTAGCACTCCGGCACTCAAGGATCGGATCACTACAAGTAGCACCGATGCTGAGGTGGAGCGCGTACTTCGTGCAGAGCTTAACTCAGCCATCAGTAGTTCGTTTGACGTCCTCAGTACGCGTATCGATCGATTTGGTGTCGTAGCGCCTAATATCCAGCGACTTGAGGGTAGCGACCGAATCTTGGTGGAGCTGCCAGGTGTTAAGGAGCCTGAGCGTGTGCGTAACCTGCTGCAGGGAAGCGCCAACCTCGAGTTTTGGGAGTGCTACCTCCTGCCAGAGGTGATTGATTACTTGCAACAGGCAGATGCCCTCTTAGCGCAGATGAATAGCCGTGCTGCAAGTCGTGCAGAAGAGACTATCGAGCAGGAGATGGCAGCCGAGGCCGAGACAGAAGTGACTGACGAGCTTGCTGCACTCGCTGAGCAGGTGACAGGAGAGGAGAAGGACGTGCAAGACAATGCAGCAATGGATGCCTATGCTCAGGAGCACCCACTCTTCTCTAAGCTCTCACTCAACGTTGCTCAGGGGCAGGTGGTTCAGAGCCCGGTCGTAGGCTTTGCCCTTGCCTCAGACATGGTGGCAGTCGACTCTATGCTCAACTTGCCTAGGGTCAAGGAGGTATTGCCTCGTAACCTACAGCTGAAGTGGAGTGTTAAGGAGGTGCCAGGGTCAGGAAAGGTGCACCAGCTCTATGCCATCAAGAGTACACGGCGTGACGGACGTGCTGCTCTATCGGGCGACGTGGTGACCAACGCTTCAAGCGTGATCCAAACACAGATGGGTCGCCAGGAGCCTGCAGTCTCCATGGCTATGAATAGCGAAGGTGCTAAGGAGTGGGCTAGACTGACCAAGGACAATATTGGTCGTCCTATCGCTATCGTGCTAGACGATGTAGTCTACTCGGCTCCTAATGTGATCAATGAGATTACCAATGGAGAGTCATCTATCACAGGTAACTTTACCGTAGATGAGGCGACGGACCTTGCCAATACACTTAAGTCAGGTCGTATGGCAGCCTCTGTACGCATTGTACAGGAGGATATCGTGGGTCCCTCACTGGGTAAGGAGGCGATCCGTGCTGGTCTCGTCTCCTTTATCGTGGCGCTGATCCTCCTGATGATCTATATGTTTGCCATGTATGGAGCTTTCCCAGGTCTGGTGGTGAACCTTGCACTGGTGCTCAACTTCTTCTTCACACTCGGTATCCTAGCGTCACTCCATGCAGTGCTGACACTTTCAGGTATAGCAGGTATGGTCTTGATGCTCTCTATGGCAGTGGATGCCAACGTGTTGATCTTTGAGCGTATCAAAGAGGAGCTAAAGGCTGGCAAGTCGATGATCAATGCGATCGGTGATGGATACAAGAATGCCTTCTCAGCTATTATCGACTCCAACGTTACCACAATCCTGACCGGATTTATCCTCTACTACTTCGGTAGTGGTGCTATCCGAGGCTTTGCTACCACTATGATTGTGGGGCTACTCTGCTCGTTTATCACTGCGGTCTTTGTGACGCGTGCCATCTTCGAGTCACGCGCGCTGAAGGGTAAGATGGAGAATACTACCTTCACCACTAAGATCTCAAAGAACTTCCTCTCTAATCCGAAGTTTAACTTCATCGGCAAGCGTCGCATTGGATACACCATTGCTATCATACTGATAGTTGCTGGTGGTATTGCTCTAGCAACGATTGGGCTTAACTCTGGTATTGACTTCACCGGAGGTCGCAACTATGTGGTGAAGTTTGACCAGCCAGTAAAGACACAAGAGGTAGAGGGTCTACTGGAGGATGCACTTGACGGCAACGTGACAGTAATTACCATCTCCACAACCGACCAAGTGCGTATCTCTACCAACTTCAAGGTAGATGAGAACACGCCTGAGGTTGACTATGAGATCGAGTCCATCATTTATGAGAACTTGAAGCCACTCCTAGGTGATGGTGTAACGCGCGAGGCATTCATCGCTGATTACATCCAGAGCTCACAGAAGGTAGGTGCAAGTATGGCTGATGATATCAAGCGGGGTGCTTTGGTGGCAGTAGCGTTGTCACTGATCGTCATGGCGCTCTATATCTTGCTGCGCTTCCGTGATATAGCCTTCTCTGTTGGTGCATTCGCGTCAGTGACATTCACTGTCGTGGCTATTATAGCTACCTATGCACTGACCTGGAAGATTATGCCCTTCTCTATGGAGATCGACATGACCTTTATAGCAGCAGTACTGGCGATCATTGGTTACTCGATCAACGATACCATTGTGGTCTTTGACCGTGTCCGTGAGCACTTAAGCATCACTCCAAAGAAGGATCGTTTTGAGCTCTTCAACGGTGCGCTCAACCAGACGCTTGTCCGTACCTTTAGCACCAGTATGAGTACGCTGATTGTGCTGATCGTGATCCTCTTCTTCGGTGGAGCCAGCATCCGCAGTTTTATCTTTGCGATGCTTCTCGGTGTTATTTACGGTACCTTTGCGACCCTATTTATTGCGTCACCATTGGCTTACCATCTCAATAACAAGAAGTTCCTAAAGAGAGGTAAGTAAATATCTCTCTTGGCATAATGTGCGGAGATCTAAGGCGACGACTTAGGTCTCCGCACTTCTTTTTCTTAAGGTTGCAACTTAGGGGAGAATATTGTATCTTTGCGGTACTAAAGTTTGACCCATGGTGTAATGGTAGCACTACAGGTTTTGGTTCTGTCTGTCGAGGTTCGAATCCTCGTGGGTCAGCTACTTGATAAGCGCCTTCTGAGCACTCTTAGAGTGTGCAGAGGGCGTTATCGCTTTATGATCGAAATAGTATATGATTGAGATAGAGAATAGTGTGCAACCGACCCTAGTGATGGAGACGTCGTGGGAGGTGTGCAATAAGGTGGGGGGTATCTACGCAGTACTGAGTACGAGAGCCCGCACAATGGTAGAGTCTCTGGGAGATGAAGGAGTACTCTTTGTAGGACCACTCTTCCCAGAGCAGTCTCAGCCTGATTTCTTAGCCGATGAGGAGAGCAATGAAGCAGAGCGACTTTCAGAAGAGAGTGGGCTGGAGGTGCGTGTAGGGCGGTGGCAAGTACCAGGCAACCCCCGAGCGATATTGGTAGACTTCAAGCCCCTATTTGAGGAAAAGGATCGCTACTACTTCGAGATGTGGCAGGACTTTGGCATTGAGGGCGATAGTGGCTATGGGGACTATGATGATGCCTGCCTCTTCTCTATCGCTGTGGCAAGGGTGATGATGGCTTATCTAAACCTCCATCCTGCTGAGCGCCCAGTGGCACAGTTCAATGAGTGGACCTGCGGAATGGGACTGCTCTATCTGCATCGACACCGTCCAGAGGTGGCAACCACTTTTATCACCCATGCGACGACCACTGGTCGCTCCATAGCAGGTAATGGCAAGGATCTATACAGCTATATGGCAGGCTACAACGGCGACCAGATGGCAGAGGAGCTAGGAGTGGCGGCGAAGCATAAAATCGAGAAGTGCGCTGCCCACTATGCGGATGCTTTTGGTACTGTCAGCGAGGTGACTGATGTGGAGTGTCGCCAACTTCTACAGAAACCGGTTGATGTTGTGGTCTACAACGGGTTTGAACAGGGTTTTATCCCTACTCCAGAGGTTCGAGAGAAGCAGCGCCATGCTGGCAGGAAGCGACTGTTACAGATGGTAAGGAAACTATGCGGAGAGCCAGTCCCTGATAATGCCCTTATTGTGATGACCTCAGGCAGAAGTGAATACCGCAATAAAGGACTAGACCTCTTTATCGATGCAGTACGGCGCTTGACGACTGATGAAGGACGTATCAATCGTGACGTGGTCGCTCTGATCGCTGTGCCAGGATGGGTAGCTGGACCAAGACCCGAGCTGCAGTGGGCATTGGAGCATGATGCAGAGTGCACGATGCCGATGCAGGAGCCCTATCTTACCCATTGGTTAAACGAGCCGGATAATAATCAGATATACAGCCACTTGAAGTCTCTCGACTTTGTCTGGGGCAAGGGAGTCTACCCTCTCTTCCTACCCGAGTACCTCGACGGACGGGATGGCATCCTGGATATCCCATACTACGACTTTATTCCTGCTGTAGACCTGACTGTCTTTGCCTCATACTACGAGCCTTGGGGCTATACGCCACTGGAGAGTATCGCTTTTGGCGTGCCGACCTTGACGACTGATAAGGCTGGCTTCGGACAGTGGGCGAGCGGACTAGTCTCTAATAGCTCTCTTAAGGAAGGAGTGCACGTCTTGGAGCGAAGAGACGACAACTTTGGCGAGGTGGCTACTGCGATCACTAGAGCGCTCTCGGATGTCGCTCAGTGGGACGTCGCAGACAAGGAGGAGGCAAGAGCCAATGCAGAGCGGCTGGCACAGCAAGCGGACTGGGCACACTTCTATCCACGCTACCAGGAACTCTTCGCACGAGCCCTTCTGAAGCATTAAAAGCATCTAAACGAGAGGGATAAGTGTTGTATTTTAACGCGAGGGCGCACGGATAGCGGGATGTGCTTTTTAATAAATAAACCGTTATATTTGTATGGTATACAGATTTAGTATAACGTTAGTTTTGACAAAATAGAAAAAAGAAAGATGGAAAAAGAATATCCTACAAAAGACATAACCATTATCTGGAAGCCAGACCTTTGTATCCACTCAGGTATCTGTGTGAAGACCCTTCCTCAGGTATACAATGTGGAGAGGCGTCCTTGGATCCAGCCAGAGCATGCAACAACGGAGGAGTTGATACGACAAATCGACATGTGCCCCTCAGGTGCTTTGAGTTACAGAAGAAATAAATAACATATAGAGTACTGGATTATGAAAGAAATAAAGCATCTAAACGGACCTAGTAAAGGAGTCTTTCGCCTGATGGTAGATGGTGAGGAGCGAGGTTTTATGTCCTATGCATGGGCAGGTGAGAGCCGATTCATCATCGATCACACGATAGTGCACCCTGGCAATCAAGGGCAAGGCTATGGTAAGGAACTAGTTGCAGCAGGAGTAGAGTTTGCTCGACAAGAAGGAGTCAAGATCATACCGCTCTGCCCCTTTGCCAAAGCAGTTATAGAGAAAAATCCGGACTACAGAGACGTGCTTTGAGACAGATATTAGCACCTATCCAGACGGGTAGGTGCTTTTTGTTTAATATCAATTGGTTATGAAGAATAATAAGATACTAGCTATCATCCTATCCATACTCTGGATCTCCTCAGTATCATACGGACAAAATGAGTCAAATATGAGTCTAATCAATAATTTTAATGACCTAATGATTGCGCTCCAGTCGGGTCAGAAGCAGATAGTCATAGGGCGCAATATCACCTGTAATCACTCTCTGGTTCTACCTGAAGGTGTGACACTAAAAGGTGAGCCACAGGAAAATGGAGAGCTCCCCATGCTTCTCTTTAGAGACTCGGATGGTGTGGGCTTGACTGTAGATAACTCCTTGGTAGACATCAAGATCAACGCTCCAGTAGATCAGCGTGCCATCTACACGACAGTTGCGAAGGAGGACTTAGGGGTGCTGCGGATGGAAAACCTCTCTGTACACGGGCAGATCTCGATCATTACTCGCATTGGTGTACAGAGCGCTGATATAGTGCTGTCAAACGTTGATATCATTGCAGCGGATGCTCGCCATTACCTCGAGCAACCCCAGAAGTATGGTGTGAATGTACTGCAGGGAGCTTTCACTGTATATAACATGAATGGCGATGAGAACAGTCTGGTTCGTGTCAGAGCTACTCAACTCACTGTCGGTCGCAAGGAT
Source organism: Porphyromonas sp. (assembly GCA_030532365.1). Lineage (GTDB taxonomy): Bacteria > Bacteroidota > Bacteroidia > Bacteroidales > Porphyromonadaceae > Porphyromonas_A. The sequence goes on from JAUNLH010000006.1 coordinate 13,276, forward strand.
GCGCCGGTATTGGGGTCAGGGATCTTTATAGCAGGGTTCGGCGATCAAGGAGGAAGGGTAGAGGTCTCTCTCCTCGAGACGGGAGCGGTCCACTCAACAGGTAAGATCCCCTTTGGTGTAGCAGACTTCATCACTGGTGGCGTCTTTATCCTCAATGGTGCTCATGCGCAAGAGGTGGTCACGAATGGGGAGCTTGTCACCTATGGTGTCAATGATATGGTCACTGATGTCTGGGGAAGTGTGGACAATTGGACCAGCAACCAGCCGATCACGTCGTATGGCCCCAGCGGTATCGGGTTTGTAAACTTTGGAGTGGTGAAGAACTATACCGTGAACGCTCCGATACAGACATACGGCTTGGGAGCAAGAGGATACAACCAATACGATGGTACCGTGGAGCATATCTCCTTCAAGTCTATAGAGACCTTTGGTGATGGCTCTGTAGGTGTCCAGATCAGTCGAGAGATCGGCACACTGACGATTGAGGAGGACCTAATCACTCATGGATCAGTGGGTAACACTCTGGTCAAGGGCGTGATCATCCAGCTGCCAGCTTATGCGCTAAGTATTAAGGAGGGAGGTGCAGCGAAGTCAATCACGATCAAGGGTGATGTCAAGACCTATGGTGATGACGTGACTACTATCATCACGGAGAAGGGTAGCGAAGTCAAAAAAATTGAGATACAAGGTAAGGTTGAGGCACATGGGAACAACGCCAACACGAAGTTGGTAGATCAGTAACACCGAGTTCCCAATCAGATAGCATGCCCCTTTTTTGAGGGAGACTTCTGCTGTCTGACTGATAGGGCGTGACCCTCGAGCCGTCACTAAAGCGGATCAATACGAGATAGAAGCAGGGAAGTAGGCAGAGCGATGCCACTCTCCCTGCTTCTTAGCTATAGGTGGCGTCGAATCAGTATCAAAATGCATGAAAGTGCATGAAAGGGTATCAAAGTGCACGAAAGTGCATGAAAAGGGATGAAATAGGATAGGGGCGTTTTTGATGTGCTATATTTGCACCGTGCTTCGACCAGTAGGTCATCCGCACAAGTGTACCTAGACATACGAATAAAGAAATTAAAATGAGAAGAGCTCCCCTGTGATCTATCGCAGGAGAGCCCCTCTGTACTTGATGTGTGCGAAGTGCTTACTTGATCACAGAGCTTTGTAGCGACTCGCAGATGGTCTCCTCTGATGGGGAGTAGTCGACGAGGTCGCCAGTGAGGTACTGGTCGTAAGCTGCCATATCTACAAAACCATGACCTGAGAGGTTAAAGAGGATCACTCGCTCCTTGCCCTCCTCCTTTGCCACCAGAGCCTCGCGTATCGCTGCTGCGATGGCATGATTGGACTCTGGCGCGGGGACGATACCCTCTGTCTGTGCGAAGAGCACACCAGACTTAAATGCTTCGCTCTGGGAGATGTCTGCTGCCTCCATGTAGCCATCCTCAAGGAGCTGGCTGACGATACTGCCAGACCCATGAAATCGTAGTCCTCCAGCGTGGATATTGGCAGGCTTAAAGGTGTGTCCTAGGGTACGCATCGGGATGAGTGGTGTGTAGCCAGCTTCGTCTCCGTAGTCAAGGGTGAGCTTGCCTCGGGTGAGCTTAGGGCAGGAGCTGGGCTCAGCTGCGATGAAGCGTGTACCACTGCGCTCACCACTGAGGATGTGACGCATAAATGGGAAGGAGATGCCACCAAAGTTGGAGCCACCACCGAAGCATCCGATGATGATGTCGGGGTACTCGCCCGTCATCGCCATTTGCTTCTCGGCCTCTAGTCCGATGACTGTCTGGTGTAGCGTGACGTGGTTGAGTACGCTGCCCAGTGCATACTTGCAGTTTGGTGTCCTCTGAGCAAGCTCAATCGCCTCGGAGATTGCTGTCCCTAGGCTACCATTGGAAAAAGGATCCTCCGTGATGATCTTTCGACCGATGTTGGTGGACATGCTTGGTGATGGTGTCACCTGAGCACCCCATGTCTGCATGAGTGATCTGCGGTAGGGCTTTTGCTCGAAGCTGATCTTTACCATGTAGACGGCAAGCTCGAGCCCGAAGACTTTACAGGCGTATGCAAGAGCCGAGCCCCACTGCCCCGCTCCAGTCTCTGTGGTGATATTGGTAGTGCCCTCGATCTTATTGTAATATGCCTGTGGTAGTGCAGAGTTGAGCTTATGCGAGCCGACCGGGCTGACACTCTCATTCTTAAAGTAGATGTGTGCGGGCGTGTCGAGCGCCTTTTCGAGTGCATAGGCTCGGACCAATGGCGTAGAGCGATAAGTGGTATACTGCTCCCGCACTGCCTCAGGGATGTCTATCCAGGCATCGGTCATATTGACCTCCTGACGGCTTGGCTCTTCACCAAAGATCCCGTAGAGATCCTCGGCCTTGATCGGCTGGCGGGTCTCGGGATGAAGCATGGGCTGAGGCTTATTTTTCATCTCAGCCATGATGTTGTACCATTGAGTAGGGATCTCCTGCTCTGGGAGAATGAATTTCTTCTGTCTCATTGGTTTGTAGTTTAATTAAGTCTATAGTCTTATTTTATAATACCACTGGGATGTCGTGTGCCACGAGGTGCTCGTGATTAAAGCGATCCACCCTTGTGACAGTATAGGCGAGTCTGAACTTACCTCCCAGATCCATTGGCTCGTAATAGTCGTTGGCAGTGATGGCCACAATATTCTCAGGTTTGATGGCTTTGGAGAGCTTCTCACCTCTCTTGTGACAGTAGACGACATAATACTTCGTCTCTAGTCCAGGGGGGTAGGCCAGGTCCTCAGTCCAGTTGAGCTCTCTTCTACCGCTTTCGAGAGTCACTACAAATGCTTGGCGTGGTGGCTCTGGAAACTCAGTATAGCTCTCGGGGTAGGGCGAGGCGGGTATGAGTGCTGGGTGACGCCAGTACTTCTCCTTGAGCTCATCGGCAATCCCCTTGTAATTGCTGATCACATCTACCCCAGACCACATGCACATGCCGTCGGAGGTCTCAGCAGCAATTACCATCTTGGGGTGTAGCTGATCCTTGTCCATCGTGCGACGAACCGCCTGCCCGATATAGTAGTGGGCTTTTGTGGTGCTGCGTTGCCACCAATAGGCCAGCTCGGTATAGTCAGCGGCTTTGTGCCCCATCTCCCAGTAGAGCTGTGGCATGAGGTAGTCGATCCAGCCCTCTCGATCCCATAGTAGAGCATCGGCATAGAGGTCGTCGTAGTTTTCCAATCCGTTGGTTTGACTGCCCTGTGGATCGCTCTTGACGTTTCGATAGATGCCAAATGGACTGATGCCAAAGCGTACATAGGGCTTGACCCTCTTGATGGTGGCGTGCATCTCACGGATGAGCTTATTGACATTGTCACGGCGCCAGTCTCCGATGTTGTCGAACCCACGTGGGTCGCTCTCATAGTAGAGCTTATCGGGAAACTCCTCTCCTGCTATAGGGTAGGGGTAGAAATAATCGTCCATGTGGATCGCGTCGATATCGTAGCGTGTCACGAGGTCTTCGACCACTTTAGATACGTGGTTGCGAACTGCAGGGAGCGAAGGATTGTAATACATCTGCTTGCCATAGATGAGGAACCACTCCGGATGCTCATTATAAGGGTGCTTCTCTCCACGAGGAGCCTCGAGCGAGGTGGCAGCACGGTAGGGGTTGATCCATGCATGGAGCTCCATATTTCGCTTGTGCGCCTCTTCGACTAAAAACTGTAGAGGATCCCATAGCGGTGAGGGGGCAACGCCCTGCTGCCCTGTGAAAAATCGACTCCATGGCTCTATAGGGCTGTAGTACCACGCGTCAGACTCAGGGCGTACCTGGAAGATGACAGCATTGAATCCTGCTTCTTGGAGCGTATCGAGACGACCTAGGAGCCCTCTCTGTACCTCCTCACGTGGCTTGCCCATGTACTCCGTCTGAAAGACCGTATGGAGCCAGGCCGCTCTTAGTTCTTTCTGCGGTGCTACATACTCGGCCTGCTCTGCTCTCTCAGCTCGGTCGGTGATGACCACTTCCTGAGTCTTACAGCCTGATAGGCTGGTGACCAGCAGCATAAGCGATAGAAGAGAAAGATAGTGTCTTAGTTTCATGTTAATATCATGTATAGTATTTGTATTGTAGACATGTAGACGAACATCCCCAGAAGGTCGTTGAGGATCGTGATAAAAGGGCCTGTAGCACGTGCGGGATCTAGCTTGAACCTAGACATCAACAATGGGATAGCTGTACCGAGAAAGCTCGATGTGATCACTAGGATGAAGAGGCTGAGTGAGACAGAGAGCATCGCCATGAAGTCACCGAGGTAAAAATAGTTGTAGATGAATACCACTAGGCAGATGATCAGAGCGTTGACTAGAGCAACAGAGAGCTCCTTAAGTAGGAGCCTAACTGTCTGACCGATCTTGATGCTCTTATTCGCTAGCCCCTGTACGACAATGGCTGAGGCTTGCATACCTACATTGCCACCAGTGGCTCCAATCATGGGGATGAAGAGGGAGAAGGAGGGGTTGCGCATGAAGACACTCTCGTACCCGCCCAGTAGGATGGAGTTGAGGATCCCCCCGACCATGCCAAGTAGCAGCCAGGGGAGCCTTGCTCCTACTTGGAGGAGTAGCTTGTCGGAGCTCTCTACATCTTGCGAGAGTCCGGATGCTAAGCGGAGATCTCTCTCGTGCTGCTCCCTCATCTCATCGACCACGTCGTCAACCGTGATGACACCCACAAGGTGCCCGAAGGAGTCGGCGACCGGAATCGCAACTAGGTCGTAGCGGTCGAAGGTGGAGATCACAGTCTCGATGGAGTCGTGCACGTGCAGGAAGACTGGGTCTGCCTTCATTACCTGCTTGATATTTGGAGCAAAGGGGTTGGTGATTAGTGTCTTGAGCGGAAGGATGCCTCTGAGCTTGTACTCGTCGTCTACCACGTAGATGTAGTACATCTCGTCTACCTCCTGTGCTTGGGCGCGCATCTCGGCCTCACACTTAGGCATCGCCCAGTTTTCATTGACCACCACCATCTCCTTACGCATCACACCACCGGCGGTGTCCTCTTTGTACTTAAGGAGGTCCTCGATCTCACCTACTTGCTCTAGGTCCTCTACGTAGGCAAGGATCGCCTTCTGCTGGTGTTCATCGAGCTCTTGAAGTAGGTCGGTAGCATCGTCCGTATCCATGTACTCCAAGAAGGTGTCCGCAATCTCCTCATTGGATAGCTCTTCGAGTACTTCGGAGCGCTCCTCCTCATCCAGCTCCATGAGGACGTCCGCAGCGAGAGGTCCTGGTAGTAGGCGGTAGAAGTAGAGAGTTTCGTCCATCGGGACCTCCTCCATCAACTCGGCTATGTCGGCTGGGTAGAGGTTAGGGATCACCCGCTGTAGGCCCTCCTTGTCGTAGGTCCTGATGAGCTCTAGTATCTCCTCGGTCTGCTCTTTTGTAAGTTCCTTCATTTTTCTTCTCCTCTATTTAGGGCAGATGCCACGTAGTTGGTGAGTGTAATGAAATCTTCTACAGAGAGTTGTTCTGGTCTCTTGCTTAGTAGACCTTCGGCCTCGTTTGGTAGAGACTCCCTATCCACGATCGATCGGAGGGAGTTGCGAATGGTCTTGCGACGTTGGTTGAAGGTGGTCTTGATCACCCTCTTGTAGAGCTGCTCGTCACAGCCAAGGGTGACCCGCTGATTGCGCTCGAGTCGGATCACACCGCTCTTGACTTTGGGAGGAGGGTTGAATGCCCCCTCGCCAACGGTGAAGAGGTAGCTGATATCGTACCACGTCTGTAAGAGCACGCTGAGGATGCCGTAGCTTTTATTTCCTGCAGGTGAGGCGAGCCGCTGCGCTACCTCCCTCTGAAGCATACCCCCAGCTGCGGGGATGAGGTGGCGGTAGTCGAGCATCTTAAAGAATATTTGACTGCTGATGTTGTAGGGAAAGTTGCCGATGAGCATAAAAGGCTGACCGCTGAAGAGCTTCTCAAGATCAAGCTCCAAGAAATCGCCCTCGATGATCCTATCCTCAAGCTCTGGCATGTGCTCTCGTAGGTACTCCACCGACTCACTATCCAGCTCAACGACGTAGAGCTCAGGGTACTTAGGCAAGAGGTATTGAGTCAGTACCCCCATTCCAGGTCCCACCTCGAGGAGCGGTAGCTCACTGCCAGTGGGTAGGATGTCGGCGATACGACTTGCCACACTTAGATCGTGAAGGAAGTGCTGTCCAAGAGCTTTTTTTGGCCTTACCCCTCCTCTCTCTTGCCTATCCATCATGCTTGCCTTATTCTGTACAAAAGTGGTACCTTTGTACCTGATTCTGTCAAATTGATAGCAAAGTTACTGAAAATATAGCAGAGCACGTGACTGGTCATGGGGGTCTTGATCCGCCAAATGCGAAGCGTGCGACGGCTCTTGTCTGGAGAAGATGAATAAAACAACAAAGACGATCTTGAGGATAGTTCTGCCCCTAGCGTTTGGTGCTATTATTTTGTGGCTCCTCTATCGCAATATGGACTTTGCTGCCGTGTATGAGACCCTTCGGAGCGATGCCAACTATTGGATCATCTTTGCTTCATGTCTTTTCGGTACGGCGGGCAATACATTTCGAGGACTGAGGTGGCAACTACTCAATAAGGCACTGCCTAATAGTCAAGGTGTGAAGATGGTAAACTCCATCCTTACGACGCATGGCAACTATGCCGTGAATATGGCTCTTCCTCGACTGGGAGAGGTGTGGCGCTGTGCCGCAATGGGCCACTACTCGTCGGTGGGCTTCTCAAGTCTCTTTGGCACGCTGATCGTTGATCGCGCCTCCGACTTCGTGGTGGTGGGAGTGTTGCTATTGATCTCAGTCTTGCTCAATGCAGGATTCTTTCGAGACTTTTTTCAGGGGACAACTGCTGGAGGCGGCACACTCTATCAGATCACTGCTTCGCCCAAGTTTTATATAGGTCTCATGCTCATCATAGTGCTCATCGTTGTGAGTATATGGGTGCTCCGCAAGAGTCGGCTTGGAGAAAAATTACAGCAACAAGTAAGACTCATCCGCGATGGGCTCCGCACGGTAGCGACGCTGGAGCAGCAGGGACTCTTTTATCTCTATACGCTGCTCATCTGGCTTGGATATTTCCTGCAGTTTTATCTTACTTTCTATGCCTTTAGCTTTACGACCCAACTGGGTGTGGGCGTGGGTTTGCTTACCTTCCTGATGTCGAGCATAGCCATTGCAGCTCCAGTGCAGGCGGGGATGGGTGCGTGGCACTTCATGGTGATCTACACGCTGGGTATCTTCGGAGTACAGCAGACTGATGCTGCCTCGTTTGCCCTGATCGTACACACCCTTCAGACACTCTGGATGACACTTGTCGGACTGGTGGCGATTGCCCTCCTTCCACTCTTTAACAACGGAGAGAGGGTCAGACCCACGGCGCGCGAGGAGATCAAGGGTAACGTCTGAGAGCAATTACAGCCCACCTCTGTAGGCTGTAGAGCTAAAATGATTATATTTGCTAATAAACCAACTGTTGGATAAGAAATAATGAGCTATGGCTACTATTAACTTAAGCGAATACAATCCTGATGAAATCCCTTCGGGCAAGGGTAAGACGGTCTCTATAGCAGTCTCCGAGTGGAATGGTGAAGTTACTCAGCGTCTTCTTGAGGGTGCCATCGAGACCCTTATGCAGCACGATGTGCGCAGAGAGGATATTAACGTCGTGCATGTACCTGGGAGTTTCGAGCTCATTTATGCCTGCCACAGCCTCTCCTCAGGGATGGGGCAGCCACACGTGATCATAGCACTCGGTGCAGTGATTCGCGGTGAGACCCCTCACTTTGATTATATCTCGCAAGCCGTGGCGATCAATCTGGGTAAGCTGAATGCTACCACTAAGACACCTATCGTGATGGGTGTGCTGACTACCGATAATATGCAACAGGCACTTGATCGTGCCGGTGGATCCAAGGGGAATAAGGGCGTCGAGGCGGCCGTTACTGCCCTAAAGATGATCGACCAGTTTGTTTGGTAGTAATAATTTATCTAACTTTGCTCCACCATTACCCGAGAGTTGTTCGTGATGGTGCGAGTCTTGGGCTCATCGAAATCTTTTAGGGCAGTTACCAGAGTGGACAAATGGGGCTGACTGTAACTCAGCTGGCTTTCGCCTTCGGTGGTTCGAATCCATCACTGCCCACCATTACAAAATTATATATTATTCAATCGGAGCAAGAGGGGCTCCGATAGGTGTTGCAGGCGGATCTGCCCCTGTATTCCAAACAAGTTCATAACGAACAAATCTTAGCGGTCATGACGGTAGAGGTGGGGAGTTTGTTTCTATAGGTCTGTCAGACACTAAGGATACATTAAATATTTATGTCACAAAACTATACACTCTTTGAGCTAGGTGCTCTGGGTATTGATGAGCTAAAAAAAGTAGCTCAAGATCTAAGTATTGCCGTTCCTTCGGGCGATTTCGAGAGAAGAGAGCTGGAGTATAAGATCTTAGACGTCCAGGCAGCTAATGCTGCGTCGAAGATCATCGGCAAGACAGCAACCAAGCAGCAGACTGCAGCTAAGAAAAACAATAACCGCCGTAAGACAAGCAGTGGCTCTAGCCGTAACTCCAATAAGAAAAAGGAGAACCAGGAAGAGAAGTCAACGCCAGAGTCGAAGAAGGGCAAGGAGGAGCAGAAGAAGGAGTCCAAAAATGAGCAGCCTAAGCAACGAGGACGTGGAGCTCAGAAGAAGGACGACCAGACCAAGCATAAGCAGCAGTCCGAGAAGGATGCTCCGGAAGAGTCCAAACACAATAAAGAGGAGGGCGACACTCCTACGATGTTTGTCAACAAAAACGTTGCGGATAAGTCGGTGCTGAATGATATGATGGGTATGATTGCGTCATCAAAAGGCAATCAACCCCAGAAAGAGCAACAAGCCCAACCAGAGCAAGAAAAGGCGCAACGCTCACAAAATAAGCAGCCTCAAGAGCAGTCTAGAAATGGCGGTCAGCGTCAGCCCGATCGTAAGGGTGGACCATACGACTTCGGAGATGCGCTCAAGACGACTGGCGTGCTTGAGATCCTTCCAGATGGCTATGGCTTCATTCGCTCTAGCGATTACAATTATCTGGCATCGCCCGATGACGTCTACGTCTCGCAGCAGCAGATCAAGCACTATGGGCTTAAGACCGGCGATGTGGTAGAGGCTATTGTCAGCATGCCGTGGGGCAGAGATAAGTACTTCCCCATGAAGCGAGTGCTCAAGCTCAATGGTCATGAGCCGAAGAAGGTACGCGACCGTGTCGCCTTTGAGCATCTTACTCCTCTCTTCCCCGAGGAGAAGTTCAAGCTAGAGGCTCCCTCGAGTGAGCGCGTACAGGACAAGGTAGCGATGCGCATTGTTGACCTCTTTACACCGATAGGTAAGGGACAGAGAGGCCTTATCGTAGCACAGCCCAAGACCGGTAAGACCATGTTGCTTAAGGATATGGCAAATGCGATCCTCCACAACCACCCAGAGGTCTATATGATCATACTACTGATCGATGAGCGCCCTGAGGAGGTGACCGATATGGCACGTAATGTCAATGCTGAGGTGATCGCTTCAACGTTCGATGAGCCGGCTGAGCAACACGTCAAGATAGCTGACATTGTACTGCAGAAGGCAAAGCGCCTTGTCGAGTGTGGGCACGACGTCGTGATCTTGCTAGACTCTATCACTCGCCTGGCTAGAGCATACAATACCGTCCAGCCAGCGTCGGGCAAGGTGCTTACCGGTGGTGTCGATGCCAATGCTCTGCAGAAGCCGAAGCGCTTCTTTGGTGCTGCACGTAATATTGAAAATGGTGGTAGCCTTACCATCCTTGCTACTGCACTCACGGAGACTGGATCTAAGATGGATGAGGTGATCTTCGAGGAGTTTAAGGGAACAGGTAATATGGAACTGCAGCTCGACCGCAAGCTCTCCAATCGTCGCCTCTTCCCAGCCATTGATATACAGGCATCCAGTACCCGCCGTGATGACCTCCTTCAGGCACCAGATACCCTCAATCGTATGTGGGTACTAAGGCGCCATATCACAGATATGACTTCTGTAGAGGCGATGGAGCTGGTGAAGACCAATATGCAAAATACGGTGGATAACATAGAGTTCTTAGCCTCTATGAATGGCTAAGAGACTACTTGACGATGAGCCGATCTCGTCACGATATTTCAGTTACAAAGCGAGCCAGGAGGGTCTATCTCCTAGGTTCGCTTTTGTTCTCTCTTGTATCCCCTGCTGTTGCTCAAAGCATGGCACGTCAGATGGAGCAAGTAGGACTCATCGACGTCCATACCGAGGTGCCTGCGATCGTCGTTGATCTCATGTACGCCCGTGCAGACAACTTTGTAGGAGAGCCTCTCTATCCGCCCGATTTCCGATCTGCCTACCTGCTACCACACATGGTACGAAAGCTCGCCCGGGCGCAAGAAATCCTACGCCGTGAGCTTGGTCCACAATACCGACTGATCATATACGATGCTGCACGTCCTCTGTCGGTACAGCATCGGATGTTTCAAAAGGTAAGTGGCACACCCCATGCCGCCTATGTCTCATCTGGGCGCAGCGGTAGAGGCAGGCACAACTATGGTGCAGCGGTCGACCTAAGCATCATCGATATTTATTCCGGCACCCCGTTAGATATGGGCTCGCCTGTCGATCATTTTGGAGTGGAGGCACATCTCACAGCAGGCCCGAAGACCATTGGAGCTACAGCGTATCGCAACCGCCAGTACCTCATTGCGCTGATGGCGCAGGTGGGACTACGCCCGATCAAAAAAGAATGGTGGCACTTCCAAGAGCCCGAGAGTATCGATGAGGTGCGCCGTAAGTACATACTTCTTGACTTCTAGCTTATGAATACCTTTGGTACCCACTTCCGGCTCACCACATTTGGAGCCTCCCACGACCCCTATGTTGGAGGTGTCATTGATGGATGTCCCGCCGGTCTTCGATTGAGTGAAGAGAAGATCCTTGTCCAGCTGGAGCGCAGGCGTAGCCACCATGCTGCTAGCACTCCACGAAAAGAGGCAGACCGGCCGCAGTTTATCTCGGGTCTACAGGAGTGGACCACGACGGGAGCGCCTATTGCTTTCTTGATAAAAAACAACGAAGCACGCCCGAAGGATTATGACCATCTCGAGAATACCTTTCGTCCATCACACGCCGACTACAGTTACCATGTGCGCTATGGAGGGCACGAAGAGGCGAGCGGGGGCGGTCGAAGCTCTGCGCGAGAGAGTGCCGTCCGTGTGGTTGCTGGAGCCATAGCAATGCAGCTGCTTGAGCCATTGAGCATCGAGATCCTCTCCTATACCTCGCAGTTAGGATCTCATGCGATGATCCCCTCGTACCAAGATGATATACGGCTCGAAGCTATACAATCATCACGAGTGGGGTGTCCAGATCCGATACTCGATCAGGAGATGGATGAGTATCTACAAGAGATTGCCACCACGGGCGATACCATAGGAGGCGTAGTCAGCACTATTGTTCGCGGGCTACCAGCAGGATGGGGGAGCCCGATCTACTCCAAACTCGATGCACAGCTTGCAGCAGCGATGATGAGCATCAATGCAGCTAAGGGGTTTGAAGTCGGTAAGGGGTTTGCTTTGGCATCCATGAGAGGGAGCCAAGCCAATGACCCCTTCATCCTAAGAGAGGGAAGTATAGCAACTGCCACCAACCACTCCGGAGGAATCCAGGGTGGGGTCTCCAACGGAGCCCCCCTTCACTTCCGCACCGCCTTCAAGCCGATCTCCTCGATCAGCATGCCGCAACAAACCGTCACTCGCTCCGGTGAGGCCACGACACTTACCATCCAAGGGCGCCACGATAGTTCTGTCTTCCCACGCGTCCTTCCGATAGTCGATGCCATGACTGCACTAGTTTTAGCCGACGAGTGGCTCCGTAGCAGGTCTTACCTGCAACCATAGTCAGCGAGTCGGAGAGTGAGGAGCGAAAAAGTGGGATTGCCTCACGGCGATCCCACTCTGCGTGTTTATTAACCTAAATTATTACTATGAAAAACACGCTCAAAGCTAATAAAAATATTTAATCACCACCACAAATGGTGGTGTGGGGAGGATGTCACGAGGGGAGGTAGAAATATTCCGATATGTCTATGAACGCTTGTCCGAAGGTTTGGTGAACCCTTGACGATGCAAATATACCACACCAAAAAGGGGGCTATCCGTTTTCATCCGTTCTCATCCCCTTTCATACACTTTAATCCCCTTTTATGCGTTTTGATCCCTTTTGATACACTTTCGTCTGAGCGCAAATTCGCCTGTCCCCTCTTTCCCTTTGATGGTTAATTGTGTATATTTGTATTGAATAGTAACCGAATAGAGTGGCTCTACTGTCAGCCGTTCGCACATCAAACTTCTAAGAAATATATGAAACGAGTAACCAGGACATTATTACTACTGCCCTTTCTGCTACTTGCTTGCTCCCTGAGTGTTGCTACAGCAGCCCTTTCGTCGATACCACTCTCTCCCGTGGTTCAGCATGCCGAGTGGGGCGATCGCGTCATCAATCGCCCTATATCCTACCGTCTGGTGGCATCACCAGAGGCTGATCGAGATGCTTTGACGAAATTGCACGCCAATATCACCGCATCATCAAAAAAGAGCGCTACGCCGCTCTATATCGGACAGGTGGGCGATGCTTCGCTCGAAGATCTCAAGCTCAATGGACAAGTCCCCGTGCAGTCCGAAGGCTACTACCTTGAGGTGACGCCTGAGCGCGTCGTGGTGCTTGGTCGGGATGGCGTGGGTACCTTCTATGGTGTGCAGACCCTGCTGCAGATCTTGCGCCATGACAGCTATCCTGAGGTGCGCATCCAGGACTATCCTAGTATCGCCACACGTGGCATGATCGAGGGCTTTTACGGTAATCCCTACTCGCATCAAAATAGGCTCGACCTCTTTGAGTTTTTCGGTGAGAATAAGATGAATTGCTACATCTATGGTCCTAAGAACGATCCCTACCATGGCTTTGGCGATAAGTGGCGCTTGCCCTATCCAGAGCAAGAGGCTGAGGGGATCCGTGAATTGGTCCAGGTAGCCCACGAAAACAAGGTTAACTTTGTCTGGGCGCTCCATCCTGGTAATTATATCAAGTGGACCGATGACGACGGCGATGGCGTTATTGATGACTTCATTAAGGCCAAGGAGAAGTTTGAGATGATGTATGGTCTCGGTGTCCGTGCTTTTGCCGTCTTCTTTGATGACATTTGGGGTGTCGGCAAGGACCCTGAGTATCAAGCTCAGCTGATGAACTACCTCACTGAGGAGTTTGTGCTGCCCAAGGGCGATGTGGAGCCACTTTTGCTCTGCCCTACGCAGTATAATAAGGCTTTTGCCAATGGCTCCTACCTCCCGACCCTTGGTGAGCGTCTTCATGAGAGTGTGCAGGTGATGTGGACAGGCGCCACGGTGGTCGATATGATCAATAGGGAAGATATGGAGTGGATCAATCAACAACTGGGGCGTAAGGCATTCATCTGGCTCAACTACCCAGTCACAGACTATTGTGTCGATCACCTCCTGATGGGAGCTACCTATGGCAATGACACAGACATCGCTGACCTATACGGTGGCTTCTGTGCCAATCCTATGGAGTATGCCGAGGCGAGTAAGGTATCACTCTTTAGCATTGGAGATTACACTTGGAATACTCCCGCCTATGATGCGCTCGACTCCTGGGAGCGTGGGCTGCACTACCTGATGCCAGAGGAGGCTATGTATGAGGCATTTAAGCTATTTTGCGAAAACAACATCGACCTAGGACCGACAGGACACACGCTGCGCCGTACCAATGAGTCGTCTACCTTTAAGGCTGCGGCAGAGCCCTTCCTCAATTGGACACGCGAAGGGGTCTATGATGCTGAGGGTGCTCAGGGTGTGCGGGACTACTTCCAGCGGATCTGTACAGAGATGCCACTCCTTGCCCAGGAGGCTGACAATCAAGCGCTGATCGAGGAGATCCAGCCATGGATGGATGCCTTTGTCTTGATGGCTGAGCGGGGTGAGGCACTGATCGATGCTTATGATGCGCTGCACAAAGGGGATGCGGAGGCATTTGTACGTCACTATCAGCAGGTAAAGGAGCTTGAGCAGCAAAAGATGCAGATCCGCTCTCGTGACTTTGAGGGTAGTATCAAGAACCCTCGCCCGATGCCTGCCAATGAGGTGATTGCTCCTTTCCTCAAAGAGCTGGAGTCGCTCCTCGTGGCTGAGTATCAGAGCAGATATGACTACAGGCACGATCTCTTCCCACAATTGGTCGTGGAGAGCGGATTTTACTTCATCATGGTAGACGGTCAGTACCTCTCTGGGATCCGTGGTGATAAAACCCCGATCCTACGTGAGGAGCGTGACCTCATCAATCCCCAGCGTCAGGTGTGGGAGATCGAGCTCGATACCACCCAGAGTCGCTACAGCATTAGGAATGCTGAGGACAATCGCTACATCAATGAGCTGGGTATCTTTGGCAGGTACCCGTATCAGCCCAATTGGCACACCTTTACCATCGCTGAGCAGGAGGGCAAGTATGCGATCCGCAATGGAGGAGATGCCGATGATCAGATTTGGGCAGTCCAGGAGGGTAAGCTGGTGAAGAGTGACCATGAGGAGCTTGCCGATGGCGACTACCTATTTGAGCTAATCCCAGTAGAGAACGAGCAGTAACTCTATGGGCATTGCTCCATGTATGATGATTTATGAATTATAGATGATCAAAGTGATGAATATGAGACAGTTAATGGCGGGTATCAGTGCCCTTGCACTTAGTATCTTACTTATCACCCCGCTATCAGCGCAAAATAAGGCGCCCTTTACCATCCCTGAGCTACGTGAGTGGCAAGGTGGCATGGGGAGCTTCAAGATGAGTGATCGTATCGGGGTCGTGGGTGAGGGCGATGCAGCCACAGTGGCGGGGCAGTTTAGAGACGACCTCGAGGAGATCTACGACTGGGAACTGAGGGAGAGTGCCCGTAAGGGAGCGGGGATGGTTCGCTTTCTGATCGACCCCGCTCAGCTCACTGAGGAGGGTCGTGAGGCCTACTTGATACAGATAGAGTCTGACCAGGTAGTAGTTACCGCCAATGACCCGCTGGGGCTTTTCTGGGGGAGCCGCTCTCTGCTCCAGATGATGGAGCAGAGTCATGACCTCCCTGTAGGCATCGCAAAGGACTACCCGCTCTACCCCATGCGAGGGTTTATGCTCGATGTCGGGCGCAAGTACTTCCCCATCGACTTCCTGGAGGATGTGGTAGAGATGATGTCGTACTACAAGATGAATACCTTTCAGGTGCATCTCAATGACAATGGTTTCAAAGTCTTTCATGATGAGGACTGGAGCAAGACGCAGGCAGCCTTCCGCCTAGAGAGCGACGTCTACCCAGGCTTGACGGCAAGAGATGGCTCGTACAGCAAGGAGGAGTTTAGAGCGTTTCAAAAGGAGGCACTGAAGCGTGGTGTCACCATAATCCCTGAGATCGATGCGCCGGCACACACTCTAGCCTTTGCCCGCTTCATGCCTGAGCTGGCAAGCAAGGGCTATGGCGACGATCACCTGGATCTATTTAATCCCAAGACCTATGAGGTGATGGATAAGCTCTGGGATGAGTACCTTGAGGGTGATGATCCGGTATTTGTGGGCGAGGTGGTGCACATCGGTACCGACGAGTACAGCAATAAGGACCAAAAGGTGGTGGAGCAGTTTCGCGCCTTTACTGAGCGATACATCCAGAAGGTGAAGAGCTATGGCAAGACCCCTATGCTTTGGGGCTCTCTTACCCATGCCAGTGGCTCCACGCCTGTCTCAGTCGAGGGTGTGCTAATGCACCTCTGGAGCAAAGACTACGCTGATCCGCAGGAGATGGTGAAGCTGGGCTATGATGTCCTCAATATCCCTGACAATAAGGTCTATATCGTACCTGCCGCAGGATATTACTACGATTATCTCAATCTCCCTTACCTCTACAAGGAGTGGACCCCAGCTGTGGCGACCAACCATGTCTTTGAGGAGCAGCACCCTCAGGTCAAGGGTAGTATGTTTGCAGTCTGGAACGATCACCCCGACAATGGCATCTCGCTCTACGACGTCTACCACCGTATGTTTCCTGCCATGCAGGTGATCGCAGCTAAGAGCTGGAGCGGTGAGCAGGTCTCCTACACACTGGAGCAGTTTGAGGAGGGGCGGCTGCGCCTATCTGAGGGGGTGGATCAGAATGTGCTCCTGCGTCCTGATCAGTTGGCGGAGGGACTCTTCTTTGAGTCCGAGACCCCAGTGCAGGGTGAGGAGCTCGATGCGCCCCTCGACGGGATAGGCTACAACTATCGGGTCAGCTTTGACCTGGTCCAGAAGCCCAATCCAAAGGGGACTCTCCTCTTTGAGATGGATGATGAGGATGAGACGAAGTTTTATCTCACAGACCCCATCAATGGTCGGATGGGCTTTGCTCGGAACGGACATATTTTTGACTTCGGAACTTACTTACCTCTAAGTAGGGAACTTCGAGTGACCGTAGAAGGGAACTACAAATCGACGACACTCTATGTCGATGGGGAAAAGGTGGCGGAGCTGCCTGTGATCCCGCATCCGGATGATGTGGGTCGCTCTCGCACCAGATACTTGGTGAGAACGCTGGTCTTCCCGCTTGAGAAGATGGGGCGCTTCAATGGTAGCCTTACCAACCTCCGTGTGGAGTACCTAGGACTGGGCGAGAAGTATTGACTTGGAGCTCTAGTAGCGACTTAGCGGTCGCCAGATAAAGCGAAGAGGAGGAGACAGACGTGTGTCTGCCTCCTCCTCTCTTACTGCTTGTAGATCAAGCCTATATAGATCAGTGGTCGTGATCCTCTGCATGCCCTTCCTCCATAGTCACGTGTACCGTGCCCTTGGGGTGCTCAGCGGGTGCATAGATGCTGTAAAGCTTCAGTGGCTCGTCGCCAATGTTCTTGATGTTGTGCCATACACCTTGGGGTACCAGCACGATCTCATCACCACCTACCTTGGCTACGGACTTCATGGTCTCCTGGGTCTCGCCCATAAAGACCTCACCCTCACCACTCTCGATGCGGATAAACTGCTCCACGGTGTTGTGGATCTCCTCACCGATGTCGCCACCAACGGGGATGCTCATCAGTGTCAGTTGCATTTGATGACCCGTCCACAGTGTAGTGCGGAAGTTGGTGTTTGCCTCGGTATACTCCTCGATGTCAAGGGTTAGGAAGTCAGGACCATGGTCTGTAAAGTCAAAGCTCTCCGGATCAAGCATTTCAGCCTCTTTGAGACCCAGCTTGTTGCGTAGCTCCGCTACCTCCTCCTTTAGCTCTTGGATCTCCTCCTGAGCCTCTTTCTTAGCAGCCTCCTGTTGCTCTACTGTGCAACTACCAAAGATCACTGCTGTCGCTATAAATAAAATAGATAATACTCTTTTCTTCATATTATTATTCATTCCTTTATTGTTACTTGAGTGCAATACTCGAGATAAAGTTAATGAAATATACGAAAGAAACCAACTATTGTGTCCTTTTGTGTAATAAAATAGTTGATTAAAGCGATGGTCATCCTATAGAACAACCGTGCCCCACCGTCTGGTCAGACAATGGGGCACTAAAGATTATTAGGTATAAATAAGAAGGTTATCTTGCTGTCATGCGTGCCAGGTCGCTCTCTACCGTGTCAATGGTGCGCAATCCGAAGGTTTCGCTGAAGACCTTGATCATGCTTGGAGAGAGGTATCCTGGAAGGGTGGGGCCAACTTGTACGTTTTTGAAGCCAAGTGAGAGGAGCGCCAGCAGTACAATCACTGCCTTCTGCTCGTACCACGCTATATTGATCACGACCGGGAGGTCGTTGACATCCTCGAGCCCAAAGGCTTCTTTGAGTGCCATCGCTATCTGTACGATGGAGTAGCTGTCGTTGCACTGACCAGCATCAAGGACCCTGGGAATGCCATTGATGTCTCCGAGTGGGAGCTTGATGTATCTGTACTTGGCACAGCCGGCAGTGAGTATGATGGTGTCTTTGGGCAGACCCTCTGCAAACTCGGTGTAGTAGCTGCGCTCTTTGTGACGCCCGTCACAGCCACCCATTACGAAGAATTGCTTGATGTTGCCAGCCTTGACCTCCTCAACGACCTTGTCTTGGAGTGCAATCACCTGGTTGTGTGCAAAGCCGCCGATGATCTCACCGGTCTCAATCTCAGTGGGTGGAGGACACTTCTTGGCATGCTCGATCAGCTCTGAGAAGTCCTTCATCTCACCCTCCTTGCGGTCTGGTATGTGCTTGAAGCCTGGGAAGCCACAGGTGCCTGTCGTGTATACCCGATCGGCGTAAGTGGCTGTCTTGCGCGGAGGTACGATGCAGTTGGTGGTGAAGAGGAAGACGCCGTTGAAGTTTTCAAAGTCTTTGGTCTGCTCCCACCAGGCACTGCCGTAGTTGCCTACTAGGTGCTTATACTTCTTGAGCTCTGGATAGTAGTGTGCTGGTAGCATCTCGGAGTGGGTGTAGATGTCTATGCCCTGGCCTTCTGTCTGCTTCAGCAGATCCTCTAGATCCCTAAGGTCGTGCCCTGAGATGAGGATGCCTGGATTTTTCTTAACCCCAATATTCACCTTGGTGATCTCGGGATTGCCGTATCTGCCTGTATTTGCCCTATCTAGCTGAGCCATCGCCTTTACCCCGTATGAACCGGTCTTGAGCACCATGGCGGTCAGCTCATCGAGATCCTCCGCGTCTGCAGATGCTACAAGAGCCTCCTCCATAAAAGCGTATATATCAGGATCTTCCAGCCCTAGTACATAAGCGTGCTCTACATAGGCTGCCATGCCTTTGAGCCCGTAGGTGATCATCTCTCGTAGTGAGCGGATGTTTTCGTCTTGAGTGCGTAGCACACCAACCTCTCGCGCCTTTGCTTCTATCTCAGCTCTGTCGGTAGACTCCCAGTCGGCTGAAGGGATCTCCCGGCCGAGGGCTGTACGGAGCTCGCGGCGTAACTCGTAGCCTTTATTGATCTGGGTGATAAAGCGCTCGAAGTCAAAGTTGGCATTGGTGATAGTCATGAAGAGCGACTCTGCGATGTAGCGCCCTATGCTCATAGGCACCTCACCACCAGCCTGGCGCACAGCCTGTGCGTAGTGCGAGATGCTACGAAGGAGGTAGATGGTAAAGTCTTGGATGCCTGCTACCTCTGCGGTTTTTCCACATACACCTCTGACGGTGCAGCCGGTGTTGCGTGCCGTCTCTTGGCACTGAAAACAAAACATACTCATAACTAGATAATTATATTGAGGTTATACGAATGATACACTGCAAATATAAAGAAAGCCTGAGATAACACGTGTGATAAATGTGACATTTCTTCTATTTTATTCTGTATATTGCGGTGGGATTATTTATGCGTAAGATAACGATGAAAAACGAAAAAATTAAGTGCCCTAGACTCTTCAACTACTTCTGCAGTGTAGAGTGTGCTGGGAAGTTTCCAGACAAGTTGATCGAGATGCTGGCTGAGAAGCCAAGGAAGTTGCGTGAGTTTGCCAAGGGAGAGCACATCGCCTACCAGGGAGACTCGATAGAGATGCTGATGCTCCTTGCTAAAGGGAGTGTGCGGATGGAGATCATCTCCGATACCGGCTATGACCTCTTCGTCGCTGAGCATAAGGCACCCTTCCCACTCGGTGCGTCGCTCCTCTTCTCTTCTAACCATCGCTTCTCTCATGATGTCATAGCGCTAGAGGATTGTGTCGTAGAGTATTACGACCTCGAAGGAGTGGAGAAGGCGCTCACCATCTGCCCTCACTTCCGTCGTGGTTTTCTCAATTATAGCAGTAACCAGCTGCAAGACCTAAGTCAGCGGTTGCAGATCTTTTCGATAAAGAAGATACGCTCCAAGCTGGCTTACTATATCTTGGAACAGGCGAATAGTGAAGGAGAATTTAGCCTAGGGATGAGTGTGACCTCGCTGGCAGAGTACTTTGGAGTGACGCGCTCGGCACTTTCTCGCGTCATCACCGAGCTCGTAGAGCTGGGTGCCATCGAGTATGATAAGGGAGATGGTAAGGTGCTGGATAAGAGGAAGCTAGCCAACGAGATATAGTGCACATAGAGCTGGCGTGCTTCGGAGCTAGGTATGGATCTTAAAGTCTCCTCTGTCTCCTGTTAGTCAGTAGCTTACGGATACTTCGGTAGAGATATCTCACGATCCAAAAGACGACGAATAGGAGTATTAAAACGTTGATGATCGAGAAGATCGTATAGAGTACGGGAGAGGCATTGATCTTATCAGAGATATAATGCTCTGCTGCAGGGAGAAGCAGGAGCAAACCAAAGAAAAACAATCCTATCAGGCTCGTCGGCTCATAACGCTCGTAACTCATGTATATCTCAGTCCCTTAGTGATTTAACCATCGACCAAAGTTACCAATTCTTTCGCTTTTTAATACACAAGCCCTTTTTCATCAAGAGTTAGCTAGATTTCAGCCCCCACGAGCAAAAGCGCGGTATTTGATGATGAGAGAGCTCTCAATCAATCAATGGCAGATGTGGGGCTCATCGCTAACTATGGCGTCTCTCCCACATCTGCCGATCATGACTAGTATTGTATTGTTTGTGATTATCGGATCTCAGCGATCACGCGATCCAAGTCTTCGTGAGTGAGTGCTGACCCAGATGGCAGGCACAATCCAACATTAAACAGCGACTCTGACACAGACATCCCCTCACGTGTACTGTAGAAGGGGCAGTCCTTAAATACCGGTTGCAGGTGCATCGGCTTCCACAGCGGCCGGCTCTCGATATTGGCAGCATCTAGCTTAAGCCTTAGATCTTCGCGGTCGTAGCCAGTGACAGCCGAGTCAATAGTGATGCAGGTGAGCCAATAGTTGCTATCAAACTCGGCAGAGGGAGCCTGCATGACTTTGATGCCAGGTATATCTGCTAGGTGCTCCACGTAGTAGGAGTGATTAGCACGACGGGCATCGACGTGCTCCTGCAATACTTCCATCTGACCACGCCCGATACCAGCTGATATGTTGGACAGACGATAGTTGTAACCCACGTGTTCGTGCTGATAATGAGGTGCATCTTCACGAGCTTGTGTAGCAAAGAACATGATGCGCTTAGCCTCTGCTTCACTGCGGGTCACCAGTGCACCTCCACCTGATGTAGTGATGATCTTATTGCCGTTAAACGAGAGTGCTCCGTACTTGCCAAGAGTGCCACACTTGCGCCCCTTGTAGGTGGAGCCTAATGCCTCGGCTGCATCCTCAATGATAGGTATCTCGTATTCGTTTGCCACTTCCATGATCTCGTCCATCCTAGCAGGCATCCCATATAAGTGAACTGGTACTATGGCCATAGGTTTTTTGCCAGTCACCTTGATCCGATCCTCTATCGCTTTTCGCAAAGCTCGAGGGCACATATTCCATGTTTTGGGTTCGCTGTCCACAAATACTGGAGATGCTCCTTGGTATTTGATTGGATTAGCACTAGCTGAGAAGGTGAAACTCTGACAGATCACCTCATCACCCGGCTTGACATCCAGCATTACCATAGCCAAGTGCAGAGCAGCAGTCCCCGCGCTCAGTGCTACCACATGCACATCCTCATTGAGATACGCCCTCAAGTCC
The DNA here is from genome assembly GCA_030532365.1 of Porphyromonas sp. Taxonomy (GTDB): domain Bacteria; phylum Bacteroidota; class Bacteroidia; order Bacteroidales; family Porphyromonadaceae; genus Porphyromonas_A. The sequence goes on from JAUNLH010000006.1 coordinate 34,939, forward strand.
GCCTCAAAAGCATTGACATTAGGGCCCAGAGGTACCACCCAATTAGTATCAAACGCCTCCTTGATATACTTCTGTTCGTTGCCACCCATCTCAGCCAACGACAGCCAAATCTTTTTCTTCATGCAAATAAAAATATCTTGTATAAATGTTTAGCAGTGAAATAATCTAAGTGACTTTATTTTGATTGTTGCGATTTATATATCAATAAGACCATCTCGGTTCCAGCTCTATGGTTACCTATCATCACAATCTACACTGCTTCGTACTAATCAGGTAGTCATGTATAAAAAAGGTAACGCTCTCTAATTAGCTATTCTGGTATACATCACACTTTCTGCTACTAAGTATAGAATGGAGTCTATAAGTTTTTACTTTTACAGATGAACAGGTATCTCCGAAATAGACTTACATTGCTTTGTATTTCAATAGCTTTGCGGGTACTCCAGCTACAATAGAATTAGGTTTGACATCTCGGATAACAACTGCACCAGCTCCTATTAGAGAATTTTTACCGACGCACTTTACTCCAGTCATTATTGTGGATGCAATTCCACAATAAGCAAGATCTTCAACTATAATTGAAGCACCGACATTAGTTCCTTGTGAGAAAAAACATGCCTCCCCAATTTTTGTATGGTGAGCAATATTTACTCCCATGCTTATCATTGTGAAATCTCCTATAGATGAAAAAGGCATGATACTGCTACTCGGCAATATATACACCCCTCTTCCTAATTTAACAGTTGGGTCTATTATAACAGAGGGGTGAATGAAATTGGGGGTCAATGCGCCGCACTTAACAAACTCATTAAAGAGTCTAAATCTAAGTTCATTATTTCCGAGAGGAATAAATACATTTGTTTTGTGATGAGCACTAACGTACTCCTTTGCTTTTCTAATAGAGCCAATTACTAAGATGTCGTTGATTACTTTACCATGAATCTCTTCGTTATCGTCATAAAAACCGACTACATCATAGCCTGAAGAAAGATACTGAGAGTAAATCTCGGCATAAGTCCCTGCCCCAATAATTATCGCTTTATTTCTCATAATGACAGTTTTAATACAATATTTAAGATACAATAATTGAAAGATCTATTAATCATCACACTATTCCCCAAGTCATTTTTTATGAGTAACTGGGATAAGATAAAAACGCTTTGAAAAGAAAGACTGATCCTCATATGATAGAACACGTATTTAGCATAAAAGCTGTAATGCCATCTCTTCGACTTATTTTTTTACATCAAACTCTTCGACTTATTTTTTTTACATCAAAAAATGAAATAAAACATCACAAAAGAAGTTCTTTCGTTTAATTAGTCTATCAAATACAAAAAGCTACCCCCCTCTTTTAAAATCAAATAATAGAGAGATCTAGTTAATATGCTTCTGTATAGTTAACTCCGATAGTGCTTCTCCTATTTTTTCTCATGTACCTAAATAGTTCTTATCATAAATAAAAAAACCATAATTTCGAGGTCAGTCTCTACCATTCCATGTATGGTCTCATCCAAATCAGCAACATAGATACGGCCATCTTTCTCTATGGTTCCTCGAAAATGCTTCGGCAGCTAATTTCTCCAATCACGCAGTTGAAAAGTATATTATTCATAACATTATGCTCATTAATCCTCCAGCATGTCAAGAATAGATTATTATCATTACCTCAACCATTCCCCTCAACAAGTTCTTTCATTCCCCAAGGTATTTCCCCAAAATAAGTTATGCCAAAATAGATATCAGTGTTTTTCTCATAGTAATAAGTACATCGCATATCTACTCCGTTGTTTTTTCATATCCTTCCAAAAGAAGTCCGTTGAAATATTAACCTTCTCTTCTAATACCATTATGATACTTGCTGGTGTGAAACCCATACAGCATAGCATAAAAAATCTATCAATATTTTTTTCTCGTTCTCTAAGAGTGTGAACCAATTCTTTAGTAGCAGGACATATTCTCTTTCTCCTTGTATGTTGTGCCCTCCTGCTTTTGCATATTATGGTTTGCATTTATTTTTTCTAAAGCGTACTATTGCATAATTCATAGTATCAGATATTTTATTTGCCTCGACAAATTCATTGGACACGGTGCCATCTCACCCAACTTTGTATTTCCTTATTCAGAAAAGAATAACACCTCCACCTTATGGTAAACAATGAGATGAATCCAAGGGGACTTTGCTGCTAAGAGGCGATCGCTCTAAAATGATCCTTAACATCAGTGATTTACGACTGTAAACGCTCTACTCTATTGATTTTACAAATTCTACCTGTCAAACCATTCATGACAACCATTTCATCATCTTCTAATATAGAATCAAGTCTCTTGTCAGATCCCCTGTTATCCTCAAACTCAATTTTAGTATTCTCAGGAGTGAAAGGAGGAATGAAGTGCATTGTACGATATCTCCTTGGATCATTCATCTATTTTATTCACATCTCCAAATCACCCTCATGCGTCAGCCAATGTGTAAGCATTTCTATATACATTAATTAAAAGTAAATTTTTCTCTCTAGTCGTAATATCACAGTTATGGAAATAAGGGTCTAATTATCTCATGACTTCACCTATGCATTCATATTGGACTTGGTTATCCTGTCTTTATCAAGGGGTAAACCTAACGCTCCTGGAATGACGGCAATATCCTCACGAGACAGCACCTTCTTAATCGTTTTCATAAAGATAGAAAAATCTAACGAAAAACACTGATGTTCTACGTATGAAACATCCATCTCCAGACGTTTATCCCAAGGGAGATGATTCCTCCCGTTCACCTGGGCAAGCCCAGTAATACCAGGTTGCACCTCGTGACGGCGGTGTTCGCGCTCCGTATAGTAAGGTAAATATCGAACGAATAATGGTCTTGGTCCGATAAAGCTCATGTCCCCTTTGAGGACATTCCATAATTGGGGAAGCTCATCTATAGAGGTCTTCCGAACGAAGCGACCGACTGTGGTTATGCGCTGTGCATCAGGTAATAGGCGTCCCTTCGCGTCTCGTTCATCCGTCATACTCTTAAACTTATAGAGCTTAAATATTTTCTCATCCTTACCTGGTCTCTCCTGTATAAAGATAGCGCCCGCTCCCTTATTGGCAATACTCAACCAGATGTAAATCACCACCAATAGAGGTGACAGCACCACGAGTCCTATCAGTGCCATCAAAAAATCCAACAATCGTTTTATATACCTCCTATACATTATTCATTGTCAATGAGTGAATTGTATTCTTGTAGTAAAGCTTGCCATACCGCCGATTGCTCGTAACGGCTTTCGATCATCGGTCTAGCATTCTTTGACATGTATATGGTCTGATTCTTATCCTCAATCATCTTGAGCATACCATGATACAGGGCGTCGCTATCTCGTGCCGGGACAATATAACCATTCTCACCTTCGATGACAATCTCATTACAGCCGTTAATATCAGAGACTACAACAGGCAATCCCATGGCGCCAGCCTGTATAACTACGTTTGGGAACCCTTCTCGATAGCTTGGCAACACTAGGGTGTCTGATGATGCTAGCCACGGCCTGACATCAGTTTGCCATCCAGCTTCTATTATACAATCATTGTCTTGTATATCGCGGATGACTTCATCAGGGAGTGGGTCTAAATCTGACTCCATCTTCCCGACTAATAGTAAACGACTATCAGGATATACAACGTGTATTTTCTGGAATGCATTGACCAACTCCATTATACCCTTATCCTTAACAATTCGACCGATAAAAATAAAGGTGAAGCTACCTCCTGTCTTATCGCTGATGCGCTTAGCTTGCTCCAGCACATCTTCTGACCTTGAAAAATAATTGAGGTTGATCCCATTGATATTACCATTCAATATTTTTTTGAGCGGTTTCTTTGTTATCCTGTTTCCCCTCAAGGTCTTAGCGACACCATCCCCTTCTGGTATCACCTTTGTAGCACAAGCACAGGTGATCCTTTCCATTCTGATTAACACCCATCTAAAGAGCCCAGTGGTGGTCTCAAACCTTAACCCTGTAACTGTATATATGCGGTGTGGTACATGACACCACCATGCCGCCATCATGCCTAATAGAGATGCCTTTGGCGTATTAGCGTGAACAATTAAAGGCTTCTCTTTTTTTATGACCTTGATCAACTGGAATAATGCCTTAAGATCGTTGTCAATACTAATAGGTCGAACTAGATTAGGAATAACAATCGTCCGAAACCTCTCTCTACTAGCTGCCTTCTCTGATAAGTCCACCGGTGGACCTGAAATACCGATTACCTTGTATCCATTTTTTCTCAAAAACTGAGGTTGTCCCTCAATCATACCAAAGGAGTCGGATATGGTGACCAATCGAAGTAGTTTCTTCATTTCCTATATGAGTGATAAAATTACTGTAACAAAACATTGAATAGAAAGGATGGCTGCAGTTAATTTTCCTTGATTGCGAACCACTGGAGCTCTCATCAACGGATATGCGAGAATCAATGGATATATAAACCATGAAAGGTGTGCAAAGCGATCAGAAAAATTTGCACGGATAATTAGTATCCAAAATATATTAGCTAACATATAGGTGAAAACAAGTCGAAGGTATATCTTGTCATGATACTTTTTAATGACAATAAAATAGTAAGCGAGAAGTACTGGGGGTGAACTATATATAATGAAATCTAATCTAAATCCTGTTTTTGAAAATAATGAGGGATCCGCTTCATTTAATAAGTAGTCTGCAAATCTGTCATCGTATGAAGAACCTATAAATGAAAAAGTTCCGGTAAATGTATTGCCAAATAATGCACTTATTATTATCGCTACGATCCACATGATCAAATAGGGCTTAAATGTATTACACCACTTACTAAGCAAGAGGAGAAAAAATGGCAAGATGGCAGATGCGTGAAATAAAACACCAAGCCCGCCCCAAAAAATACCTTTATACACTTTTTCTTCAACCAGTATAAGTGATGCCATTAGTAAAATCAAACTTGTGGAAATCCCCTGTCTTATTGTGTTTACCCCATATGCATAGAAAGTAAAAGAGCTTAGGAAAAACAACAAAGCTAAATATGAGTTGCTTTTGAAAAATTTATAGCAGGATATGAGTACTGGAAGCAGATATAAGATTTCTAGCAATAAGAAGTAGCTTGACACACTCATTATTTGAGCACAAAAATATGTGAAAAAATTAAAGGCCAACTCATTTGTATGATAGACCGTGGAGTAATCACCTGCAGCATATTGTTCAAATAGACGAGCGTAGGTAACTGTGTCAACAAAAGTAATATCAATAGGACGTAAACCTATAAAAAGACAGAGTGTAACAGTTAGTAGAACTGAAAAGGTTATTGACTTATGTTTAGAGAAAAGATATGAATTTGATTTCATAGAAAGTTTTAAGCTTTCTATGATGACTAAGATTACCACCAATGAAATATATACTGTGTAGTAAGATTCAGGTCTAATCATACAGTGGTTAAACTATGGTTTTCTAACTTGAGGTTTGTAATTGATAAGCCTTTTAATGCAATAAAAGAGATATCTTTTACATGACAGATAGAGATCATGTGGATTAGTTGATACACCTTTAAGCGCATTCTTTGCTGCTTCTCTGTCATAATTCATAGTTAGGACACTTCCTTCATTGGTGATCCTATATATGGAAGATGGGTCAGGTGAGTATGCTACTTCGTATTTTCGGGCTAATCTATTCCACAGGTCGATATCCTCACCATGAGTGTAATTTTCATTAAACATTCCTATATGTAATAACGCCTCTTTCTTTATAGCAACGGATGAACTATGAATTATAGCACCCTTACATATAGTCTTAAAGTAGTTGCTTATTTGTCCTTTTTTTAAATCATTTCGGCTTGGAAAGGAAGTGCCATCTGAAAATTCACGAGTAAAATTCGTAGTGAATACACTACATCTATCTCCATATTCTTCAATCAAATTATTGATCTCAGTCAAGTGATTGGGGAGCCAATAGTCATCCGCATCAAGGAAGGCAATATAATCTGATTTTGCTTCTACAATTCCTCTATTCCTCGCAGACGATACTCCCCCATTAGGTTTATCTATTAGTCTAATTCTTGAGTCATCGATTGATTGGACTACTGTAGCGCTCTTATCCTTAGACCCGTCATTAACAACTATCAATTCAAAATCTTTAAAGTCTTGATCCAAGACAGACTGAATTGTTTTCTTGATGGTTTTCTCCTTGTTATATAAGGGAATCACGACAGATATTTTCGGGTGAGTATTATCCATGTATAAATTCATTTAAAAAATGTATTGACTTTATCGTCTTATCACTCAAGGCCAGATTTGTTTTAAGCCAGTCGATTTCGTCTATTGGGTTATGTATTTCTGGATTGATCAATCTATCCAAAAGATTGAAAGTGTTCAGTACAGAAGTGAATCGTGTTAGCCCACGAGATTCATTCCCAATGACGAGGAAAGGCTTATTGAAGAGAATGGAGAAGACTGTACCGTGAAAGGAGTCAGTGATGACGAACTCTGCATCCAAAAAGCTCCTTAGCCATTGTTCAACGGGAGGTAAAATACAGTCATCTAATTCTCTATTGGAGCTAATCTCTGCAAATGTCTTTTTTGGCAGGAGTTCATAAGGAGTGAGAGACTTTTCTTTTGCCACCTCCGCCACGAAGGACATCTTTTGGGATGTTCTGTCAAGGATATAACAAAACAGATTCCCCTTGCTAGGATAAGTGATCGGAGAAACAGCTAAACTCTCATACACAGATCTATTTACTAGCATAGTAGGATCTAGTACATGTGTGGCTTCTACACCCAGATATTTCTGACATAACTCTACTGCGGAGTCTTCCCTAACACTGATTGCATCGAACTTTTTCACTAGCAGACTATAGTACTCTGTTTCTTTCTTCCCAAACTCCCATTCATCAATACCAAAAGAGGCAGCATAAGCAATCTTCTTGACATTGTCATTTCCAAATAAGAAGTCTAAGAAATAGTTGGGCATACAAGGAGAGTAGGCTTTACGCCACACTTGGTCACTTCCTACAATCACAACATCCAATTGCTCTTTTTTTACTACGCTTCCTAAACCTCTGGTACTTCCAATTGGAGCTGTTATAGAAATATGATCCTTAATAAATCGTGAGGTGTGTTGGGTAAGCACTCCAAGCTCCTTTGTATTAGGTGTACTTCTGAACTTAGGACGACGTCCTATAGCATAGTTAAACCCGTGCCATCCCCAGTATGCTACATTAAAATACCATGGACGAGTTCTATCTAGAATGAGAGGAATATATCCCATTTCACGCAACACATATTGCAGAGCAAACGCCTGTAATATCCCTCCGTAGTTAGTGCCTAATGGTTGTGTAAGTATGCCCACTTTAGCCATGAAACGTATGCTTTTTGAATCTTGATATCATTGTTTTTCCCTTTCTAATTAGTTGGGGGACTAATCTATCTATATGATACATTTCGGTACTGATTTTAAGTGCAATTAGGTATTTTTTTGACTTCCGATCAAAAATATCTGCATTTCTTGTTGCTTTCCATATGGATAAGCTTTTAGATTTTGTTTGAAGTCTTTTTCTTTGGACGTTCTTAAATAGGAGGTTTATTGTTGCATTATCGTGTCTTTTGGGAGGAATAGATAGCCCTTTCCGTGTTGCATTATTTATTCTAAATTTCAGTCCTTTATGTCTGTGATTGAAGCTACCTCTTTGAGACCTTAAGAATCTATCAAGAGAAAGTTCCTTAACATTTAATTCGTCACTTGTTAAACCAGTTCTTATGATTTGTTCGGCGATCTCACTCCTTACAACTATTACATTTTGTCCTCTATCGTCATTTTGGTACTCTGGTAGCCATGCATCACCTAGTGAGATATCTGCTAATTCAGTAGTCACATCATCGCAAAAGTCACAAGCGTTTGCCTTGAAAAAACCTGTCCCCCACATATCACCGACAGATCTCATTCTCAACAGATGCTTTTCGTTAGTAATGGTATCGATGCATGAGTATGAGTAATCTAATGCGTTGCCATTATTGTTTTTCACTCTAAATTCAGGTTGCTTGTAATCTCCTTTGCATCCTGCTTTTTGTGCTAGGTAATCTGAGAAGAATGAGCTCTTAATTCCCCCACAGATTATTCCTATCGTGAATTTGATCTTATCTCTAAAAATGGGGTCATAGTATTGAAGTAATCTTATTGACTTGATAAAGCATCCAACTCCACTAATTGCTACCTTGCCTGGGAATACTCTTATTTTTTGTAGGATTTCCGCGTAAGTGACGGGGTAATACTTTGTCTTTGAACCATTCGTTACATCCTCAGGGTTGGAGACAAATTTGAATTCAAATCGATTTAGATGGTCTTCTGATTCATGAACCATCGCAACAGCATCTACAACCCCCATCTGTATAAGTTGACTAGAAACATAAGTTGCAATACCTCCAGATGATGAGGTCATTCTGTATTTTTTTGAAAATCCCACGTATGTGTTAATATATCTCCCTATTTTCTTATCATAGTTGTGAGCATCACTTAGAAAGATGTTAGCAATTTCATCTTCGGTTCTTACATCCTGATCTGGTTCGATATTGAAGGGGCATACTTTCTCTTCACCTTTAGGCGCATAGCCGGATGTAGTTTGTGGAATTTGAAAACCATATTGATCCCACGTCATTCTTAATCCTTGTGGGTTCATTGCTGTACAAGTGCCGCACCCCACGCATAAGTTAGAATCAAGAATTTGAAGTATTTTATTTTCACTCATTGTTTTTTGAATACTCTCGTTTTTATGAATGATTGTTCTTCCCTTGTTAAACCTATGACCATTGTGAAAATTATTGTTGAAATAACTGTAATGAGAATCACAATTATAGAATTGATTTGACTTTGGATCTGCAAGTTATATTTGATAGTTAGTGAGAATGCTATGGAAGAGATTGCTACTAAAGAGGATGGGAGTATGGAGCCCATTAGGAACATTTTCCCCTTTAGTCCTACTAGAGGGGAAATTATTCTTAATCTAAAGTAAAGAGCAAGCAGTGAGATTGTAATTGCAATGTACATTGTTGTCTCTGCACTTGATCCTAATTTGAGTGCGATGTAAGATAACGGCAAATTGAGAATAAGGAGCCCGCCAACGACGCTCTGATATAATTTGATCCTTCCTGAAGCTTGTGCCGCTACCATAAGAGTGCCAGAGAATGAATCAATACAAGCCAAAATCATCACCAGGATTGTAAATTGGATCGCATGCTGAGGTATATCTTTAAGCCAAATAGATAATAAAAATTCCGTTTCTATTGAAACAGGGAGAGCTAATGTAAAGATAAGAAAGAATGAGAGCTTTGATCCTCTAATAATTAAACTATGCATATAATTTAAATCATTTGATGCATAGGACTTTACAATCTGTGGATTCATCGCCAATTGGAAATTTGCGACCAATTGATTCACTGCACTTTGAACTTGATAAGCAATCGCTCGTGCTGCATTTACTGCTGGTCCAAAAAATAGATTGATAAGGATATTTACGCCCTGGTTCATAATGACTGCTGCTGCATTGCCCCATAGGTTCCAACCCATATAGCTAGTTAATGTCCTGAAGAGCGTTCTATTTTTTTCTTTGACATACTTTACATGCTTAAACCTAATGCGAGTATAAACTACATAAGTGATAAATGTAAGTAGTGCAATGAAAAAGAGTAGCTCTGCATATATAATTAGTTTGTCATAATGTACTATCGGAAGTGCTATTACTACTAAAAGCTTCATTATAATATCTGCTATGCTGATATATGCAAACGCTTTCATTCGTTCATGCGTTATTATCATAGCAGTAAATGGTACTTGTAGTATAGTCACAATAAATGTCATTACGGCAAATTGATACACCCACAATGCAGCATTAAGTCTTTCTGCTGGTATCACTAAGTAGTTGTTAACAAACCACAACCCTGCTGTCTCAGCTAATAGTAGTATAAGCAATGCTAGACCGACTTGGATTATAAGTATTGTAGAGTAGTTGAGACACAGCTGCTTTAAATCATTTTGACCGATTGCAAAAGAGAAAAAACGCTGCGTCGAGGATACCATAGCTCCATTGAAGAAACCCAGCATAGTGACAATGCCTCCTACCACGTTGTAGACACCATAATCCTCAACGCCAAGTACATCTAATAGTACACGAGAAGTATACAAAGACACACCTAAGACAAATATCATCCTGATGTACAAGACAATTGTGTTTTTAGCTATGGTTTTTGACCTATCTGAATTGTCGATCGTCATCTTAATGCCTTACATTGTGCCTCTCTCCGTATGATGCCTTGCTGTCCTTCGTCGTGTTAATGAGTAACGCGGAGGGTAGAGAAGGGGGAGTTGGGGGCGGGGGTGTACTCGGGGATGAGGTCAAGAAGGAGCTGGACGCTCTCTTCGATCTCAAACTTGCGAGCGTGGTCACGAAGGGCTTCATAGGTGTCATAAAGGCTATGGTACTCGTGATCTCTTACCTTTGCGATGTGTATCTTGGGGATTTTGGTCGGGATGGTATTTTCCCCGTCTGCCAACTTCTCTTCGTACAGTTTTTCTCCGGGTCGTAATCCAGTGAATTTGATGTCGATGTCCGTGTAGGGTTCGAGCCCTGCCAGTCGGATCATGTTTTCTGCTAGGTCTTTGATCTTATGTGGCTTGCCCATATCAAAGACGAAGATCGTCGTTGCTGTCGCTACGGACGAGGCTTCTAGTATCAATGAGCATGCTTCATGTATGCTCATAAAGAACCTGTTGATTCTGGGATCGGTCACAGTCACTGGACCTCCCTTTGCTATTTGATCGCGGAAGAGCGGTATCACAGAGCCTTGCGAACCCAGGACATTTCCAAATCGTGTAGTGATGAATGTTGTCTTGCCTTCTACCTTCCCTTCTTCTACTGCCTTGCCTAGTGCCTGCACATATATCTCTGCGGCACGTTTGGTTGCGCCCAGTACATTGGTGGGATTGACTGCTTTGTCTGTTGAAACCATCACCATCCGCTCCACCTCGTACTTGAGGCAGAAGTCCGCTACATTTTTGGACCCTTGCACGTTTGCCATCACCCCCTCACAAGGATTCTCTTCTAGAAGTGGTACATGCTTGTATGCTGCAGCGTGTAGCACAATTTGTGGGCGGAACTTATTGAATATTGCATTGAGCCGATTTTGACTCCTTACATCACCTAGTATGGGCACGAAGTCGAGATCAGGGTATTTGCTATTTAGCTTGAGCCGTATGTTATGTAGAGGGGTCTCTGCTATATCAAATAGAATGAGTTGTTTCACCCCTAATTCTGCGATTTGCAATACTAGCTCTGACCCTATGCTCCCTGCCGCACCTGTAACCATCACCACTTTGTCGCCATACATGGCTTTGACTTTATCATGCTCGTGGTGTATCACTTCACGGTTGAGAAGGTCTTCCATCTCTATTTTTTGCACGCTTTCGCGAGCGAGGTCTGTGGGCGAGGTTTCATTGATCTCGGGGGAAAGTAGACTTTTAACACCTAGCTTAGCGCTTTCGATGATTAGGGAATCCCGCTCTTTGAGCATGTCGCTCTTATTTGAGTATACAATGGCATTGACCTCTAGCCGGTCAATGAGCCGTTTTAGCTGTTCGTTATTCGCGACGCAATATACTGGGAGATCTGCCACTGTGGCATTGTTTCGCTTGGGCTCTTTTGCACAGAAGCCTAGCACCCGGTACTTAGGATTGTCTTGTAGTACTGTTGCCAGTTTGCTGCTGTTCGTATTAACACCAAAAATCACGACCCTCTCGCGAGCCTCCTTTGAGGTACTAGTGCCCCACAGAGATCTTGCTACAATCATTGCTGCCGAGCGGTATAGTACAAAAGTGACGACGAAGAAGCCGAAGTAATTGATCGCCATCAGCAAGAGTGCCTTTTCACTGTACTGTAGAGGCAGGAGGTAATTTCCAGCAAGGATAAATGTCAGGAAGAGGAGGGCATTGAGTATAAGCATCGCCAGCATCCGTCTGCCGATTGCGAATACCTGATATCGTAGAAGCTGTCGGTATGTGCCCAGTGATACTGATGAGATGAGGGTAGATAATAGTGCAGCAACTAATATGACCCCTGTGGTCAGCTTGTCTACCCTTACTAGTCCTGTGATCCAGGAGAAGGCAACTAACGAAAGGTACGCTGCTACCATACTCACAAAAACGTCGGAGATCAGTATGATGTAGCGACTGATTACGCGCGTTCCCTTCTTCTCCCCGCCCTTACTGCTGTTACTTGCCTTACTATTATCCATAATACTCCAATATCGGTTGTCACCTCGTAGTTGCGCCCCAAATGGGGGGGGGGTAAACTGCTGATAATTAGTGAGTTATGGGATTCTCTGAACTATGCTGAAACTCTCCTTAAGTCAGCAAGTTGCTCGTTATCATACAACTGACTTCGGAGTCGTATGTCCGGAGTCCGTTCCAAAGACCTCCATTTACAAATGCTCTGCCTAAGGCAGATCTCACTCTAATGTCTTGTGTTTCGTAGTTAGATAAAGATTGTCCAGATTTATAATCATCCAAGGATTCTATAAAAGTGAGAACCTTTATCCAAACACGTTGCACGGCAAATATACACAATATTATTCGTAAGTGGGCATGAATAGCCGTTAAAATCTGGCTTTTGATCATGGGAATGGCTAAGGAACAGAAAGCCAATACATTGTGTTCTTCGGCGGCTTTTTTCTTCTTTTGGTCTTGCTGTCATTTCGTATGCTATTATAGAATGCACTGTATCTCAGTCACTGTGAACTTTGAAGTTCTCTTATTTCCGTCTCTAAGCGGCTGTGATTAAGAGAGGTGATGTTGTCCTTCGGGAGGCTCTCGGTCTCAATATAAGAATATGTGTCCTCCCCCCCCCCCTCTCAATATTACCGGAGTATAGACTCCAGTAAATTGCGATGTCTTTTATCTTGAAGATCGGAAGAAAGGAGAGGTTAACATCCGAACTAGTCATGATAAAATCGACTTCCCTTATCTGGACAGCATTTAAGACCAATCTTTTCATGTCCCCGGGTATCTCTTTATTCTTATGGTATGGGTAGAAATATTGTAGTTGCATTACATATTTGACCAATGATACATTGTATATTTATGTAATATTGGTCGTATTATTGATTTCTGCTAAGTTTGACCTCTCTATTTGCAAACTACTTTGTCCTCTCTATGATACCAATTGACTTCAAACGAATATCGCTGACTGCTTTGTGTTTATGCCCTTAGTATGTAATGACTCTTAATGATCTGAGCGAGAATTGTTTGATGAAAAGTTTTTTTGCTCGTTAGTCCGTCAGGTCTGCTTTGTAGTAAATGAGGGTGAGAAATGTATTAAAGCCAATCTCATAATCTTGCAGGGAAATACCTGAAGTGCCAAAATTCCACCTGTAGGTGTCATCCTTAGAGATGAAGCCATCTGATTTTATGCTATCTGCTTCACCAAATTTTTCTTTTAGTGACTCGATTACAGCAAGTTTAGTCTCAGATGGTACCACCAGACTAGGGAAGAAGCCGGTAGCCCTTATGGGGATAAATGAGCAATTTATTTGAGTTAATCGCTTGTCGGAAAAGACAAATTCGATTTCTACCCCAGCCCCATTGTACTCCCCAGACGTTTTGAAAGAATTGGGTTTGTCAGTAGCATCTAGGCTGCCAATTTCTGATTCTATCTCCTCCATGCTGTCTCCCAGGGAGATATTAGGTATGAAAAATTCGAATGGCGCTTTATGGTGTACTCTCGTTATTGTAGCACCTTCGTGTGGGTTTGTGGCATCGAATGTTATATAGTAATGAGTAAGCAATGGTTCGTCTACTGGGCTAGGGTGCAAACAAGTAATCACATTATCTTAGCGTTTTAGTTTGCATATTACATGTAAAATTATAGGATTATAGGAGCCGCCTTGCTCTCCTCGATTAGCAGTCGATTACCTCCGTTTTTAACCGAGCTTTGAGAGAAAGCGACAGCAAAGCACTTTTTCTTGTACTTGCGAGCAAAGCCCATGGTCTTCATCGAGCCACTTTCTCTTGGGCATTGGGCAAGGATTACAGCCTGGGAAAGTGCAGCTTGTAGGCGGTTGCGTGCTATCAGCCTTGTAGGGTTAGCCTTTACTCTGATAAGTTGCTCCGAGAGGAGCAAGCCACCGGACTCAAGGATGCGCGATTGTAACCCGACATGCTCCTTGGGGTGGGTGATATCTAAACCTGAAGCCACTATTGCGATTGTCTTGCCCAAGACGCTAAGACAACCCTCATGAGCGGCTGCGTCGCAACCCAAGGCGAGCCCGCTGACCACCACCTCGTCTTGCTCAGCATACCGCTGCCCAAGACGATAGGCCGCATCGAGACCTGCACTATCGGCAGCTCTAGCCCCAATGATAGCCACGGCTTGGGGTTCATTTAGTAAGTCACTGTCACCCAGAAGGTGTATCAAGGGGGGTGCATCTTGTCCAATAGCCTTCAGACCGTGAGGATAGAGCTTATCTTGCCAAGATAGTGTCTGTATGCCGAGAGCCTCTTGCTTGTCAAGTAGCTGCCCAGCTCTGTCGAGTAGCTTTTCGAACTCTCCTTCTCGCTCCTCGTAAAGCCGGTCTAAGTCCTTACAGCTCATCAGCATTATCTCTTTATTCGATAGCCCAGCCCAATGCAAGCAAATGATTTCTTCAAATGTTAGGTTATTGCTATTCATCGTATTATGTCTCCTTGTCATAAACTCAAAATAACTTGTCAAGGAGCGAACCTCCTTTCCTCTTGCAATGCTTCAAAGAATATTGGTTTTAACGCAATAAAGATACTGATTATCAGATGAAAATTTTGTCAGGCTTATCGTGGTGTTGCAAAGACGATAAGAGGCACAAATTGCCCTCCCCACTGAGATTGGGGAGGGCTGAGATTGGGAGCGGATAAAGCGATACAGAGGGTGCAACTCCTGTCGGTTAGCCCTTATCCGGATCCTTTGCACAATCTGTACAAAAGGTATTTATTTAGCGATGCAGGTTTGCAAAGTCATAGCCGTAGACGAATGTCGCCGCGTGATCCAGGACCGGATACATCACTACATCGTCTTTTACGAAGGTGCATTTCTTACGGAAGTCGTCGAAGAGCTTCTTGATACGGGGAGAGGTTTCCGTTTGGCTCTCTTTCAGTTCCATAGCCTGAGCGGCATTAAGGAGTTCGATGCCGAGTATCGCATATAGGTTGTCGAGGAGGGGCAAGAGTTTCGTGGCGGCATTCGCACCCATAGAGACGTGGTCTTCTTGCCCATTGGAACTGACGATACTGTCAGAGGAGGCGGCGAAACAATACATCTTATTTCGGCTCACCATCGCCGCCGCGGCATACTGAGGTATCATAAACCCGGAGTTGAGCCCCGGCTGAGCGACAAGGAACTCCGGGAGGTCCCTAAGCCCGAGTATCAGCTGAGCGGTACGACGCTCGGAGATATTACCAAGCTCTGCCATGGCGATGGCAAAGAAATCCATAACGAGAGCAATCGGCTGTCCGTGGAAGTTTCCTCCACTGACGATGAGGTCGTCCTCCGGGAAGACCGTGGGATTGTCTGTCACGGAGTTTATCTCACGTGTGATGATGGACTCCACATATTTGTAGGTGTCCCACGAGGCACCGTGTACCTGGGGAATGCAGCGGAAGGAGTATGGGTCTTGCACTTGTGGCTTTGCCTTTGTCTGCAATACACTGCCCTCAAGCATCGAGCGCATCTGCGTCGCTACCTCTATCTGTCCGGGGTGCGGGCGTATCTCGTGTAACTGGGGAATGAAGGGGGCATCCAGTCCGTCAAACGCCTCGAGTGAGAGTGCGCCTATCGCTGTGGCGGCATACAGGGCACGGCGTCCCAGGATAAGGGCATACACCGCATGCGAACTCATAAACTGGGTGCCGTTGAGCAGGGCTAAGCCTTCCTTACTCTTGAGCGTCACGGTGGGGATACCCTCGGCGTCAAATGCGGCTTTCGCATCGACAATCTTTCCTTTGTAGTAGACGTCTCCCTCGCCTATGATTGGGAGAAAGAGCTTCGCCAACGGTGCTAAGTCACCGGAGGCTCCGAGCGAACCTTTATCATAGACCACGGGGATTACGTCGTGGTTGAGCATATCCACTATGCACTGCACTGTTTCTATCTGGACGCCACTCTTTCCGAGGGATAGTGCGTGTGCTTTTAGGAGCAACATTATCTTTACAACGGGCATAGGGACCTCTTCGCCATAACTGCAGGAGTGGCTCTTTACCAGGTTTTCCTGGAGTGTGGTCAGGTCATCTGAGGGAATGCTTATATTGCAGAGCGAACCGAACCCGGTGGTAATGCCGTACAGAGGGCGCCCTGCCGTCTGTACCTTATTGTCGAGATACTCGCGACACTCGAGGATACGCTGTTTGGCAGCGGACGACAGGGTGTACTCCACTCTCTCTGCACATATCAGTCTCTCGATGTCGGATATCGTGATATCCCCCTCTCCGATGACGTACTTGACAGTACCGGAGGTATGATATGGTGTTTCTTTAACTTTCATGGTCAAATCTGAGTGTAAACGTGGTCCAGTATCCGACGCTCTATGGCATCAATCTCTCTCTCCATACGCTCTGCCTTCGCTTTGTACTCTGTCACGAACACCTCATCTTTAAGTGAAGAGAGGTTGATACGGACATTGAGGAGCGCACCAAGTACTGCCGTGCGACAGCACATCATAGCGACACAGCCGTCTGTAATGGCGTTTTGGTTCCCCTTCATTACCACCTCCTCAATAAGGGGGATGAGGCGATATGTCTTCTCGGCAACGCTCATAGGGACCTCCGCGGCAATCTTGGTCGTGCGCTGTATCTCAGCGGAGCGGGTTGCTTTTTCTTCATCGGTATCCTTTGGCATCTTAAACGCCTTGAATACAATATCATAGGAGTCGCTGTCCTTATCGATGTCAAGAAGCAAATCCTCTTGTATCTGCAGTGCCTTGTCGGCGAGCTCTTTCATTTGCGCTTCGACGTCGGCGTATTTCTTCTTTCCGATGGTCAGGTGCGCCACCATATGAGTAAGGGCGGCGGATATCGAACCGCATAGCGCCGAGATACTGCCACCTCCCGGCACCGGATCGTTACCCGAAGTTTTATTCACAAATCCACGCACGGATTGTTCAATTAGTTTCATAAGTATAGTATGTAAGTAAAAGGTTAGTCAAAGGTATAAGGCACGCCTCCAATAATCGTCGTGTCCACAATATTCATCCCGAAATGGTAGGACAAAAACTTGTACGACGGATACTTGAGGATAATCGCATCTCCATACTTGCCCTCCTCAAGGGAGCCGACTCTGTCGTCCATATCTATTGCCGTGGCGGCGTTAATGGTCAGCGCAGAGATTGCCTCCTCCACCGTCATGTGCATATATATGGTGGCGAGGGCGATGAGCAAAGGTATGGAGGCGGAGAAGCAACTGCCCGGGTTGAGGTCGGACGCCAGTGCGACAGCGCATCCTGCGTCTATCATCTTACGTGCCGGAGCGTACTCGTCCATCAGCGAAAAAGCCGTAAGGGGGAGACAGGTCGCTACGGTACTGCTCTCGGCTAATGCCCGGATACCGTCGTCAGAGATTTCGAGCAGGTGGTCTGCGGAGAGGCACCCAAGCTCTGCCGCAAGCTCCGCCCCCCCGAGAGGATAAATCTCGTCGGCGTGCATCTTTGTGGCAAATCCCATCTCCTTCGCCACAGTCAATAGGCGTCGTGTATGCTCTTGCTCAAAGACATTCTTCTCCGTAAAGATATCCACACACGATGCCAAATCCTCCTGCTTGACAAGGGGAAGCATCTCGGAGATGATAAACTCGATGTACTTCTCCGGCTCGCCCTTGTACTCGAGAGGAATATCGTGGGCTCCCATATAAGTGCTGTACAGGCGGATAGGTTGCATCTCGTCGAGCTTGCGGGTGACACGGAGCTGTCGGAGCTCCGTATCACGGTCCAGTCCGTAGCCGCTCTTTGCCTCCGTTGTCGTCACACCCATACGAAGCATTGCCCTCAGGTGACGCATCGCACCGTCTGCGAGCTCCTCCTCCGAGGCGGCGCGTGTGGCAGTGGTCGTAGCTGCAATACCGCCTCCGCGCTGCATAATGCTCATATAGCTCTCTCCGGCGAGGCGCCACTGAAACTCGTCCTCGCGAAATCCGCCAAAGACCAAGTGTGTATGGCTGTCTACAAATCCGGGAAGTACGCAGTTGCCCTCCGCATCAATGCGCCTAACATCATCCGGAATCTGCGGTGCATCCACCTCCGGCCCGGCATAAGCCACTTTACCCTCACGGATATAAAGTACCGCCGGACCGTCAATTAGTCCGATATCTCTCATCGCCTCAGCTCCTCGACGGGTGCGACCGGCACACGTGACAAGCTGTCCTATATTATGGATATAGAGTGATTGCGTCTCCTTCATTTTACCTGCTGTGCCAACTTATACTCGAGGATCTGATCGAGTTTGAAGTCCTCCAGCTGGAGATACTCTTGTACCTGACGTGCAATCTCCTCAATACTCATCTCGCCCTCTTCGATCTTCTCCTTTCCGAGATAGTACGCCAGTGAGTCGCTTAGTGCCTCGAGGGGAACGAGCCCTATCACCTCTGCGCCCACGATATTGGCACCGTATCGCTTAGCCTCCATCCGCACCATCTCGTGTGCTCTATAAATGGCAGTCTTGGTATAGTTGGTGAGGTTCATTGACACCTGACTCTGATGGCGTTCGGTCAGGTCTACCCCCATACCCTTACAGAAGCGAAGCCCCCCACCTATATGGCGTACCCGCTTTGCAATCTTTGTCGCCACTTCGACGTCGGGGGCATCGAGGTTGACGTTGTATGCACAGAGGAACATACGCGCTCCCACTGCCACGGTTCCGGCTGTCGGGTGACGCTGGACGGGACCGAAGTCCGGCTTCCACTCAGGCTGCTGTATCTTCTCCTCCATGCCCTCAAACTCGCCCTTACGTATCTTAGCAAGGTTTCGTCTCTCCTCTGTCGTGGCGGAGTCCTCATAGAGAAATACGGGGACGCCTATCTCCTCCCCGATTATGCGTCCGACCTCTTTGGAGAGCTCAATGGCCTCCTCCGTAGTGACACCCTTTACGGGGATAAAAGGAATCACATCGACGGCACCCATGCGCGGGTGCTGTCCTTTATGCTTAGTGAGGTCAATCCGATCGACAGCTATCTTAACCGCCTCTATGACTGCATCTTTAAGGGGTTCGGGCTCACCCACAAGCGTCACGACCATACGATTATGGTCTTCGTCGTGGCTCCAGTCCAGGAGTGCCACACCCTCTCGGTTCCTAAAAGGAGTGAGGATTGCCTCCATCACTTCCATATTGCGCCCCTCGCTAAAGTTAGGGACACATTCCATAATTTTTTTCATAAATCAGTATTATTGTTAAAGTATTTGTCGGTTAAAATGTCACGGAATCAGTTTATTGATAAGGTCATCGCTTGCCAGCTCGGGGAGCGTGAGGTGGTAAGTGTCACCGTGCGTGTGGTTAAACTCCTCGGCGGTAGACATAGCATTGGCGTTTCTCGCCCATGAGCGACGCGCCACACCGTTTATCACATCCCACGTCATCGCAAGGTGTAATATCTGGTCTACGCGCTCCGACCCATCGAGGACCATGCCAAATCCGCCATTGATCGCTTTTCCTATACCGGTGCCGCCCCCATTGTGCAGAGTTACCAGGCTCATGCCTCGAGCGCAGTTGCCAGCAAAGCAGTGTACTGCCATATCTGCCATCACATTGCTGCCATCCTTGATATTTGCAGTCTCGCGGAAAGGAGAGTCCGTACCACTCACGTCGTGGTGGTCGCGTCCGAGCATCACTGGCCCAATCTCTCCCTTGCGTACAAGTTCGTTAAACTTCAAGGCTATCGCCAGTCGTCCCCCCTGGTCGGAGTAAAGGATTCGAGCTTGAGTCCCGACGACAAGAGCATTCTTATCCGCATCGCGTATCCATACCCAGTTGTCTCTGTCCTGAGAGCGTCGGGTCGGGTCGATACATTCCATCGCCGCCTTGTCCGTCTTGAGCAAATCCTCGTGCTTCCCGCTTAGGCAGACCCAGCGGAAGGGACCGTAACCATAGTCAAAGAGCTCCGGACCCATAATATCCTCGACATAGCTCGGCCAGATAAATCCGTCCTTATCGTCATAACCGTTTTTGGAAATCTCCTTTACTCCGGCATCAAAGACTGCCTTCATAAACGCATTGCCGTAGTCAAAGAAATAGGTCCCTCGAGACACCAGTTCCTTTATCGCATCAAAGTGACGACGGAGCGTCTTGTCCACCTCCTTTACGAAAGTATCACGATCGTTTTTAAGCATCTCGGTACGCTCCTCAAAGGTCATCGTAACCGGACAATACCCACCGATATATACAGCGTGACAGCTCGTCTGATCAGACAGGAGGTCAATATGGATATTTTCTCTCACGGCATACTCGAGCAAGTCCACTATATTACCGTGATAGGCGATAGAAGTAGCTTTTTTATCTCGGATACCCTGCTCCGCCATAGCGAAAGCCTCCTCCAAGGTCTCTGCCACATACTTTACCCACCCCTGCTCATAGCGAGTCTGTATGCGTGACGCATCCACCTCCGCAACGATAGAGACTGCGCCGGCGATGTCTGCTGCCTTAGGCTGTGCTCCACTCATGCCACCGAGCCCGGACGAGACGAAGAGCTTACCGGAGAGGTCGCCGTCCGAGGGGACACCGAGCTTGAGACGTCCGGCGTTAAGTATCGTATTAAAAGTGCCGTGCACGATACCCTGCGGACCGATATACATCCAGCCCCCGGCGGTCATCTGTCCATAGTTTGCCACTCCCATCTCTGCCGCAATCTCCCAGTCCTCCTGGTTGTCATACTCGCCTATCATCATAGAGTTTGTGAGGATCACACGAGGCGCATCGGGCTTGCTCTCAAAGACTCCCAGCGGATGACCGCTGTGCAGTACCAATGTCTGATGATCTGTCAGATGACGGAGATAATGCTTGACGAGGCGATACTGCATCCAGTTTTGAAACACCTGTCCCATCTCTCCGTAAGTCACGAGCTCATACGGATACAGCGCAATGTCAAAGCATAGATTATTATCGATCATCACCTGAAAAGCTCTCCCCTCTACGCACTTGCCCTCATACTCATCAATGGGCTTGGGCTTGATATCCCCTGCCGGCCTAAAGCGATAGCCGTAGATCCGTCCGCGCGTCCTCAACTCCTCGAGAAACTCGGGTGCCAATGCCTCATGGTACTCCTCGGGGATATATCTCAGAGCATTTCTGAGTGCCACACGCGTCTGTTCAGGTGTTAGGCGACATCCCCTATCGGGAGCCCGACGTATGTTAGGTTCGAATTCAGGGTAATCCGGTAGCTTCCCCTCCGGAAAAAGGATACTTTTCTTAGTGTGATTCATTTGAGGTTAGTTAAATTATTGGTTATACGTCAGTTTCTATCTCGACTGTAGACAAATATAAGTCTTTTCCGCTAAATCCATCTATTAACTGCCCCTTTTCAATAAGAAAACAGCCCCTGACGGTATTGTCAGTGGGGTGAAGGTAAATTATCGGACCTTAGGAAATCTTTAGCGGACAGGGAGGTATGCAGAACGGCTCATTTTACCCGAAGCTCGCGTCTGAGGTGCTTAAGCGCGGCAATCGGGTGGTATAGGAGCATGCGCGGACCTGCCCAGCGCATCACCTCCCTGATACGCTCCCTCATCTCCGGACGGTAGCAGTGGACGGGGCACTTGAGGCACGTGGGCTTATCCTCACCAAAGCGGCACAGCTCAAGACGCCGCTCTGCATAAGCCAGCAGCTCCTGACACTCGGGGCAGAGTGATTTATTGCCTTCTTTGCGTCGACAGTACAGTCGGATCATCTGCCCGACGACCTTTTTCTCCTCCTCTATGCGATTTCTCATGCGTTCTGCTCCCCAAGATCCTAACATATAACCCTTGTGGTTTGTTTGCCAGATCTCGGTGATCACGTCTTTCGGATACTCTTAGGAGCGCCTGGTCTATTGATAATGGCTCTCTCCCAAAGTGGGTAGTGATCTAAAATAAAAGAAAGTCGTTGTAAAGCAGGTCTTTACAGCGACTTTCTTATTGATTTTGAAGCCCTAATTGACTACTCTCTTGAGTCTTGACTACT